>CAYFLJ010000230.1:0-2710 GCA_964343985.1 uncultured Thermoflexus sp.
GGGCGATCGGTGACGTCACCACCACGCCGTACGCCCTCGCGCACGTCGCGTCGGCCGAAGGCGTTCTCGCCGCCGAGGCCATCGCCGGGCACGACACGCACCCAATCCGCTACCAAGATGTGCCTCGCCCAACGTTTTGCTTCCCGCAGGTCGCAAGCGTCGGCCTCACCGAAAAGCAGGCGCGAGATGCCGGGCACGATGTCAAAATCGGCGAAGTTCCGTACGCCGCGAGTGGCAAGTCGCTCGCCAACGACGAGACTGACGGTTTCGTCAAGTTAGTTATCGACGCCAAGTTCGGCGAAATCCTCGGCGCCCACATCGTCGGTGCCGAGGCCACCGAACTCCTCGCACAGGTCGCCCCGTTCCGCACCCTTGAAGGGACGACCCACGAACTCGGCGACCTCATCGTGGCGCACCCGACGCTGAGTGAACTCGTCAAGGAGGCCGCCCTCGCCGCCGAAGGTCACGCGCTTGGGATTTAGCCGGGTTCGCGTCGGACCGGCGGACGTCGTCTGATGCGTGGGATCGTCTGGGCGGTGCTGCTGCTGGCGGGGGCCGTTGGCGCCGCCGCGTGGTGGCTTGGTCCGGCGTGGAACCTCGGTCAAGCGATTGACCGAGCCGCAACCCCCCTCGCGCAAGTGCCGAGCGCCGCGACAGCCATCGCCCTCGTACCGACGATCGCGTCGCGTCCGGGCACCGTCGTTCCAACCATGGCGCCCGTCCCAGCGCCGACGACAACTCCAGAACCTGGAACGCAGGTGTTCACTGCGACCGAGGACGACGTCAACAATTACTTGTCAACCGCGACGTTTGGTCAAGAGTTGGCGAACACCCCGTTTGGCACCATTACCGTCGATGACATGCGCGTCCGCTTCCGCAGCGGCGAAATCACTGTGAGTGGCGTGGCCCGAGGCGGACCAGGGCGCCTTGCCTTCACCATCGGTGGCACCCTAGTCGCCGATGACGGCCTCCTACACGTGGTGGTGCGCAGCGTCAAGGTGAATGACATGCAACTGCCGGTGGGGATGCGCGCCGGCGTCGAACAGGCCCTCACCTCACAGATCACCTCTGCGTTGAAGATGGACGGGGCCAAGGTTTCCGCCGTTGACGTCCGCGACGGCGCCGTCAGCGTGCGCGTTGCGCGTGGAACGCCTTAGTCTCGCGCGCGCACGGGTACCGGTGTCCGAACCGGCACAAGGCGCTTGCCGAATACGGCGTCGGCGAGCGCGGTGAGGATGTCAAGAATCCGTTGCATCGTGACGATCATGATCCAACCTCGGTCACGGTCCCGAGTGGTCGCGAGACGGTACCACGCGCCCCCCACACAATGACGGGAACACCCGCAGACCGGCGTACAATCTTCAGGCGTTCCAGAGACCCAGTCAGAGGCACTTCACCACGCCCTCGGTCTCCACACCAAACGTATCTCTACCCGAAGCGAGGACTACCATGGCACGAACCCTGAGCGACGCCCTCATCATCTCGATGATCGAGGCCACTACCCGACTGGTGAGCGCGCGTGCGAGCGGCGCCAAGCCAGCCTCTGGTGAAGGTGCCGATGCCGCCAAGGACGGCGCCTCGAAAGAGGCCCACGAGTCCCGTACCGCCGAACAGCTTGGCGACGATTTCGCCACGATCTACAAGAAGATCGAGGACGTCGTCCGCGTGTCCGCCGAACAAGAGACCAAGACGGTCGGCTTCTCCGTCCGCTAGACCATCGCCCGACGAACTCGTCGGTGTGCGGGCGTCCTGCCGGTCCGGTCACCAACCGCCGGCAAACGCACCGCCTCGACCTGCCACGCACCTCGCTCTGGCGATGGGGGTGCTGACACTTCTAGGGTGCTTCGATTCGGATCACGTTGGCGACCTCGCGCACGGCATCCATCCGTGCAAACGCCTCAAGCGCCGCGTGCATCCCTGCCTCGCGGGACATGTGCGTCACGATCACCAGTTCGGCCGAGCCTTCGGGTGCGCCTGACGTTTCTTTTTGGATACACGACGCGATTGAGATCCCGTGATCGCCAAGTACTTGCGCAATCTGCGCGAGCACTCCCGGCTGATCGGCAACCCACAGGCGCACGTAGTAGCGAGTCTCAACGTCGGCAATCGGCAACCTCGGCAGGTCTCCGACAACCTTGAACGGCACGCGGTTCGCAATCCCGGCGTTCAGGTTCAACGCAATGTCAATGATGTCCGCCACGACCGCACTGGAAGTCGGCGCCGCCCCCGCCCCACGCCCGTACAACAACACGTCGCCGACCAAGTCGCCCTTCACGTGCACCGCGTTGTAGACGCCGTTCACACCCGCGAGCAGGACATCGCGGGGGAGTAGCGTCGGGTGAACCCGGACCTCAATCGCGTCAGGTTCGCCGTGATCGCGATGATGGCGCCGCGCCATCGCCACCAACTTGATGACGTAGCCAAGGTCGTGCGCGGCGCGAAAGTCGTCGGCGCGCAGGCGGCTAATCCCCTCGCGGTAGATCTCTGGCTGCGGGACGTGCGTGCGGAACGCAAGCGAGGCCAGAATGGCCAACTTGTAGGTCGCGTCGATCGCTTCGACGTCGTTCGTCGGGTCGGCCTCGGCGTACCCGAGTGCCTGCGCCTCAGCGAGAGCGGGGGCATAGTCGGCGCCATCTTGGGCCATCCGCGTGAGGATGTAATTGGTCGTGCCATTGATGATGGCGTGCAGCGACTGGACCTCGTTCGCCGC
>CAYFLJ010000231.1:0-2688 GCA_964343985.1 uncultured Thermoflexus sp.
GCCGTCTCGCGTGGGCGCACGCCGTACCCGAGGTGCATGTGGCCGTGCAGTAAGAAGCGCGGCTGCAACGACAGGACGAGCGACCGCAGGGCGTCGAACGGGCGGTGGGGGATGTCGCCCATGTCGAGGACGCGGCGGTCGGTATCGATGGCGCAGGCCTGCCCCACGTTGCGGGCCATCGACCCATCCGGAGGGTAGACGCACGGGCAGTCGGCGCTGCGGTTTGGGCACATGCGGGGCGCGGCGTGCGAGACAAGGACGTCGATACCGCCGCCGGTCCAGTGGTGCAGGCGCGTCCATCGGGCACGCCAAGCCATCTGCGCCTCGGTGTATTGCGCGGGGCCACCGTTGTACCACGGGCTACCCTCAAGTCCGTAAAACCGGATTCCGCCGACGCGGTGTACTTTGCCGTCAAGATTCACCCACCCGCCGGGCGGGTTCGCCTCGTAGGTGACGTCGTGGTTGCCACGGACGTAAAGGCACGGCACATTGAACATCGACGCGAGGAAGTCGAGGTAGGTTGGTTTCAGGTCGCCGCAGGAGATGACGATCTCGATGCCCACCTTGGCCCATCGATCCGGTCGGAAGTGGTCGTAAAGCGACTTCTCCTCGATATCGGCGACGACGAGCGCTTTCATGGTCTGACGATCCCGTTGGGTTGACGATACCCGGCCTGCCGCGACCCGCGGCGAGTGCCGCGAGATCTCGACGATGCGGGCATGTGAAGTGATCGCAGGCTTCCCACCGGAACGATCTGGCGTGCGCACAATCTTGCAGGAGACCCTGCCATACTTGCCGAGGGCAGCCGCGGGGCCGTTGACCGGGTATGGCTACCCATCTATACTCGGGAGACGGGCGGTGGTGCGGTCGGTCCGGGTGCGGACGGTCGTGCGGCACCGGGGCGTTGATGCCCTGCCCGTGGACGCGCCGGTTGCGGCGCGAAGGGAGTGCGGCGGTGCAATCGAGCTTGATTGGCAAGGTCCAGAAGGCGAAGCAGTACGCACAAGAACCGGAGCGCGTCCGATTTACGGAGTTCTCGATCTCGTTCGCAGGGGAGAACGGCGACCACGTCGTCGGTTACCACGACGGCGCATGGCAGTGCACCTGCCACTTCTTCGCCGGTTGGAAAATCTGCTGCCACACGATGGCGGTCGAGAAGTTGCTTGGCGTGATGGTTCCCGTGAAGCAGACCTATCCCGAGTCATTGAGCCACGCCGAGGCGGCGGTCGCCGCTGGCGCGTAGGCGCACTCAAGGACCGCCCTCGCCCGGTCGCGGGGTGAGGGCACTGGCATGGGCAACGCAGACCTGGGCCCGGCCATGACGAGCGACCCGCCGATCAGTGTCGATACGGCCTCGTCCTTGCCGGTGCGTGTGATCACGTCGGCGAACCGCACCCGCACCCTGTCTGCCCGATTGGTCGATGGCACCCTTGAGGTGCGTGTTCCGGTCGATGTGCCTGCCGACCTTGTTGATCGGTTTGTCGCGCGCGTGCGACGCAAAGAGTTGGCGCGACGCGTACTTGGGCGCAGTCCAGAGGCGGTCGTAAGCCGTGACGCCGACTTACACCGGCGCGCCTTAGAACTCAATCGTCGCTATTTCGGCGATTCGGTCGTTCCGGTGCGGGTTCGGTACGTCACCAATCAGGACTCGCGCTACGGCAGTTGCAGTGTGCGGTCGCGCGAGATTCGTATCTCTCACCGCTTGGCGGCCATGCCGTCGTGGGTGCGCGACTACGTTCTCGTGCACGAGTTGGCGCACCTGCGGGTGAGCGGGCATGGGCGGGCGTTTTGGCGCCTGGTTGATCGATACCCGTTGATGGAACGCGCCCGAGGCTATCTCATGGGGGCAGGCTTGGCGCCGGTAAGCGACGGCGACGGGAGCGACGACGTCGCCGACATTGCGGACGCTGATGACGATGTACGTGGCGCGCCCGACGCGCAGGCTTGAACGGCGGAGGGAATAAGCGTGGCCGGGCGAAGTAGCGACAGGCGGTTCGGTGGCGACGACGAACAGGTGAATATCGCCGTCAATCGGAAGGCGTTCCACGACTTTTCAATCGAGGAACGATACGAGGCGGGAATCGTTCTGACCGGCACGGAAGTGAAATCGCTGCGCGCCGGACGATTGACGATTGGCGAGGGGTACGTGCGGGTCCACCGAGACGAGGTGTGGCTTGAGAGCGTGCATATCCCCCCGTACGAACACGGGACCTACCAGAACCACGAACCGCGACGGACCCGCAAGTTGCTCTTACGACGGGCGCAAATCCGGCAACTGACGGTGGAGAGTCAGGCACGCGGCTACACGTTGGTGCCGTTACGCATGTACTGGAAGTACGGGCGTGCGAAGGTTGAGGTCGGGGTCGCACGCGGGAAGCGTAGCGTCGATAAGCGCGACGACATCGCCAAGCGTGACGCGACGCGCGACATGGAACGGGCGGTGGCGGATCGTTACCGGCGAGGCTTGGGCTGACGCGACGTACATTTCGGGTACCTCGGCGCAGTCTGTTTGTTCATGCACATGGAACGTGCGAACGGTGCGCCGGATCGGTATGCTTAAGGGGTTCGGGAGAACCGTCGTTGTGGCGGTTGGCCGACGCAAGGGGATGACGGGTTTCGACAGGGCAGCGAGTTCAGGAGTGGCGAGCCGAGGTGTCCGTAGCCATCTCGTAAAACAACGGACAAACA
>CAYFLJ010000232.1:0-2686 GCA_964343985.1 uncultured Thermoflexus sp.
CCGCAAAGCGAGTGGCTGCAATGGCCATCACTCACACGAAGAACTATCCTCGGCACGCATGACGACCCGATTGGCAGCCCCGACAACCGACGCCGACCGCGTCACCGCCGAAACCATCGTCCGCAACGCCCTCGTGTGGGACAACCACGGGTGCATGCCGGTTGGGGCGCCGTACGGCGACGAGTTCCTGCCGCAACTCCACCGCTACCGGGACGCCGGCGTCAACGTCGTCTCGCTCAACGTCGGGTTCGGCGAGATGAGCGTGACCGACCACATCCAGACCCTCGCCTCGATCCGCCGATGGGTCTCGATGCAACCCGACTACATGCTTGTCGCCACCTCTATCGACGTCGAGACCGCGCACCGATCAGGGCGCCTCGGCGTCTGCTTCGATATCGAAGGGGCCAACGCAATCGGGGACCATCTCCCCTTGATCGCCGCCTACCACGATCTCGGCGTCCGTTGGATGCTCATCGCCTACAACCAGAACAACCGCGCCGGCGGCGGGTGCCAGGACGACGACACCGGGCTAACCGCGTTCGGGCGCGACGTCGTGCGGGAGATGGAGCGCGTCGGGATGGTCGTCTGCGGAAGCCACACCGGCTACCGAACCGCCGCCGACCTCCTCGGCATGGCGACCAAGCCGATGATCTTTTCGCACAGCAACGCCCACGCCCTTGTACCGCACCCGCGAAATATCCCCGACGACCTGATCAAGGCCTGCGCCCAGACCGGGGGTGTCGTCGGCGTCAACGGCATCGGCCTCTTCCTCGGGTCTGCGAGCGACGACCAAGCCGAGTTAGTCGCGAACCACATTGACCACATGGTCCAACTCGTCGGCCCGCAACACGTCGGCCTCGGACTGGACTACGTGTTCGACACCGCCGAACTCGAGGCCTACCTTGAGAAGATGCGGGCAACCTTTCCGGCGCACCTTGGGTACGACGCCGCGATCTCGATGGTCGCCCCAGAACAACTGGTCGACATCGTGGCGTGCCTCGTCCGACGCGGCTACGACCGCCCCGACCTCGAAGCCATCCTTGGCGGCAACCTCCTGCGCGTGGCGCGCGAGGCGTGGTGAACCCGCCCCAGTCCCGGTCTCCGTGACGGTTAGCCGTCGACCAATCCCGCGCCGATCAAGCGTTCCACGATCACGCAGTCCCGCCAGACGCCATCGAGGCGTGCGTGGCGGTGGTACGTCCCCACCTCGCGAAAACCAGTGGCTCGGCACAACGCGCGACTCGCCGCGTTCTCCGGAAAGACCCGCGAAAGCAACTTCCAAAAACCGCGCGCCTCGCACGCCACCACCAGTGCCTCAAGCGCGAGGCGCCCGAGGCCCATCCCGCGATGCGTGCGGGCAACGTACACCGAGAACTCGGCGACGCCGTCGTAGCAGGGGCGGGACCGGTACGACGACGCGCCGGCCCACGCGACGACCTCGCCCTCACGCACCACCACAACCGTCGGATGGGCGTCCCCCCGACTTTCGAGGCCGGTCGCGACGGCCTCTACCGTGCGCGGCGTCGTCTCAAAGGTGGCCACGCGGTCCTCGATGCCCTCGTTATGAATGCGCGCAATCGCCGCGGCATCGGCCGCGACCGCAAGGCGAGTGGTGACGTCTGCCATGTCCGCAGCGTACCGCCAGTCGAACGCCTCGGCCCACGATCGCCACTGGTGGGACAATGGCGCACGACCTCGGGGCGACCGAGATCGCGGGAGGGCGGACGATGGCACCTCAACGCGCGGGTTCTTCGACCGCCGCCGCTTTGATCGACCGGTGGCACGGCAAACGCGTCCTCGTGATCGGCGACATCGTGGCCGACGAACAGGTCTACGGTCGCCCGTTGCGCATCGCACGCGAGGCGCCGGTCCTCGTCCTCGAACACGTCGGCGCCGCGATTGACCCCGGCGGGGCGACAAACGTGGCCGCGAACCTCGCCGCGATGGGTGCCTCGGTGCAACTCGCCGGCGTCATCGGCGACGATGCGACCGGACGCGCCCTTGTCGACAATCTCGCGGCGCGCGGGATTGGTGTGTCCGGCGTCGTCGTCGACCCAAGCCGCTCAACGACGACCAAGACGCGGGTCTGGGCCGCCGGCGCTCAACAACAGGCGCGCCAGATGGTCGTGCGCCTCGACCGTCTCGACAATCGCCCCCTCGGCCCAGAATCGGTCGCCACCATCGTTGCCCACGTCTCTCACGCCCTCGCGGCCGTGGAGGGCACCGCACCAATCGACGCCGTCGTGATTTCGGACTACGAGAACGGCGTCATCCACCCAGACGTAATCGCCGCCTGCCTGCCGGTGGCGACGGCGCGGAGGATCCCAGTGGTGGTCGATGCGCACGGCGGGTTGGATCGGTTTCGCGGGGCGACCATCTTCACGCCAAACCAACCCGAGGCCGAGGCCGAACTCGGGCGCACCCTCACAACCGACGACGACGTGGAAGCCGGCGCGCGTGCGTTACTTGACCGACTCGACGCCGCCGCGATCCTCATTACGCGCGGCCAACAGGGAATGACCCTCGTCGTCCGCAACGCTGACCGAGACGGGACGATTCACGTGCCTGCGCCGACGATGGCCGCCGTCGACCCGACCGGTGCGGGCGACACGGTGGCGGCGGCGTTCACGCTTGCATGGGTGTCTGGGGCGAACCCGGCCGACGCGGCGCGCCTAGCCACGGCCGG
>CAYFLJ010000233.1:0-2664 GCA_964343985.1 uncultured Thermoflexus sp.
CGCGCGCGCTCGACTTGTTGGCGCGGATCCCGTGAGACGGAGCGTCGATGGACGGCGACAAAAAGGTTTGCCGCGACGCAGTTTGGCGCGACCTCGAGGACTGAAGCGGCAACATCATGTGCGACTTCGGTTTCGCCCGATCGCCACCATGCCTCTGCGAGGAGCAACTGCACGTCGAGGCGGCTTCGATCTTGGCGCAACGCCTCCATTGCGTCGAGCATTGCGTGATGGTGAAGCCCAGCCCGCAGGCGGGCGCGCGCCAAACTCGGATGCGTATGGGCAATCGGGCCGTCGATTGACCCGTCTGTCGTAAACGGTGCCGTCGCTGAACCGTCAGCGATTTGTGCCTTCCGTATCTCACGAATCCGTGCGGATATCGGCTCGAAACCTGGTTCGAGTTCCCAAGCGCGGCGCCAAGCTCGGAATGCGACTGCAGCGCCTTCGGTCGCGTCTTCGACCTCTGCGATACCGATTTGCGCAACAAGATCGCTGGGGTCCCCCTCAAGCGCCACTTCAAACGGGCGTCGGGCGCGTCCCGGTTCGTTGCTCTCCAGAAGCGCAATTCCAAGCAATCGATGTGCATCAATTGCAGTCGGAAAGTCGGCCACGACTGCCTCTAGTGTTGCGGCGGCGCTAGACGTATCACCAGCGGCAATCAGAGATCTCGCAGCGATGCACGCTTCCGCGTAGGCGCGCCGGGCACCCGTCGCTCGAGCAGCCCCATCGGTGATGCGATCAGCGCGACTGACTGCCGCGAGTTCCCACCACGCCACCGGGCGCGCACGTAACCCCATCACCCTCGGATGCTCTCTCCGGCGCGAAAGCACGCGCCTCGACGGCTCACTTCGTGGCCCATACACGCAAGAACGGCGCGCGACGGCGCGAGATGCGCCGCGGAGTTGTGCCCGTACCTTCAACGGTCATCTTGGGTTGACGTCGGTCAAGGCCCACGACATGCGAAAGCCCGCAGAAGCGTGGCGCCTCCGTGCGCGTTTGAAAGTTGTCAGGGATTCTGACTATCGGTTGCACGCAGCCGAGTTTCCGACCTTCTAGGCCCGACACGGTTGGTTGCCGTTCACGACGAGTTTGGGTCGGCTCCCGCCGCGTCGAGTGCCCGGATGGCGGTGCAGAATGCATGGTTCACGATGAGGTGCCCATCTTCTGCCTCTTCGATCGTCTCTGCCGGGATCACGATTGGTATCGAACACCGATCTCGGAGAGCCCCTCCGGAGAAACCAATCAAGCCTATTACTTCGCAGCCGAGCAAGCGCGCGTGCGCCGCGGCACGCAAAACGTTTTCGGAGTTTCCGCTGCCCGAAATCGCCACCAAGACGTCGCCGTGACGTAGGTGAGTCTTAACTCCCTCCAGAAAGACGTTTTCGTACCCCTCGTCATTTGCCCACGCCGAAAACAGGGCGACGTTGTCGGACAGACAGATTGTGCGGAATCGGCCGAACCTCTCGTGCTGCGTGTTTTTGGCGAGGTCGGCGGCGAAATGCGATGCGGTCGATGCGCTACCGCCATTGCCGACAAAAAGCACCGTCGCGTCACGGCCGCGCGCCGCCCTCAGCGCGTGGATTGCTGCGTCTACGGTAGTCGATGGGATTGCAAGCATCGCTGCATGAAGCGTGTGCAGGTACGCATTCACGACGCTGGATGCATTGACAGTGGCATGGTGCTGGGGACTTTCCATCAGACCGTGCCTTCGATGCCGGCGAGTTGGCGAGCATACGTACGCACCGAGTTCGCGTCGTACTGCCGCAGGATGGTCAGCTTCTGCGCCTCGATGCTGCCCTCAGCGTGGATTGCGAGAACCTCTTGGTACCCGCCAAAGTCACTTGCCGTCAGGTCAGAAGCCAAGTTCAATGCACGGAGGCGGTCAATTGCATCCGTCCCGACTCGACCGAGCAGTGAGCGACGGACCCAGTCGCCCACCACCGGGATCTCAAGGTCGGCGCCGGACGGGGCCGTCGCCAGAGTTCCTCCGGCAATGTCCTGCACGCGGGCAACCGCCGCGTGGTAATTCGTCGCGAAATGCATCTTTGCGATATTGACTGTCAATGCGTCAGGAACGGCGGTGCCGTTCCAGTGGCACTTGAATCGACTCGCGGATGCTTCGACAAGTGCTCGCAAGGTTTCTGCATACCCGACGAGCCACGAAAGCTTGTCACGCACGTGACCCGCACGTTCGATGCCGTTTAGGTCGGCGAGGAGGAGGGCCGCACCGAGCAGCGCATCAACAAGCGGCAACTTGTAGCTGATCGCCGTGAACCTGTGGAATTCCACGAACGCCAACGCCAGCGGACCGGCTGCCTGCCACTCACCGGCCAGAAAGACTCGGTCGTTCGGCACGAACACATCGTCAAAGATTGTCAATGTCTCCATCATCTTGTGACGACTGCTGATGGGGTGGTCAAACGGGTCACGAGTCGCCCCGCCATGCGGGCTTGCGACAAGCGTAAGGCCTGGCGTGTCGACCGGCACCGCGAATGAAACGGCATAGTCGGCGTCCGCCTCGCCCATCGCGCGGGTTGGCAAGACGATCAATTCGTTGACATTGGTGGTACACGACGTGTGCGTTTTTGCTCCCCGCACCACAATACCGTCGGCACGTCGCTCCACGATTCGCAGGTAGGCGTCCGGATTCCCCCGAGCGGCGAGCTC
>CAYFLJ010000234.1:0-2657 GCA_964343985.1 uncultured Thermoflexus sp.
AGAAGGAACTCCCCTTGACCGCTGCGAACCTCATTCCGAGCCTCGAACCGAAGTTGCGCGAGCTCCTCGTCCGCCATCGCGAACGGGCGGCGGCGGTGGACTGGGCGTACCACGAGTTCCTCCCACTTTCCGAGATGCGCGCAAATCCGGATGCGTTGCCTCGCCTTTCGCCGACCACCTACCTTGCGGTTGAGACGGCGCTCTTCACCGAAGTCAACCTGCCGTGGTTCACGAGCGGCCTCCATCAGATTTACAACGGCGCGTTGTCTCCCATGCTTGAGTTCATTCACGACTGGACCGCCGAAGAAGATCAGCACGGGATGCTGTTGGAGACGTACCTCCTGTTGGGTGACCACGGTGATCACCGCGAACGCGCCCGCCTCCGCAAACAGATCGTTCGCGTCGGGTGGCAGCCGCACGTTGAGACCCATTTCGAAGCGATGGCGTACACCGCGATGCAGGAGCTGGCCACGCAGGTGTTCTACTTGCGCGCGGCCCACGTCTGCCAAGATGAAGACCCGATGCTTGCCCGCGCCCTACGCCGGGTTGCCCGCGACGAGGTCCTTCATATGGCGTTCTATCGTGACGCCGTCAAGGCTCACCTAGAAGTTGAGCCAAATTACGTCGAGCCGTTGGTCAAGGTGATGCTTGAGTTCGCGATGCCGGGTGCGATGATGCCGGACTACGCCGCGCGGGCCTCCATCCTCGCACGTCAAGGGGTCTACGGGCCGGACCACTTCTTCAGTCTTGTCGTCGACAAGTTGTGGAGGGAGTGGGACATCCCGGGCCTGATGCCGACCGCCGAAAAGGCGCGTGACGCGCAACGGAAGTTGGCGGTACACCACGAAAAGCTCGGACGAATTGCAGCCAAGATGGCGGTGCGTCGCAACCCAAGCGCGAAGGAACAAGAGGCGACCGGTATTGCCCGCGCCCAGCAAGAAGAGATGCTCAAACTCGGCGAGTGACGATGCCGCCGCGCGGGACGATTGCGGTTCTGCCCGCCGTCAACCAGCCGCTCCTAGACGCGTTCGCGGTGATCAGCGTTTCGCGCGCTTGATCACCAACGTCGGCGATTGTTCTTCCTGCAACGGCACATTGGCTACGCGAAGCCCTTACGTTTTCGGCACCACCGCCGCGGCAATCTGCTTCGCCAACTCGTGCGGGTCGTTCGTCGGCAGACGGCACGTGAAGTTCTCACAGACATACGCGGTGGGGAGGCTGTCAACGGTCACGCGCCCCTCGAGCAGTGGGACGCTCCCATCGTCCGCCTGGTCGCCGCGCCGAATCGCCACGACCCGGTTTGGAGCGTAGGTGGCGTACGTTGCCTCCTGCAACGTTGAGGCGTCGGGATCGCCCGGGGTGCCAACGAGGGCAACTTGAACCGGCGTCGCCGTCGCGAGGTCGAGGGCGCCAATCAGCGTGCCGAACGCGCCGGGGTGTGACGTCATCGGCGTCACAAGCCGCCCCAAAAGGTCGCGCGCGACGTCGCCGCCGTCACCGCCGACGCCAAGTGCCTCAAGCCGCAGCAGCAACTCGCAGGCCATCGAGGTACCTGACGGAACTGCGTTGTCGTAGAGATCCTTCGGGCGCGCGACCAGTTCTTCGTGATCGTCACCGGTATCGAAGAAGCCGCCATGCGCGCGATCACGGAAGCGCGCCAAGATTGCCCCGGCACATGCGCGCGCCGCTCGGAACCACCGCCCATGGCCAGTCGCCTGCGCCAAAGCGAGTGCCCCTAGGCCAAGCGATGCGTAGTCTTCGAGGAACGCGTCGACATGCACCCGACCCATCGACGCGATTCGCCAGAGGCGCAGGCTTCCCGAGGCATCCGCGAGGTCGCCTCCCGCGTGCAAGGTCGTAAAGAGTGTCTCGGCCGCGCGCCTCGCGACCGCGAGATACGCCTCATCGCCAAGAATCGCCCCTGCCTCCGCAAAAGCACGGACCATCATGCCGTTCCACGACGCGATCACTTTGTCGTCCCGCGCCGGCGCCACGCGCGTTGATCGCACCGCTAGCAGCGCCGGTCGGATGCGCGCAATCGTTGCGTCGAGGGCGGCCGGTTCGATGCCGAGTTGTGCGGTAACGTCGTCCCGGCTTCGAGGACGAAACAGGACATTCTTGCCCTCGAAGTTCCCCGCCCCGGACACGCCGAACCACACCACCGCCACTCTGGAATCGTCAGGCCCGAGGACCGACTCGATCTCATCGAGCGACCACGCGAAGAACTTGCCCTCTTCCCCCTCACTGTCGGCATCCTGCGCGGCGTGAAACGTTCCGTTCGGCGCCGTCATCTCACGCAGGACGTACGCAAGCGTGTCGCGCACCACTTCGGCGTAGCGGCCATTGCCTGTCGCCTGCCACGCCGCAAGATACGTCCGCGCGAGTTGGGCGTTGTCGTACAGCATCTTTTCGAAATGCGGTACCAGCCAAATGCGATCGACCGTGTACCGATGAAAACCGCCCCCGAGGTGGTCCCAAATGCCACCGTCAGCCATCTGGTCGAGGGTCTGCGTCACCATGGAGAGTGCGTCCGCATCGCCGGTCGCGCGCCAGATTCGCAGCAACGCGTCGAGATTGGGCGCCTGTGGAAACTTTTGCCCTTGCCCGAAACCCCCGTGACGGCGATCAAAGGTCTTCGAATACCCCGCGAGCGAGAG
>CAYFLJ010000235.1:0-2653 GCA_964343985.1 uncultured Thermoflexus sp.
CTTCAGTTCGGCGAGTTGCCGTTCGACTTCCGCTGACGTGTTGAGTTCGGCGAACTGCCGGTCGAAGTCGGCGTCGCGAGAGACTGCAAGGATGCCCTGTGCGCGGGCTTCCTCTTCGCGTATTTTGGCCTCCATCCGGCTCAAGTCAGCAGATGGGTCGATGGCGGAGAGTTGGCGGGCGGTCTCGGCAACCTTTTGCTGCGCGACGGCGGCCTTATGCCGAGTGATGAGCGCCTGCTTGTTGCGGACCGCCGAGTCGTACTTCGACTGCAACGCCGCCAGATCGGTCTTGAGTTGGCTGACCACCTGCTGTTGGGTCGCAAGCTGCGATGCCATCGCTTCGCCGTTGCGGTCGTAGTCGGCCTTGCGGGTGAGGGCTTCGCGGGCGAGGTCGTCGCGCCCACGTTCGACGGCAAGGCGGGCCTTTGCGTGCCATTCGTTGGACTGCGTCCGGAACTTATTCACGTCGGCCTCAAGGAGTTTCTCTTGGGCAATCATCTCGGCGACCTGAGTACGGGCTTCGGTGATCGCCTCGCCCATGTCCCGAATGATCTGCTCAAGCATCAACTCCGGGTCCTCGGCGCTATCGAGGAGGGCGTTGATGTTCGCCTTAAGGATGGTGGAGATGCGGTCCAGGATGCCCACGACGTTGTTGCCCCTTTCGTGCTCGACGCGACGACGCACCGACGATGGCGCGCACGTGATGCATACCACAGATGGGATGCGCCGATTGCGAATCTGCACCGAAATGAGGCGACGAGTGTGTGACTGGTGAGCGTGTGCCGGGGAAACGATCACCGCTTGAGGACAAGCACCCAGTCTTGGTTGATGCGTTCCTTGCGAGGCACTTTGATGTAGTGACGGATGACCTCAGAGGCAAAGTACGTTTCGACGTGGAATCCGACGCGTTCGGCAACTTGCAAGAGGTACGCGTGGGTCGGCACCACTTGGTTGCGAATGATGTTGTTGCCGACGACGACGACGTAGTGGCGCCCAGGCTTGAGGGTGCGCTTCACCTCGCGGAAGTTGGCTTCCATATCTACGAAATACTGGTGAACGATGTACGCCCGTCGCGGGTCGGACGCATACAGCGACTCAACTTGGGCGTCGAGTTCTGGCAGGCCGTAGCGGTGCAAGGTGCGGTAGTCGACGGCGCGGACGACCTCCGTGCCAATGTGGCGACGCTTCGCCTCGGCGAGCGGCTTGCCGGGAGGCGATAGGTCGAGCATGTACATCTCGAGTTGATGCGTGCGTGGGTAGTCGACGGCGTTGATGTATGGAGGTGAGGTGACGGCGAGATCGACACTGGCGTCGGGGAGAGGAAGGGCGCGGGCGTCGGCGTTCTCTGGGATCGCGACGGGTGCACCAGAGGGAACCATCGGCACGAAGTCTCGCATCCGTGCCACGTTGACAGAAAGCATCCGTCGGAAGAGGCGGATTGCCATTCCCGGCACAACACGCTTCTGGAGGCGCTGACGCACAACGGTGCGGGTGCAGTTGTTGTCGGCGTTTGAGACCTCTCGCACGATGCTTGAGAGGCAGATTCGGATGAAATCGACATACGGCGCGGGATCGACGGGCGCCACCGCATCACGCACACGCGAAGCCGCGGCGCGGATGGCGCCGAGTTCCTCAAGGATGAACGGCCGGAACCACGTGTCTTGGTAGGCGAACGGTGGCACGTGAGACGCTG
This sequence comes from uncultured Thermoflexus sp., assembly GCA_964343985.1. Taxonomy (GTDB): domain Bacteria; phylum Chloroflexota; class UBA11872; order UBA12225; family UBA12225; genus CAILQO01. The sequence goes on from CAYFLJ010000235.1 coordinate 1,694, forward strand.
CGACAAGCCTCGCCTCCGCACCGCCGGCCTCAAAGGCGTCGAGGTCGGCCAAGACGGCCTCGACCGCACGATCAAGAACCGTGAGTGTGAGGGGGGTTGTTTTGACCCGCGTGAGGAGTCGGGCGAACGGATCGACGTCGATTGCGACCGACCGTCGGTTTGCGAGGAGGGCTTCAACGTTGACCGTGCCACTGCCCGCCATGGGATCGAGTACGGTTTCGCCTTCCGATGAGTATCGCTTGATCGCCCATCGTGGGAGTTCTGGGAAGAACTTGGCGGGATACTTGTGGAAGCCGTGGGAGAGCCACGATTGGTTCTTGCTGATAATGAGGAGGCGCTGGTTTACCGGAATGTCCCAATCGGGGAGCAGGTCGCCGGTGACGGTGACGAGCGGCGCCGGGTCGGCACCGGAAATGATCGAAGCGGCACTTAACATAACGATGCCGGCAGCGTACGACGCACTCGCATCGCCCGTCAATCGCCGGCAAGATACGGCGTATCTGGGGAACGTGCGACCGTCACGAAAGGCGTGACACTGTCACAGTTCGTGACGCCGCGGCTTGCGGCTTTGGCGGAATCCGGGACGTCGCCGCGGAAATCGAGGATTTTCGCCGTGTAACTCGGTGGTTTACTGGACACGGTGCGACGCGACGTGGCACCTTTCCAGATGCGAAGGCCCATTTGGGCCTGCCTTGGGCACTCGCGAGGTCGAGGGTTTCGGACAAGGAGCGACGGATGGCGTATAGCTACACAAACAAGAAGAACCAGACCTACTACCTGCACGGCAAGCAAGTGACGCTCCAGAACGGCCGTCAGCAGCGCATCTTCTACTTCGCGAAGGAAGCGAAGGAGGGCGAAGCCCTCGCCGCGTTGCCAGACGGATACACCGTGACGGAGAACGACCGGACGGGACTGCCGTTCGTGAAGAAGCAGGCCTCGTAGAGGCGCATGCGTGGGGTC
>CAYFLJ010000236.1:0-2649 GCA_964343985.1 uncultured Thermoflexus sp.
GGGGCGTCGTCGCCGACCGGTACGGGCGCAAGCGCATGGTGCAACGCGCCCTCGCAGTGAGTGTCGGTGCCTACACTTTGATGGCGATGGCGACGTCAATCTGGCACGTCGTCGCCCTTCGTGCGGTGATCGGGATCTTTGGCGGGTTCTATTCGATGTCGCTGGCGTACCTGATGGCGGTCACGCCCGCCTCGAAGGCGAGCATTGCGATTGGGCTACTTCAGGGTGCCCAGATCGGTGGAACGATCGCCGGCCCCGCGATCGCGGGATACGTCGCCGATTCGTACGGCCTCCGAGCCTCTTTCTATGCGGGCGCGGTCGTCGTGGGCATCGGATTCACGTTGCTCGTCGTCCTCGCGCAGGATGACCGAGCGATCGGTGCACGCACGGACGCATCCGCCGGGCGTGTGGCACTAGACGCCGTGCCGGATGTTTCCGGTGCCGTGCAACGTGCGTGGCGTGGGGCCGTTGGGGGTCTCTCAGACCTTGGGGCGGTGATCAACTTGCCTGGATTCTTGCCAATCTTGGGCGCACTTCTCCTCACCCAGATGGTCGACCGATCCTACGGGCCGATCTTGCCGCTGTATGTCAAAGAACTTGGCGCGGCGGATAACGAGGTTGCGTCACTCTCTGGCCTGATCGTTTCGCTTGGTGCCGCCGCGATGGGCCTCTCTGCGGGCGCGAGTGGCATCGTCGCGTCGCGATGGCGACCGGATTGGCTGCTCATCGCGTCGCTTCTCGCCGGAGTTGCCTTGTGCGCGCCGATGGCGATCGTGGTCACACCGACGCAGTTCTTGGTGGTCCGAGTGGTCCTTGGTTTGTTCGCCGGTGGGACGGTCACGTTGGTGATGAGCCTCGCCAACACGCGCATCCCTGCCGGGTCCAAAGGCGCAGCGTTCGGAGTCATCTCAAGCGCCAACTTGCTAGGGACGGCGGTCAGTCCGCTCGTGACCGGCGTGATTGCCGGCTTTGACCTGCGTCTCGTGTTTGTGTTGAATAGCCTTCTCTACCTCATCGCCCTTGTTGGGGTTATTCGGCAGGTCCTGAGGCGCCCCGCGCCGAGTGCGGCGTTAGCGATCCACAAAGCTCCCTCTGAGAGGTAACCCGATGACCGGACGGACCACCATCGTTGACACCTCGCGGACGCCACACGCGCGGCTACGGCCCGTGCCGGTTGAGGCGGTGCACTTTGAGGGGCATGGAATTGCCGGGCACGGGTTCTGGGCGTCGCGCACCGAACTCGTTCGGACGGTCACGCTGCGGCAGCAACTGGCGCAATTGGAGGCGACCGGGCGTATCGACAACTTCCGGCGCGCGGCCGGGCAACTCGATGGCCCCTTCCAAGGTCGTTACTACAACGACTCCGACGTCTACAAGTGGGTTGAGGCCGCCGCCCTCGCCTTGGCGCATGGGCCGGATGCCGACCTTGAGGCATCGCTCGACGCGGTCGTCGAAGCGATTGCCGCCGCGCAACAGCCCGATGGATATCTGAACACGTATTTCATGTTCGAGTTGGCGCCCGATCGATGGGCCGACCTGACGAACAAGCACGAGATGTACTGCGCGGGCCACTTGATCCAGGCCGCAATCGCGCACCGTCGGGCGACCGGTCGCACCACATTGCTCGACGTCGCCACGCGCCTTGCCGATCACCTGTGCGCCACCTTCGGCCCGCATGCGCGACGGGGTACCGATGGGCATGAAGAGATCGAACTGGCAATGGTCGAACTCTTCCGGGAGACTGATGATCGTCGATATCTGGATGCCGCGACGTTTTTTCTTGAGATGCGAGGCCAGACGCCACCGGTAATCGGTGGGTCTCCATACCATCAGGACCACCTTCCGGTGCGCGAGCAGGCCGAGGCCGTCGGGCACGCGGTGCGGTTGACGTACCTCGGATGCGGGCTTGCCGATGCCGCGATGGAGACGGGCGACGACGGGTTCGCGCGCGCGACCGATCTCCTGTGGGAGAGTGCGCACCACCGAAAGGCGTACGTGACGGGTGGCCTTGGGTCACGGTGGGACGGTGAGGCGTTTGGTGCCGACTACGACTTGCCGAACGACACGGCGTACGCCGAGACATGCGCCGCCATCGGTAGCCTGATGTGGAGTTGGCGCCGCCTTCTTGCCACTGGTGACGCACGGTTCGCCGACCAAATGGAAGTGGCCCTGTACAACGGCATCCTTGCCGGCTTGTCACTTGATGGCGAGACGTACTTTTATCAGAACCCACTTTCCAACCGCGGTGAGCACCGTCGTCAACCGTTCTTTGGCACCGCGTGCTGCCCACCGAACGTTGCCCGACTCGTGATGGGACTTCCCGGTTACATGGCCTCGGTTACGTCTGGCGAAGCGTGGATACATCTGTACGCCGATGCGACGCTCGACTTGACGGTGCCAGATGGTGGGCACCTCCAACTTCGCGTAACCACTCGCTACCCGTGGGACGGTCACGTGGCCATCGAAGTTCTTGAGGCCCCAGCGACGACGATTGCCGTGCGCCTTCGCATCCCAAGTTGGACGCACGGTGCGTGGCTTGACCTACCCGATGTTCACGGCGTGGCGGTGTCCCCCGGTACGTACACGTGTGTCGATCGGGCGTGGCGGGTGGGGGACCGCATCGACCTTCACCTGCCGATGGTGCCCCGT
>CAYFLJ010000237.1:0-2649 GCA_964343985.1 uncultured Thermoflexus sp.
TCGAGGAGCTGCTCGGCCCTGGCACGGTTGTCGCGTGCGAGCCTGATGCGGTGCAGCGCGACCATTTCGCCCAGCGCTTCCCGTATGTGCCCGTCTACGCATCGCCCGCCGAGGTACTGGCACGATCCGACGTGCGCGCCGTAGTTGTCGCTACGCCAGCCTCGACGCATTACGCGCTCGTGAGTTTGGCACTCGAGGCCGGGAAGCACGTGCTGTGTGAGAAGCCGTTCACGACCAATGTGTCCGACGCCGAGGCTCTCGAGTCACGTGCCGCTGAGACCGGGCTTGTCCTCATGGTCGGGCACGTATTCCTGTTCAATGCCGCCCTCCAGTACGTACGGCGCGTCTGCCACGATGGGACGCTCGGAACGCTGCGATACGCCATTGCCACGCGGACGAATCTCGGCCCTGTGCGAACCGACGTGGACGTCGCCGCTGACCTTGCGTCGCACGACATCGCCGTGCTCAACTGGATTGTGGGCAGCCCCCCTATGACTGTCTCCGCGGTTGGCGCGTCCTACGTGGTGAAGGGCCACGCCGACGCGGCATTCGTCACCCTCGGATATGCCGGCGGTTTCACTGCGTCCGTGCACGCGAGCTGGCTGCACCCCGAGAAAGTGCGTCGGCTCACGATCGTCGGTTCTGAGCGCATGCTGTCGTGGGACGACCTCGACCTCGAATCACCGGTCACCATCTACGACAAGCATGTGGAGGCTCATCCGCACGCAGCCAGTTATGGGGAGTTCCTGCGGGTCAGCACGCACACTGGAGAGGTGCGCCACCCATTCGTGCCGTCCCGAGAACCGCTAAAGGTGCAAGCGCAGGCGTTTCTCGACGCCATCCGCGACGGCGGGCCTGTGACGAGTGGTGCGGACGTCGGGGTCGGCGTCATGCGAGTGCTGGCAGCAACGAGCCAATCGTTCGCCGGCTATGGTCTTCCAATCCGTATCGCAAGCGCAAGCGAGTAGCGAAGCCATGGCCGAAGGCAGCCAACGCCGTAACGTGTTCATCCACCCAACTGCTCTCGTCGAGTCCAACGACGTCGGAGACGAGACCAAAGTATGGGCGTTTGCCCACATCATGGCGGGAGCGAGAGTGGGCCGTCGCTGCGTTGTCGGTGATCACGCGTTCATCGAAAGCGGCGTCGTCATCGGAGACGATGCAACCATCAAGAACGCAAGTCTCTTATTTGATGGAGTCACGATCGCCGACGGCGTTTTCATCGGACCTGGAGTCCGGTTCACAAACGATGCTCGTCCCCGGTCACCACGGGCCAAATTCGCCATGGACCGCTACGGAACACGCGACTGGCTCCTACCTACCTGCGTCGGCACCGGTGCATCCATCGGAGCGGGAGCGATTATCCTCCCGGGCGTGACGATAGGAACCTTCTCCATGGTAGCAGCGGGATCCGTAGTTGCCAGAGATGTCGCCCCTCACACCGTAGTCAAGGGAACCCCAGCCAGGGAGCACGGCCTGATTTGTCGTTGCGGGACTGAACTGCGTACTTTTAGCCGCCTCAGTCAACGTACCGTTCCACCCTGCGCCAAATGTGGACTCTATTCCATTCCTTAATTATTTGCTTACAGCGTTTCGTGTCAGTTTGTTAGATCAAGTCGCTCATGAGTGAATTCAAGAATATGAGGTCGGCCGTCGATTGCACAATTCTGCTGCCCCGATAGACTTGGGTAATCTAATCGCGATAGCAGAGTTACAAAGCACGAGAACCGAAGCGTAAGGGGGCAATCGCACATATCACCGGGCAACCGCCCTAACGCCCCTGAACACCATAAATGCCCGCGTACCGCCAAGGTCCATTCATCGAGGCAGACTTGCGACGCTTGCACGCCGTCCTCGACCAGCTGACCTCCGGGTCGTTCGAGCTCATCGTCGTCGTCGATGGGTTTCTCGACAACACCCTCGAGCGGGCAACTGCAATCGCGCTTCCCCACACCACCGTGACCGGCTACGCCACCAACGTCGGCAAGGGACACGCGGTCCGGTACGGCATGCAGCTCGCCTCAGGCAGTTACGTCGGCTTCATCGACGCCGGCATGGACATCGACCCATCCGCTATCCGCCCTGCCCTTGAAAGCCACTGGGTGACGCGAACTTAATCGGATTCTCAGCCCATTGAGCGACTCGGTCCCATTCTCCGACTTCGTTCCAGCCCCCAATGTACGTCGAAGCATGGTCTGGATTCACTCGAACGCGGGGCTCGTCAAAGCGCGTCTGAGGCACCACATCCACCTCACACCGGAGGCCCAACCTAGCGCCAACCTCGCGTGCGAGCCGCTGTGCGAACGCCCCCTGCGTCTCGATATAGCCGCTTGGACCGAGATGCTCGACCGCCTTCCCACTTCCCACTTCGGCCACGTATCGGGCGTAGGCACGCGCCAGTAGTCCCACGTGGATATTGTCTCGCACGTACTCAGGATACTTCACAATTACTGGCTGGCCTGCGTGCCACGACTTATATGCATACGTGCAAAAACGATCCTCCTCAAGTGGGCCAAATGGATTAGGTATGACAAACTTCGCGAGGGAAACCCCAACTGCCCTCGCATGCCACCGGAAAATGTCCCACGTCATCCCTTTGGAGACACCGTACGGCGAGAACGCGCGCCCGAGATCACTTCCAATTCCTTC
>CAYFLJ010000238.1:0-2643 GCA_964343985.1 uncultured Thermoflexus sp.
AGGTTGGGCAGGTGGTGCGCACCCACTCTTCGGCGCGGGCAAGCGGTGACCGCCCGGTGCCGTCGGGCATGAAGTCGACCATGGGTGGCAACTCGACGGGCAACTGGTCCTCGGGGACGGGGACCTCGCCGCAGGCGTCGCAGTGGATGATCGGGATTGGCGCGCCCCAGTAGCGTTGGCGCGAAATGAGCCAGTCGCGCATGCGGTAATTGGTGACGCGTTTGCCGACGTTGCGTGCCACGACGGCGTCACCGATGGCGGTGATCGCGTTCTCGGATGCGGTTTCGACCCGCGCGTCCATATCGGCGACCGAGAAGCCCCACTTGCTGGCAAGTTCGGCCTTCTCGTTCGGCCCAAGTTTCGGCCAGTCGCCCGGCGACAACATGCCATCGAAGGCAGGCGAGTTCACCATGTAGCCCGGGGCGGTGTAGGCGTCTGGGAGGTCGTCGCCAGTCTTGGCGCCGTCCCAGTCGAACGGACTAACCACCAACTTGATCGGCACGCCGTAGGTCTTGGCAAACGCGAAGTCGCGCGTGTCGTGCGCGGGAACGCCCATGACGATGCCGGTGCCGTACGAGGCGAGGACGTAGTCGGCGACCCAAACCTGCACGCGGTCGCCGTTGAGGGGGTTTGTGGCGTACGACCCGGTGAAGACGCCGGTTTTGGGTCGGTCGGTAGCGAGGCGATCGATCTCGCTGGTCTTTCGCGATGCTTCGATGTATGCGTCAACCTCTGATTTGCGGTCGGCGGTGACGAGGTCGGGGACGGACGGATGTTCCGGTGCGATCACCATGAAGGTGACGCCGAACAGGGTGTCGGGGTGTGTCGTGAAGACGGGAAGCGGGATGCCGGATTCTGAGGTGAACTCGACCTGCACGCCGGTGCTACGACCGATCCAGTTCGACTGCATCGCGCGGATACGGTCGGGCCAGTCGATGGTTTCAAGGCCATCGAGCAACTTGTCGGCGTAGGCGGTGATCCGGAAATACCACGCCGGGATTTGGCGCTTGGTCAGGCCCGTGTGGCCACGCCAACAGACTCCGTCTTGTGCCTCTTGGTTTGAGAGTGTTGTCTGGCACCCGGGGCACCACCACTGCCAGTTGGCGTCGCGGTAGGCCAACCCCTTGCGGTACAGGCGAGTGAAGATCCATTGCGTCCACCGGTAGTAATCCGGGTCGGACGAGTCGAGTTCGCGCTTCCAGTCGAACGAGATGCCGATCAGGTCGTATTGGCGGCGGTAGTTAGCGGCGTTGCGGTCGGTGGTGACGCGTGGATGGACGCCCTGCGAGACGGCGTACTGTTCGGCCGGTTCACCGAAGGCATCCCACCCCATTGGGTGGAGGACGTTGTAACCCCGCGCGCGGAGGAAGCGGCTGAGGGTGTCGGTTGGCACGTAGTTCCGGCAGTGCCCGACGGACAGGCCGTCCCCTGATGGGTATGGGAAGAAGTCGAGGCAGTAGTACTTCGGCCGCGTTGGGTCTTCAACGACGTCGTAGGTGCCTTGGCGCTGCCAACGCGCCTGCCAGCCGGGCTCGACCGCGGCGGGGTCGTAGGCGAGGGGGTCGCCCTCGCGCGCGGGGCGTCCGTGGCCGCGTGGCGGTGCCGAAGCAGTCATGTCGGGATCGTTTCCTCGGAGAATCTCTCCGGATCCTCAGAGCAAGGACCCGGGGGCCAATGGGAAAGGTCGTAGAAAGGATTCGGGTGCGCCGCGACAGGGGAGGCAGGCAGGGTTGCCCGCGGTCCGTCGCAGAAGATCGTGAACCCGATTTTACCCGTGCCCTCTGACCAGATTGTTGGGCCGAGTCGCTATGCCAACCGAACTAGCGACGTGTTGGGGTGTTCGTCGGTTCGAGTGGTGTTGGCGAAGGGACCGGCGTGTTCAAGACCGCGACGGGAGGCGGCATCACCCCAAGGTCACGCAAGCCGGCGCGGGCATCGAGGTTGCCCGGATCGACCTCAAGGACCTCTCGGTAGCGTTCGATCGCCCAGTCGCGTTGACCGGCGGCGCGGAACGCGTTCGCCGCGCCGAGGCCATCGATCACAAGGCGCAAGCGGCGCCCCTCGGCGCGCGACTTCTCAGGGTCGGGCAGTGGGGTCGGTGTAAACGTTGGCACGACGCGCGCAAATGGGCGGATGTCGGTTTCGTAGGTGTTCCACGCGCTAGCTCCGATGGCGAGGAGGGCGCCGGCGACGACGAAGGTCAGGGTGTATTCGGCGACGATTGCGGGTGGCTTCCACATACGGGCGACACGAGAAGCGTACCGGTGCGCGCAAGGGTGAAGCCCGCGCGTGCGATCCTGCGTGCCGTGAATCTTGGTGACACGATCGCTGCGGTGGCGACGGCGCCCGGTGACGGCGCGGTCGCGATGCTACGTGTGTCGGGGCCGCGCGCACGTGCCGTCGCCACGGCTATGTTTCGGCCGTCGTCGGGCATGCGATTGCGGGCGAGAACGTTCACCCACGGGCACGTGATCGATCCGGAAAGCGGGGCGGTCGTCGATGAGGCGGTTGCCGCGTGGCTTCCGGCACCACGCACGTACACGCGGGAACCGACGCTTGAGGTGACGTGCCACGGTGGGCGTGCGGCGACGGCGGCGGTCTTGCAGGCAATCCTCTCGGCCGGGGCGCGGGTCGCCGAACCGG
>CAYFLJ010000239.1:0-2636 GCA_964343985.1 uncultured Thermoflexus sp.
GGCTCGTCTTCGCCGAAGACCTTCAGGGCGGCGACGGCTCGCTCGACTGATTGAATTCCCCCGCTGCGAGGGGTGAACCCGTCGTCCATCTCGTCGTGCTTTCGTTGCGTCCTGCGCAACGCCGTACCGCTCTCCGAAAATACTACATCGGAGATTGCACGATTCGCAACTCCGTTGCTGACTGGCGGCGTGGTCGAACAGGGCGCGCGGCACCGCGGCGACAGCAAGGTGCGTGAGGTGCTTTGCGACCAGTCGGGCTGGGTTACTCGCGGGCCACAGACCCGTCGCGGGTCACGGACAAACGGGGCGGCCCCTCACGCCGCGAGACATCGCACCGGGGAACGAAGGGCTTGCCCCTCACCATCGCCCCCCGATTACCGTGTTCAGATGGGCAGCAAGCGTTCCGCTCCCTGATTGTGTCGCACTCTAATGGAGAACGAGGCGCTTGCCCCTCACGCTTCGGTCTGTGGGGCCCCACGTCGTCCGAACGTACGCTTACGTCAGGCCGTGCGACGCCAACGCCGCCGCGACACGCTCGCGCACGTCATCGTCTTCAATTGCCCCGATCGCTTCGGCAACGGTGCTGCCTGCCGAGGCCCAATGTGGGCCATCGGCGGTCACGCCGTGCAGGAATCTGCCGTTTGGGCAGGCATAGACCTCGCAATCGAGCAGGCCGGCGACCGGGCCGGTTGACCCGAGGCGCGTGCCGACGAAGGTGACGAGGCGCCCAGACAGGGCGCGCACCTCGCTGACCTCGTTCAGGGCGTCGATGATGGTCAGGCCTTCGAGGCTCTCCATCGGCGTGCCCATGTCGATCACGTGTTGGTCGGCGTCGGGCATGGTCAACCTTTCCGGGTTACGGGAGGGTCAGGATCTCCGGGCCGTCGGGCGTCATCGCCACCGTGTGTTCGAAGTGCGCGGCGAGCGACCCGTCGCGCGTCTTGACCGTCCATCCGTCCTTCATCTCGACGGTTTCGGCACGACCGAGGGTGAACATCGGTTCGATGGCGATGACGAGGCCGGGGACGAGTGGGATGCCGGTTCCGGGAGTCCCCACGTTTGGGACGCTCGGCTCTTCGTGGAGGCGACGACCGACACCGTGGCCACAGTAGCGTGTGACGATGCCCACCTTGTGCGCGCGCCCGACCGCCTCGACGGCGGACGAGACGTCACCAAGGAATCCACCGACACGCATTGCGTCGATGCCGGCGGTGAGACCGGCTTCGGTCGCGTCCATGAGCCTCTTGGGTTTGCCGGTGGCGCCGCCGACCTGCGCGGTGAAGGCGGCGTCGCCAATCCACCCGTCAAGGGTCGCCCCGCAGTCGATTTTGATGATGTCGCCAAGGCGTAAGACACGCTTGGGGGTGGGAATCCCATGCACAATCTCCTCATTGAGGGACGTGCAGAGGGTTGCCGGAAAGCCGAAGTAGCCCTTAAACGTTGGCTCACCGCCGCCCTTGCGGATGACCGCCTCGGCGATGGTGTCGAGGTCGAGGGTGGTGACGCCCGGCTTGATGGCATCGGAAACGGCCGCGAGGGCTTGCGCGCACAGTCGGCCGGCGGCGCGCATCGCGTCGATTTCGCCTGTCGTCTTGAGGGTGACGTTCCCGCTGATGATGGCCTTACCCACGGTGGAGGAAGTGTACGGCCCGCATGCCTCTGCCGGGGATCACCTGACGAGCACTCGGTTGGCGGTGGTGACGCTACGCCGTGGGATGGCCCGACGCGCACTAGTCGTTCACCTTGGTATTCAATGAGAGAAGGTCAGGCCGAGGCTGGTGGGCACGGGAGGGTCGGGCGATGGCGGGTGCAGTAGATGACTCATGGGCGACGCGCACGGTTCAGAAGGTGACTTGGGCGGCTGCACGTTGGGCATTGGGCGCCGACGGGCCGATTGATCGGTACCTCGCGACGCGTAAGCGGGCACTGCTTGGTGCGTTGCACGGGCACGTGCTGGAGATTGGCCCCGGTGAAGGGGCAAGCCTGCGTCACCTCCCGCCGGGCGTGCGATGGACCGGTGTGGAACCAGACCCGGTGTCGAGGGCGTCGGCGCTGCGGGAGGCGCGTCGCGTTGGGATTGAGGCGACGGTTCTCGACGGGCGTGCCGAGACGCTACCGGTGGGTGATCGGTCTGTCGACGCGGTGATCTCGACACTGGTGTTGTGCAGTGTCGACGACCTCGGGGCGGCGTTGCGCGAGGTGCGGCGCGTGCTGCGTCCGGGTGGTCAGTTTGTGTTCATTGAACATGTGGGCGCGACGCACGGGACGCGCCTGCGTGGCTTTCAGGAACGGTTAGCCCCGTGGTGGCTTGGGGTGACCGGTGAGTGTCGGATGGCGCGCGACACGGAGTCGGCGATTCGTGAGGCTGGGTTTGGTCGGGTAGAGGTGGAACGGTTCTCGATGGGTCCGGGGGTGAACCCGGTATCGCCGGGGATTGCGGGGGTGGCGGTGGCGTGAGGGCAGACGGTTGATCGGCAACTCGTGTCGTGGTGGGCTTACGGTGCCGTCGCACGATCCGTTTGGGCGTCGCGAGTGTCTGCCCGACTGAGCCACGCCTGCTGCACGTTTGCGCCGCGCAAGTCGGCGAAGGCGAGGATTGCGCCGTCGAGGACCGCACGAGACAGGTCCGCACCCTC
>CAYFLJ010000240.1:0-2631 GCA_964343985.1 uncultured Thermoflexus sp.
CCCGCGCCCGGAGGTGGTCATCGTCTTGACCGACGGACACACGCCGTGGCCGTCGGACGCACCTCATGGCATGCGTGTGGTGATCGGCCTGATCACTCGAGGTGGCCAATTGCCTGCCACCCCAAGGTGGGCTCGCGTGGTCACGATCAGGGACTAAAGCGCCACTCCATGATGCACGGCATTTAGACGTCAATGCCGTGCATTTCTATAAACGCCCCTCCCTAAAACGCATTGTGCGTATTCGCTTTGTGAAGGGTGCCGGGTTCAGGCGCAGGAACCCCGCAGGCGCCACCGGTCTCAGCAAACGTGAGGTGGGGAGCGAGCGGTCGGCGCAGGCGATGGGCCAGCGCCAAAACCCCGGCGGGAGGGGCGGGTCGCCTAGCGCGTCGGCAAGGCCCATGCTCGGCACAAGCCACTCTCGGCGTGAGCGCGTGTCGCAACCCGAACTGACGTCTGGCGTGTCGCGACTTGTCGCACGTCAACCACACACTCGGTCGCTCACCTCGTGAGGGGCCTCGTCACGGAGCTACTACCTCATGGCAGGCATGGCACTGCTCGTCCCGTTTCATCGCGTGCGAGCGCGATCACTCGGTGTATACCGAGGCCTTGAGGATGATCTGGACAGCCTCTCGGCAACCGTTTCCGACACTGAGACGCCTGAGATTACCGCGTTCGCGCGCGCCGTCGAGACGATCACTCAGACCGTCAGCCGTGTCGCTAGTGAACTGCCAGAAGTTACTGGGGAACCGGCGGGGCGCGTCGGGAGCGGGGGCAAGTACGCGAACTGCAACGACGCGTACGCGGACGGGTGGCGAATGGGACGCGTACAACTCCTCCTGCACGCGTTGCTTGTCCTCGAGGCGCAAGCTGACGCAGTTCGGCACCAGTGGCGCGGAAATCCACGCCAACTCGCCGCGTCCGCGATCACAACGGCGCGTCGCGTGCTCTGCCTCCCAGGTTCCTATCGCGTTGGCACCATGATGGGCAGTAACCGCGTAACGTGGTGCGATCCGGAGCCTTTCGCCGCCACGGAAATCGTTGCTCAGTCAACGCCCGATATCGGCCCGTCCGCGTGGATGTTCTCGCACACCAGAGAACTGGAACGCCTGTCAGCGCTTCCCCGAGACGTCGCCAACGCCCACCGTGCTTGGCTTGCCCTTAGAAACGATCAATTGAACCTCCGTGAGCAACTCGAAGACGCAGTCTTTGAGTACCAGTTCGAGTCCGGCCCACCAGAAATCCGCGCGGTTCGGGAATCACTCGCGCAGGCTTCGGATCAATGGAGCGCCGAATGGACTGCCCGTTCACATCCGATTACGGGGGATTTCCCCCAGAACCTCTTTCCGTTCGAGGTTCGTTCGGCTCTGGATTTCACCGCGTTCGTCAATCGCATGGTGAAACAGGGCGACACCGCGCACGCCTCAGAAACCTTCCCGCTTGGTTGGTACGACACTCTGCGCCCAACCCTTCTTGAGGCAATCGCTGCGATTCGCCGAGACCTCGTCGTCCTCGCGCGCGTCAATGCGGCGTGGGAGGATGCGTTCGTCAGATGGGAACCCATCGCTGCCAAGTTTGGGCGGCGATGGAAAGCGACGCCGTGAGCAAATACCCCGTGGGGGTGTTCCAAACCGCGCGTGGGGGTTCACGCGCCGTGGTGGGGCGCGGTCAAACCGGCACCCCACCAACTCGGCGCTAGAAGAAGCGAGTGCCAGCCAACACGTCTACCACCGGTTGGGCGCGTGTCGCGAACGTCTCCGGCGTCTCGCCGAACACGCGGAACTCATATGCCCAGTTGCCGCGGATAAAGAAATAGTGGAATGCCGACCACTCGTGGCGACGCCCCACCGGTTGACCGTTACCGTCCGTACCCGTGTACTCGATGACGGAACGCGTCTCGAACCGCAACGCGGACTGACCTGCAAACGCTACGACGGTTGGTGACGACACTTGCGTGCACTGCCCACCGGTCGATACCCGGCAGTAGTGTGCAGCGGCCTTGCGGGCGAAGTCTTCCGGCGTGCGCGCATCCTTGTGCCAGTCGAGGTTCGTCGCCCCGATGTACACGTAGATTGGGGACGGCTTGTCGGATGGCGTGGCCCGCCACCCACCAAGGCGGTTGGTCGATGCCATCGGTTCAACGTTGGCCTGCCGTGCGTCCGCGAAGTCGTAGCCCTCGGTCCAGTCAGTCGGCACCGAGAAGAACAACTCACCGTCGGCCTGCAAACGCGGATTTCGGTTCAAGCGCAACGTGTCCGAATAGGTTCCTAACGCCGGCAGTGGCGTGGCCGTCGGCGTCGCCGTCGCGGGTGCAGGGCCAGTCGCCGACGCCATCACGCCACGAGGTAGCGCCGTGGAGGTAATCCCAAACTTTGCGTCCCATTTGGCCGGGTCGACGACGAACTCGCCGTAGTTGTCGCCGTTGATGCCAAACAACTCCACATCCTTGATTGACTGGATGTGCAGTAACGTGGGGGCCGCCTGATTGGACTCCCACTTCACCAAGTAAATTGGATCGGCGATCTTCAACAACCCCGACGACAACCACGGCGAACCGCGGCGCATCTGTGAAAGTTCGCCGAGGTCGACATCGCGTTGGGTCGACCACTTCACGTCGCGCCCGGCAAGCGCCCG
>CAYFLJ010000241.1:0-2624 GCA_964343985.1 uncultured Thermoflexus sp.
AACCTCGAACCTACCGGTTAACAGCCGGGCGCTCTACCGTTGAGCTATCAGGGAATGCGCCGCCGAGACCCTCGGGCGCTGGTGCAGTGTAGCAAAGGCTTCAGGTCTCAAGGTAGTCCTGAAGCTGATTTCGCCGCGACGGGTGGCGCAATTTCCGCATCGCCTTTTGCTCAATTTGCCGTACCCGTTCGCGCGTGATCCCGAACTTCACCCCGATGTCCTCAAGCGTCATGGGCTGCTCGACGTCGATACCGAAACGAAGCCGCACGACCTCCGCTTCGCGTTCGCTGAGGCTCTCAAGCACTTGAACAATGTGTTCTTTCATGAGGTGTGCCGAAGCCAAGTCGACTGGAGCCGCCGCCGTGGTGTCCGGGATGAAATCACCAAGGACGGTGTCGTCTTCGCTCCCGACGCGGAAGTCCAGCGATATCGGTTGCTGGCTCATCATCGTCAGCTCCCGCACGCGTTCGGCCGTCACTCCGGCGCTCTTGGCGACTTCCTCTTCGGTCGGGTCTCGCCCTAAGTCCTGAACGAGTTGTCGTTGGCTCCGTGTCACTCGGTTTAGTGCCTCAACCATGTGGACGGGGATACGGATCGTGCGCCCCTGGTCCGCCACTGCGCGGCTAATTGCCTGCCTGATCCACCACGTGGCGTAGGTGGAAAACTTGAACCCTCGTTGGTATTCGAACTTTTCGACGGCACGCAACAGCCCGATGTTTCCCTCTTGTACGAGGTCGAGGAGACCCATCCCACGGTTAACGTGGCGCTTAGCGATACTGACAACGAGGCGAAGGTTCGCTTCAGTCAACTCTCGACGTGCGAGATGCCGGTCCGCAACCAGACGCTCCAACTGGGTGCGTTTCACCTGATCAGTCGGCGGGCAGGTTGGTAGTTGCGCCTCGGCGCGCAGCCCATCTTCCATCCGGCGACCGATTGCCTGCTCTTGCTCCCATGTCAGCAGCCGTACTTTGCCAATCTCGCGCAAATAGAGGCGCACGGGGTCGTCTAGGGTGTCCTCCCCAAAGGTGTCCCTTTCGGCAGCAGTAGCCTCCTCCACCATCACCGCAAGTTCAGCGGCGGTCGGCTCGCGCGAGGCAAAGCTTTCGGCACTCTCTAAAATCGCAGCTCCGGCGTCTGTCGGTGACGACGCGGCGCGCTCGAGCGGAGCCGTCGAAGGCGCCTTCGCCGCTCGGGCGCGCGGCGAGGTGCCCGGGCGCGAGCTCGGGGCGTTGCGCGCCGAACTGCCGGTCAACGCCGCCGCCCTTGGTCAACCAGCTCGGCGACGTCGATACCCAATGGGGATCGTCCCAACGGGTGCCGCGCGCAAACTCGCATGAGGACCACCTCTTCTCGCTCGACGAGGCAACACCGTTCACGTAGTTCGGCGCCCCGCCCTCAGTCGAATGTCTTAACGGCGGGGCGTTATCGGCGGCGCGCGGGGCCGTATTCGCTCGTCGTCGCCGAAGGCCGGACCTCCGGCGGAGCGGGCGAGGCGCCCGCGGTCGCAGTCCTCTGGGAGGCTTGGCGCATGGGCCAAAAGCATCCTACCGCGCTAGGTGCGCCACCGCGCGATGCTGTTCAAGGTGTACTCGCCCTAGCGACGTAGCAAGGTGCTCAACTTGGCGCTGTAGGGCGGATCGCTCGTCCGCCTCCGGGGCTTCGTGGAGCAAGTACTGCACGTCACGAAGCTTCTCGCGCAGGCGTCGTTCCCGCAGGCGCAAGGCCGCCGCCACCACCGCGCCTTCGCGCCGTGCCTCAGGGTCGTCGACGCCGTCGGTCGGTATCGCAGGACGGGACGCCACGGCGTCCAACAACCCCGCGTGGACCGAGGCCAGAAACCCCTCGACCTTGAGGTCCGATGGCGGGTCTGATGCCACCATCGCCTCAAACAGCGCCCGAAGCCCGGAGTCCCGTAGGTCGTCAGCCGCGATAACGTGGCGAACAACCGTCACGAAGTCCGGGACCGCCGCCAGTTCAGAGACCACGAACTGCTCAAGCGGGTCGTAGGTCGATGGGCCAACCGGTGTCCGCGCGCCTTCGGAATTCGCGGCAAGTGTTGTTGCTCCTGACGTCGGCGCCGCGCCGGTCGAACTCCTTGGAGTTTCGTCAATTGGGAGGTCGGTCGTGACGGTTGAGGTTGCGACGGTCCCTGATCGTGCCTGCGCCGCCGCTTGGTCGCGCGCCGCCGATCGTTGGGCACGGCGCATGGCCTCTTCGGCTTGCACAACCTCGGCATGAACCGCACGCACATCAAGGCGGAGGCGCTGCGCGATACGGTCGACGTAGTGGCTCCACTCGACGGGGTCCGGGACAAGTGCGAGGAACCGCGCAAGCTCACGTACCGCCTGCAACTTCGCGCCAGGATCGTCCATCGAGACCGACGCCGTCTCGATTGCGAGTTTGTGGTCCATCATCGGCACTGCGCCGGCAATCAAGGCCTTCCATCGCTCCGGATCCTCGCGGACGATCTCGTCGGGGTCTTTGCCGCCGCTGAGGACGGCGATCTTGACTTGGCCGGCTTGCGTTGCGAGGAAGCCGCCGCGCGCCACGCTCCCCGGGGCCGGGCGGCTCGATGACGAGAGCGCCACGCGCGCAACCTCAAGGCCGCGCAGCGTCGCCGCCTG
>CAYFLJ010000242.1:0-2611 GCA_964343985.1 uncultured Thermoflexus sp.
AACTTGCGCGATGAGTTCAACTGGCGGGTGGAGCTGCATGACGGACTCGACGGCGCGCGCTTGCCGGCGTCGGTCGAAGTGACGGCCTACCGGATCATCCAAGAGGCGCTGACGAATGCGCGTCGGCATGGGCAAGCGACGCGGGCGCGCATCTCAGTGGTACGGCGCGACGGTGAGGTGAGCATCCTTGTCCGTGACTGGGGGAATGGGTTCGACACCACCGTTCTTGCGGTTCGAGACGCGCCCGGCACGGATGCGGGCCATCACGTCGGCGTTCATGGCATGCGCGAACGGGCGCATTTGCTCGGTGGGACCTTCGCTGTAGAGAGCGCAATCGGCCGCGGCACGACGGTGTCGGTAACGATCCCGGTCGATCGGCCGGATGCACTAGTGATGGGGTCGGGTGACGGCTTCGGGTTGGCACGCCTCGGGGAGGCACCGGCATCTGCCGGAGGTGCCGTGGTGAGTGGGCCACGGACACGATTGGATGGGGCGGGCGGTGCGCTCGTTACGTCGGGGGCGGTGCGATGGCCGGGTGCGCGTCGGAACGCCGGTGGACGCATCGGCACGTGGGATGACGGCGAATTACGTCCCCGACGCGATGTCGGGCGTGACGGTAGTGGCGCCGATCAACCGAGCGATCTTGGTGGCGTGGTAGTGGGGAACGGCGTTGCGCCTGAGGGAGAATCCTGACGATGGCGGGTGATGGGGCGCTGGTGCCGGTGGATGGAGATGTACTCAGGACAGGCGTCCGTCGGGTCCGTGTGATGCTCGTCGACGACCACCATTTGGTGATTGAAGGGTTGCGCGCGGTGCTCTCGACCGATGACCGGCTCGAGGTGATTGGCGAGGCTCGTTCCGGCTCCGCCGCGGTGGGCTTGGTGCCGCAGTTGCGACCTGACATCGTGCTGATGGACATTCGTATGCCGGATATGGACGGGATCGCGGCAACACGACTTGTCAAACAAGCCGCGCCGCAATCGAGCGTCATCATGCTGACCATGTACGAAAACCCCGATTACCTGTTCGAAGCGGTCAAGGCGGGTGCGAGTGGGTACGTACTGAAAGACGTGGCGGGAGCTGACCTTCTTCAAGCGATTCATACTGTCGCGGAGGGCGGCTCGCTCCTGAATCAGGAAGTTGTTGGCCGGTTTCTGCGGCGATTGGCCGCCGAGGTCGATCAACGGTCGACCGAGACGCCGGCGCCGCCGGCGACTGAACGGCTGACACCACGTGAACTCGACGTGCTCCGACTGATCACGGCAGGCATGAGTAATAAAGAGATTGCGGTGCGCTTGTCAGTGACCGTCGCAACGGTAAAGACGCACCTCGAACACATCCTCCAGAAGCTGCAGGTTAGCGACCGGACTCAGGCCGCGGTGCACGCCGTCACACACGGCCTGCTCAACTAGGCGCGCGCCGTTCGGGCGCCGAGTCGCATCGTCTTGTCGGCACGTTCGACGCCCCGAACGCTCACGGGTTTGACCCATCGCCTCTCGGCGCCGTACACCGCGCGTGCGCGGATGTTGCATGTGACGAGTATTTACGATCTCGTCAAATTCCCGCGGGTCCGGCCGAAAATCAGTCGAGTGGCCGATGGTGGTTCAGTCTCGGGGCCGATGCCCGCAATGGCCACTGTGGCGGAAACTCGTCCCCAACGGTCGGTGTCCCTTTGGGGACCGAGCATGACTGCACGAGAGCGTTCGTGTCGCGTGCTTCACGGATCGGCGAGCCGGCTCGTTGCCGGGCTTCATGTTTGGGAGGTCGCGAGTGGCACTTGCAGGCGCACCTGCACAGGCACCTCGCCACGCTTTGCTGGTTGGGTCAAATCCGGCGGTCACGCGTGTCCTCCGAACATACCTCCAACGTGAAGGTGTGCGGTGTCGTGAGGCGACCCCAGAGTCCGTAATGCGGGCAGTCTCCCGCAGCGCAGGAACTGGTGAGGTTGAACCGTTCTTCGCGGAAGCGGTTGCCGTCTCACTCGTCGTGGCGTCGGTCGGGATCGACGTCCCGCGACTCCGCGAGGCACTCGCCACCTTGCCGGCGACCGCCGAAGCGCCGGTGCTGACGGTGGATTCCCTTGCGGGGGAAGGGCTTCGCGCAGGCAACAACGGTGCGCGTCACCTGACCTTGGCGTGGCCGTTCCGTCTGCGCGACGTCATGGAGGCAATTACGACGGCGGTCGCTGTCCACGCAGTGGCCCATGGGAAGCTTCGCGTTCCGGCTGCGAGTACAGCGATGATGGTGGCGCCACGCGTCCAAGTCGCGGGCATTGAGACCGTGAACGGTGGGGTAGCGCGGTCGTGATACCCGTTGGCGCGCCTACTTCGGCGCAGCGCGACGCCGGTGGCCCACCGGTGCGGGTACTGATCGCTGACGCCATGATGCTGATGCGCCACGGCTTGCGCGCAATTCTTGAGTTGGCCGGTGGGTTTGAGGTGGTTGCGGAGGCGGGTTCGGTCCACGAGGTTGCGCGTGTCTATCCAACGTGCGGTGCCGATGTGGCATTAGTCGACGTCGAGTTACCGGGCGGCGGGGTAGCAGAAGTCTTGCGCTTGCGCGCCCCGTCTGAACGCACGGTCCGCGTCCTCGCAATCGGCACGCGCGAGAC
>CAYFLJ010000243.1:0-2598 GCA_964343985.1 uncultured Thermoflexus sp.
TGCCACCGGGGACCAAGATGCTTGGCAGGTCGCAGCGGGCGATCGCCATGAGGTGTGCCGGCACCGACTTGTCGTTCCCCGAGATGAAGACGGCGCCGTCGTGCGGGTGGCCGAGGGCGTGGATTTCGATGAGTGCGGCTTGGACATCGCGCGACACCAGCGAGTAGCTCATGCCCGAATGTGCCTGGACGACGCCGTCGCAAATGTCCGACGCGTAGAAGACCCCCGGCTTCCCTCCCGCCTCGAATACGCCGTTGGATACCTCTTCGATCAATGGCCGGAAGTGAAAGGTGCCCGGGTGGCCCATGCCGTACGCGCTCTCGACGAGAATTTGGGGTTTCCCGAGGTCTTCCTCAGTCCAGTTCATGCCGAGGCGCAAGGCGTCGCCTTGGTGGTTCACCTTCCGTAGCCGTTGGCTGCGCAACTCGCTCACGTCCGTCCCCTTCGTACTCGTCGCGACCGGCGGGTATGCCGGCCCACGATCGCATGCGATTCCGTGACGGATGGTACGCGCGTCGTGATGAGGCCGGTGGTACGCTTGGGGGAACCCCGCCGCGATGCCGTCGCTGTCGTGCCCCCTCGCGGGCGACCGAATCGGGCAGAGGTCGCCGATTTGACGACTCTCGAGACCCGCGGTCAGATGATGCGCACAGCTCCCGACCTCTCCCCGGCACCGCTTCGTGCCGTCTCCACCGAGGCCCGACATGGGTCTGGGCCACTACGCGATTCTTTCGGGCGACTGATCCGCAACCTCCGGATCTCAATCACGGATCGCTGTAATTTCCGGTGCACGTATTGCATGCCCGAAGAGGGTTTGGATTGGCTACCCAACGATGCCATTCTCACGATTGACGAGATCGCACGGCTAACCCGTGTGTTCGTTGGCCTCGGTATTGAAGAGGTACGACTCACCGGTGGGGAGCCGACGTTGCGGCGAGACCTGCCGGAGATCATCTCCCGATTGGCACCGCTAGGTGCCTCTGGACTGCGAAGCCTTTCGCTCACGACCAACGGCATCTTGCTGCCCCGCCTCGCTCCGGCACTCGCCGAGGCGGGTTTGACGCGGATCAATGTGTCGCTTGACACGCTTGACCAAAAGCGGTTCTGGCAGGTAACCCGTCGTGATGCCCTCGACCAAGTGATGGCCGGACTCGAGGCGCTTGAGGGCTACCCAACCATTAGCCCGATCAAGATCAATGCGGTCGCGGTGCGAGGGTTCACACGCGACGAGGACATCCTTGCGCTTGCAGGTCTCGCGCGGCGGAAGCCGTACGTGATGCGCTTTATCGAGTTTATGCCCCTTGACGCCGAGGGCAATTGGGAAACCGACCAAGTCTTGCCGGGTGATGAAATCCGGTCAATCATCCACGCCAAGTGGCCGCTCGACGTCATCCCCGGCCAAGACCCATCAAGTACCGCGGTGACGTACCGGTTTACGGATGGTGCCGGCGATGTCGGGTTCATCAATCCGGTGACGCAACCGTTCTGCCGCACATGTGACCGTATCCGCCTCACCGCCGACGGGCAGTTGCGGACGTGCCTGTTCTCAATCGACGAAACCGACCTGAAGACACCGATGCGGGATGGGGCCGACGACGCCGAACTCGAACGTCGCATTCGGCGTGCGGTGTGGGCGAAGGAACAGAAGCACCAAATCAATGAGGGAGAGGCGTTCAAGCGCGCCTCCCGTTCGATGTCTCAAATCGGCGGGTAGCGGAAACGTTGGGGTCCGAAGTGGGGCAGTTTGGCAAGCCCCAAGCTCCTACCGCCGAAAGATGTGCGGCTGGTTCTCGAACAACGTTGCGTTGCTTACAAGCGTAAAAACCGCGCGTCTCCGGAATTCGTCGAGGGTCGACGCGCCGGTATACGACATCGCGGACCGCAACCCGCCACTCACCTGCGTGAGGACCGTCCGTGCCGACCCACGCGTTGGCACGAGGCCAGACTCCCCTTCGGGCGCCCGTGAGAGGTCAACCTCGATCTTGTTGTCAAGCATGTAAGAATAACTTGCTTGTCCCCGCACGAACTTCTTCGGGCCGCTACCGTCGTCGATGATCGCCCCGGGCGTTTCGTCGGTACCCGCAAGCAAGCTGCCGACCATGACGACCTGTGCACCGGCGGCGATCGCCTTTGCGACGTCGCCTGGGTGACGCACGCCGCCGTCGGCGATAACCGGTAGACCGGTCCCGGCAACATCGAAGATGGCAGAGAGTTGCCCGACACCCGTGCCGGCGATCAGTCGCGTTGTGCACAGGCCCCCGGAACCGACGCCAACGCGCAAATACGCGGCGACTGGTGGGTCGAGATAGTCTCGCGCTTGGGCGGCGGTGGCAATGTTCCCCGTGACAAACGACATGCCTTGCAAGTCAGGCAAGCCCTGCATCGTGTCAAGTAGGCGAATCAGTCTCGCCTGCCCGCCGTGGGCGATATCCACCAGAACCATGCGCGCACCGGCGTCGGCGAGGGCGCGAACGAGATCGATGGTGGCGGCCGGGTCGGACCCAAGGCCAATGCTGTACGCACATCGGACATCGGACCCATGTGTTGAATGGTGCGCGGCGACCGCGGCGACCGGGTCGTCGCACCGCGGCCAGAAGG
>CAYFLJ010000244.1:0-2597 GCA_964343985.1 uncultured Thermoflexus sp.
CAGCGCGATTATTGGCCCTCAGGATGCACGCCGCACGCTTCCTCGTCCGCACACCTGGTGCCTGTCGGCCGGTCGCCGCCGCCATCGTGCGCGCCGGAAAGGAATGGCGCGTCAGCGAGGATCGACGGATTGCTGAACTTATCGACGCGACCGGGTGTCTTGCCGCCAACCTTCCAGCGGGAACGGTAGTGACGGGTCCAGACCTCAAGGCCGCCCACATTGACGCACTTCTCGCCGGGAGCTCCGGCGCGCGTACGACCACGACCGAAATCGCGAAGTACGTCGACGAACTTACCGATGTCGCACCGTCAGTCTGGCATGCAGATTGGGATGCGCTACTCGGGTCATCAGGACCCTCCGTCGTAGAGTCAGTTGAGTACCTACTCCGTGCGACCTTTCCAAAAGCCCTCGGAACGAATGGGACACCACCTCCGTCAACGGTGCTTCGGAGAGCCGGCGCGGTTCTGCAGTAACTTAGGCTGTCGCGTTACCCTCTAGGGCGCTGATTTCACGGTCAACGTCGGCCAACCCTTCGTACCGTTCCGAGCACAGTCGGTAACACCGGTCTAGGTACAGTTCCGCCAGCCGTGTTCCAGTCTGACCCGGCCAACTTGCACCCGCGATGAGTTCGTTCGCTCGATACTTCGGGGGTAGCGTTGACGCGAGACGCACCAAGAGCGACCTGACCGATTCCAATTCGTCACGAACCCCTCGTTCAACGACGTCACGAAGTCGACCGACGAGTCGCGTCATCTCGTCTATCCGTCCGCGTTCGTCCATGAGTAGCCAGCGAAACGAGTCGTCGTCTTGCGGCGCCTGTGGTGCGTCCGTCAGGGTCTGCGCGTGCAGCGGGTCTGGAGCGGTCGCGTCAAGGCGGATTTCCGCTGCGCGGTACAACGCGGCGTATTCCCGAACCGCTTCTTGTGCCAGACTGATCAGGCCCACGGGGTCACCGTCCGTAACGCCCGCGTCGACCACGTCATCGTCACGACGTTCGGCGATCCGAACTGCGGTTGGAATCGCCATCCGTTCTGGAATTGGAGGCATCGGCACGGCGTCAAGCCCTTGCAATGCCCCAGCCATCCCCTGAAACTGGCTCGCGAACACGGGCGGCAGGTACTTCATCGGTTCAACAATGATCGGGAGTACGACTACATAGGTCACATATGCATCGTCCGAAGCACGGTTTACGCGGAAGGCAACGAGTGCGTGGCCTCGAGGCCGGTCGGCGGTGCCTCGCAGGAATCGGAGCGCCATCGAATCGTCCTTTCACAACGCAGACGCTTCAGGGTAGCCAATTGGCGGTGTGGCACAGTTTTGGTTGGGTCATCTCTGGCCGAAACGAGACACCGCCAGTTGCCATAGTGCTCAATCCGCGAGACGAATCCTCTCGTCAAACTCTGCTAGCTGGACGAATCTTGGGCGACACCACGAAGGACGATTGACGACCATGACCATTTCGGACCGACTCAATAACGACGTCAAGGACGCGATGCGCGCGCGCGACGAACGACGGCTTTCAGCAATTCGCATGTTGCGCGCTGCGATTAAGAATCTAGAAATCTCTCGAACCGATCGCAAGGACCCAAAGTTCGGTCAACCGGTCACCGAAGCGGATGTCATCGCGGTTGTGCAGAAAGAAATAACGCAAAAGCGCGAGACGATTCATTACGCAGAGGTCGGCAACCGCTTGGAGCTCCTCGAAAAGGAGCGCGCAGAGCTCACAACAATGGAATCGTATCTTCCGACGATGCTAGCACGCGACGAAATCCGCGCGGCAGTCGAAACGATCATCTCTGAGCATGGACGTGACTTCAAAAAGGTCATGCCAATTGCGGCGCAAGCGCTTCGCGGTCAAGCTGATGGGAAGCTTGTCAATGAGGTCGTACGAGAAGCTACAACGTAATTTGCACGATGTCCGGAGAAGCTTCGCCCACGCGTTGTCCCGGAATGCGACGCCGACGCGAGTAACACTCCGGACAATCCCAGTCACGAAAACAAGGCTCGTCTTACGACTCGAGCGGAGGGCCACACACAGAAATCACGAGATCATCGAACACCGGGAAATGATCGTGGATCGCGCGGTTCACTGCCTGAATTGTGAGCGCCCCAATGAAGTCTGGATACCGATCAATATAGTCGAGACCCAAATCATTCAGAACTATATCGCCGACGGTACCGGCAATGCCGTCGTTTGATTCTAGCTGCAACGCAACGCTTCCGGTACTGAATCGCCTTGCCCGATCAAATTCGTCTTCGGTCACGCCGTCGCGATGGAGACGTGAAAGCTCGTCACGAATACCGTCAAGCGCTGCGTCAATGTTTGACGGATTCACGCCCGCACGAATTGTCCACGGCCCAGCGCCTGGCCCGGCGTCAAGGTCACTCGAAATGCCATACGCAAGGCCCCGGGCCTCGCGGACGTTTTCGCCCAACCGGCCCATCATGCCGAGCCGACCGAAGATCAGGTTTGCCAATCGCACGGCATGGAAATCGGGATGGCTGCGCGCGATGCACGGCACCCCAAGGACGATATCGGCTTGGGTCTTTCCGTCAATCGTCGCACTGAGCCGACCCGGAATCGGCGCCGGCGCCGA
>CAYFLJ010000245.1:0-2559 GCA_964343985.1 uncultured Thermoflexus sp.
TTGGCAAGCGACCCGCGTGAACTCAGCAACGACAAGTAGGCCGCGACCGCCTCAATCTGCTGAGGAGTTGGTTCGTCGGTGGTCATTTTCGATCCCCGGTCGTGACGGTGTGCGATCACCGCCCACTGCATTGGAATGTGCATGCGGTGGGAACCGGCGCGGGCGCACTGATCACTACGGTGTGCATGGTAGGGGAGAACCACCGGTGAGCAATGGGCGTGTCGCTACCTCGGCGGCGGCGTGAAGGCTTGAGGCCAACGCGTCGCGGCATCGTAGATGGCCCGGGTAAGCACCGCTCCCGTCAGGTCGGCGAGCGCAAGGTTTGCCCAACGCAGGTCCGCTCTCGACAGGTTGGCCCCGCGCAGGTCCGCCCCTGTCAGCGTGGCGGCATGGAGGTTGGCCGCCGTGAGATTGGCGCCGGTGAGTACCGCCTCAGCGAGCTTGGCGCCGGACATGTTTGCTCCCGAAAGCGTGGCCTGGCTCATCGTGACGAAGCGCAAGTCGGCCTCGGACAACACGGCCCGTTCGAGGATTGCCCCGGAAAGATCAGCCGAGAAGAGGGTCGCCCGGTTGAGGTTCGCCCCGGTCAGATTCGCTTGACGCACGGTGGCACCGAGCAAGTTAGCCTCTGACAGGTCGGCATTGGTCAGATCAACCTTGGTCAAGTTGATGCGCGACAGGTTGGCGCCAGCCAAGATTGCGCCGCGAAGGATCTGCCTCCGAAGGTCGAGACCTCGCAGGTCGGCACCGGTCAGCGACCCGCGCGTCCGCATGAGGGCGAGGTAGGCGGCGACTGCTTCGATCTGCTCCGGTGCAAGGTCGTCGGAGCTGGCCGGTTCGCTTGGCATCGACACCACGGTTGCACCTGTCAATGGATGCGGGGTCAACCCCCCGCTATGGCCCCGACCAGGTCGCCGAGGCGCGGGCAACCGTCGGACTGATGGCGGCGGTGCACACTCTTCCAGCCGCCGTGTCTCGATGTTGTTTGATATCCCCGTCAGGCTGGCCCCGGTTAGGTTGGCCGGCATTGGGTGGGACCGGCGAGGTGTGCTCCTCCAGGGTCGCAGCGGTTGAGGTCTTGCCCGCCACGGTTGATACCCCTGAGGTCGGCTTTGCGGACCGAACCGAGAGCCTTTAGCGCCGTGGGGCCAGTGCCCTTGCCTCGTTCCTACTCGCCACCGTCAAGCAGATCAATGTCGCAATCATTTATCAGCCAGCCGGTCTGGCTGTTTACTTTTTTTAGAATGACGTCAATGAAATCGTCCGGAATCTGTCCGTGCCACAGTTCGCATGGGCCAAGCTCGGACACTTCAATGCGAAGCATGTCAGGCAGGTTGGCTTGCACCACACGGGGGTTGTCGTGTGCGGATGTGTCTTTCTCGGCCACGTTCCAATCAATGTTCTTGACACGAAAGATCGCCGGTCTTTTCATGGTTCTTGCTCGATGTTTAATTGCGGTGGCGTGTGTGGCGAACTCAATCCGTTGAGCAACGTTGCAGGCTGCCTTCAGCAGCTTTTCGCGACGTTGGCCTGCGCTTCGACGCTCGTTCTTGATGACCGAGCGCCAAATCTCGATTAGGAGTTCCTAGGCATGCAAGAATAGCATCCATGCCCGCGGAGACGGTTTCGCCTCCCGGCCACACAAGATCAACCGCCGTCAGTTGTCGATCGCCGATCATTCCTGCCTGATCCAAGCTCAATTCCCTGCCACCCGACGTCTCGCCGCAGTCGAGCACTTCGACGTTTCAGTGGCTCTGAGTTGCCCCGCTTACCGCCGTGCCTGTGGGCGAGCTGTCCCACTCCCGCGCGGGTCACGGCGTGACCCTGACCACCTTTATCCACTCCGGCACCAAAATTCGGTTACCCCCGGTAATTCCGGCAATGACACGCATGCCACGCGGCGGCACGTTCGGCCACGGTGTGAATCCGTCAGTCAGAACGATCACGACCTCTGGCCTCGGGCGCAGTCGCGCAGCCGCCTCGATCCCCACCCTCATGTCGGTGCCACCGCCGCCGACCAGGTTCACCTCGTTGGCGCGGAACACCTGTTTCGTCACATGCACCTCGGCGTCCACCGCCAAGACGACGAGACCTTCGCGGGCACTGACGCTCTTCAGAATTGAATCGATTTGCTCAAGCGCGGCCCCAAGTTCGCGTTCGCTCATGCTGCCGCTCGTATCCACCACCACCACGACGCGTACCACTGGTTCGCGGAGTGCTGGCAAGACCACGCCCGAAACGGCCGACTGTCGACGGGATGGCCGGGAGTACGAGTAATCGACGGCACCACTTACGGTCGTGATCGTCCTCGCGATGATCGAACGCAACTCGCGTCGCCAGTCGATGCGCTCGGGTTCCAGTTCGCGTTCGGCGAGGCGTTCGAGGTGCGCCGGGGCCGTTCCCCGCGACTTGGTGATCTCTTGCGCGACGAGTCTCCGGATGACGTCAGCTTCGCCCCGGCTGACTCCCACGTCAATGCTTTCGGTTGTGGCCTGCATGTTGCCGGGTACGTTGCCTTGGTTGGCGCCACCGGGAGTGTTGGCGCCACCGGGAGTGTTG
>CAYFLJ010000246.1:0-2538 GCA_964343985.1 uncultured Thermoflexus sp.
AGTTGGGCCGCCCACTGCAGGCGCTCCTCAGTCAGGTTGCCCATTTGGTGTCCGAGATACATGTCCTTCTCCTCAGGGGTGCCCTTGGGTTGGCCGTCGGGCGGGCACCATTTTAGTCGCGTGGCATGGTTTGTGGAGAGTGGGAATTGGCGCCGGTCGACGTCACCGTACGCGTGCGCCATCCTATGGAGGCGGAAATGCAAGAACCGCGTGCGCCAATCACGGTTCGAGACCTTGGGCCGGGCGATTGGGGTGCGGTCGCCGGGCTGCTCGGCCACGATGCGTCATACGGCGAGCGTCTCGAGCGTCACGTGCAGTCGACGTACCGGCCGTCGTTTGGCTGGGTAGTGCCCGCGGAGGACGGCATCGGCGTGTGCGGCGCCGTCGTGGCAGGCGTGCGACGTCGGCTTTCGGACGGCTCGCCGGCGGCGGTGTCGGTGGCGTGGGTTGGCGTCGCCCAGAGTAGGCGTCGGCACGGGCTTGGGCGCTCCTTGATTCATCGGGTCGCGCTCGGCGCGTTACGGCTCGGCGCGCGACGCCTTGACGCGACGATCGATGCCGGCGACGCGCAGGCCATCGCATTCTTTGGAGCGACGGGATTTGCGGTTGAGCGGCGCACTGCGGAGGTTCGTGTTTCTGGGGCCGCCGCCGTGGCACTCGTGGGGTCGACCCCACCTTCGGACGTCGTCGTGCGATCGCTTCGCCACGACGAGTTGCCTTCGCTCACTGGGCTGCTGATCCACTTGGCGGTCGAACGCGCCACTGAACCGCACGACGACCTGGATGGGCTGACACCTTCGGCCCTTGCGGCGGCTTCAATGCATGTGGGTCATGTGGCCGTGGCGGCGTGGGAAGCTGATGATTTGGATGCCCCGGTGGGTGTCGCTTGGGGGACTCGCTTCGCCGATGGCGTGCGCGTGCAGTTCATTGGGGTACACGAGGATGGCCGACGAAGGGGGACCGGCCGCGCGCTCCTTGGGGCGCTGTTAGTGGCGTCGGCGCGAAACGTGATTGTTGCACGCGTTCATGATCCAGTGGCGTTGCACGGCTTCCTTGTTCGGATTGGCGGGGTCGTCCTTTCGGAAACTCTGACCGTTGGCCGCCCCATTGGTGGAGCCGATGATGGTACGATTGGATATTAGAGCGGTCAACGCCGTTGTTGGCGCTCTGCATATGGCCATACTCGCAGCGATGTGAGGGACGGGTCATCAGGGGGCAATGATGCTCAATACTCAGAACGCGACCGTCTCGACCATTCCCGTTGTCACTGAGCCGCTGGTCCTCCACCCAGTTGAGGTTCGGCAGTTGCGACTTCGGCAGGACGAACTCTCCGAAGAGGTCGTGTCGGGCACGTTGATCGACGACCGTGAAGCGGTAGTTGCGGAACTGTCGCACGTTCGCGAGATCCTCAGTCGATTTGACCAAGGGAATGCGTCCGTCACACGACGTGCCGGTCTCGCGGCGTAGCGTCGTATTCCACTTCCTCGCCAAATCACCCCTTTCGGAGCCGTGCATGGGCACGACTCCGGAGGTGGTTCGCGAGTCGGATCACTGGCGTCGCTGAATCATTTCCAACTCGTATCCATCCGGGTCGGCGGCGAAGATCATGCCGCCATCCGGCCTCCCTTCGGTGATGACGACGCCGTTTGCTTCCCAGTCCCGATAGAGGGTTGGCATATCGTCGACGGGAAAGGCGAGATGCATCAAGTCCTCGGGGACCTCGAAGTGCGTATCGAGGAACGGCAGGTATGAGAGTTCGAGGAGGACACGATTGCCCGGCAACTCGAGTTTGGCGATCTTGCTTCCACGTGGTGACTCAGTGCGCTGGACGGTCTTGAATCCAAGGAAGCGCTCGTAGAAGGCGACGCTTCGATCCAGATCTCCAACGCGCAAGCGGAAATGGTCGAACTCGCCGCCGACTGGTGCGGTTACCAACTCAATCTCGTAGCCGTCGCAGTCCTCGATGAAAGCGAACCGGTCGGTCGGCGCGCCGTCGGTCCACTTTACGCCGTTCGCAACGAGGCGGTCGTGGGCCGCTTGCATATCAGTGACCGTAAAGGCGAGGTGGATGAGGTCTTCGGGGATCGGGAAATCGCGTCCCATCTTCACGCGGTCCGAGACTTCGATGTAGGTATTCAGGCCCGGAAGGGTCAGGATTGCCGTCTGCGTGCCGATCGCCGTCGTCCCACGACGCGTCTCGGTGAACCCGAGGTTTGAGACGTACCACTCGACGGTTTTGTCGCGGTCACGGCTTCGCAGGGAGATATGAAGGAACTCGCTCACAGGATTCTCCTTGGGCGGCCGAAGCCGTCACGCCGATGGTACCCGCGGCTGCGTGCTTGACGGAACGCACGCGGTGGTCGCTCTCGTACGTTACGACCGCGACCCGAGGTGTGCAACGACGTTCACGCGAACGTAGTCAATGCGGCCGTCTGGGATCCGGTCTGCGATGGCTGAGACGAGACGCGGTCGGTCGGGGGGGGCCAGGCGTGCCAAGTGCGCTACGAGCACAGGGGTCGCGAGGTACTCCTCGAGCAA
>CAYFLJ010000247.1:0-2526 GCA_964343985.1 uncultured Thermoflexus sp.
TGACGCATGCCTCCCACGGCTTGACGTCTTCCGCGCCAAGTCCGTCACGCGGGGTCGAAGGTCGTCTCGAGCTGCACCGTCCGACCCTCCTGCGCGGCCACCGGGCACGCGTTCATGATCTCGAGCACATGCCGGGCATGCGCACCGGTCAGAATCGGCGACCGCCCCTCACGTATCGCCGCGACGAGGTCACTCACGCCTACCGCCTGTTGCGCCCGAGCCATGCGGTACATGGGTTGCGTCCACCCGCGCACCCCCTTCGCCGCATCATCGAGATACAGGTCGAACGGCGCACCACCTTGGCGATCCGTCCCCGGCCCACCCATCGAAACCGTGCCGGCACTACCGAAAATCTCCAGCGACGGACCATTCGCCGCCTTCACCACGTAACTGGAATCCACGACTGCAAAACATGCATCGCCGAAATCCAAGGTGATTAGGTAGTTGTCCGGCACCCCCGTCACGATCTCTTTGCCGTCGAACGCCCCAGACCGCACAACGCGGATCGGTTCGGCAATCCCCGCATGGCATGACACAGCTTTCGCCGGGCCGAGAATGCCCGTGATCTGGGTGAGACCGTGCACGCCCATATCAAGCAGGGGACCGGCACCCGCCTGATGGAACCACGACGGGTCGTGGTCGCGATACTGGAAGTACTCCGGCCCACCGTGCGAGGATCGCACGCGCGCCAACGACACTTTGCCAATAGCCCCCGCCGCCACGAGGCGCCGCACCTCCCGAATCTCGGGGCGCAGCATGTGAATCGGCGATGCCGAAACGTGCAACCCACGCGCGGTTGCCTCGTCGATCAAGGTCGTCGCCTCTTCAACCGTCGATGCGAACGGCTTCTGCGAATACAGGTGCAGGCCGTGACGCAACGCCTTCAGGTTTACCTCGAAGTGCGCCGGAATACTCGCCAAGTCAACAAGCGCGTCGGCCTCAACCGACGCAAGCATCGCGTCGACATCGGTAAAGACGTGTTCGATGCCGAAGCGATCGGCCTGACGACGTGCCCACTCTGGCCTCACGTCGCAGACGGCCACGACCTTGGCGTCGGGCATCTGCGCAATCTGGGGCAGATATTGGTCGACTGCGATAGCGCCAAGGCCGACGACAAGCAGCCGGACGGGTGAGGTGGTCATCGTGAAGGCTTTCCCGGCAGTGAAGTGACGACTAAGCACGCATCATCGCACGCGCGCCGCCGGGCGGGTACCCCCATCCATACAATCGCGCATGACGTCAGTACTCGACCCCAACGACGAGGCACTTCTCGCCGAGGCGCGCGCAATCATCGGCCTTCGTCAACGCCAAGACTGGCACCACATCGGCGCCGCGTTGCGCACACGTTCGGGGCGTGTCTTCACCGCCGTGCACCTTGAGGCGTACATCGGCCGAGTCGCGGTCTGCGCCGAAGCCATCGCCGTCGGGATGGCGGCCGCCGCCGGCGACACCGACATTGAGTCGATCGTGGCGGTCAATCGCGCCGGCGATGTCGTCGCCCCGTGCGGCATATGCCGCGAACTCATCTCAGACTACGCGCCTCTCGCGCAGGTCATCGTGCCCGGCACTTCCGGCCCAGAACGGGTGTCTGTCACGGCACTCTTGCCGAACAAGTACGTCCGCAGCGAGGCCTGACCCCCGGGGCAGTGGGCTACCGCAACTCAGGCACGACGTGAAGCGGCGACTCCCCACCAACGACGCGCAACACCTCGTCGAGGCACATCGCCGCGGCGCGGGTATTCGCCTCCACCGCGGCGCCGGCACAGTGTGAGGTCGTAATCACTTTCGGGTGCGCAATCAACGCCGCCTGCGCCGCGGTTGGGGGTTCGTCGGCGACAACATCAAGCGCGGCGCCCCACATGCGCCCCGCGTTGAGAGCCGCCAATAGCGCCACTTCGTCGACGAGTTCCCCGCGGGCGGTATTGATGAGACAGCCACCTTCGGGCATTGACGCCAACCGTGCCGCGTTCGCGAGGTGACGCGTCGACGCCATCGACGGCGCATGCAAACTCACGATCCGCGCCCGCGCGAACAACTCGTCAACCTCGAGATACGTCACGCCCGCAGACTCCGCCCAACCATGGTTCGGGAACGGGTCGTACGCCACGATTTCGAGGCCGAAGCCCTTCGCGCGCGCCGCGACCTCGCGCCCGACGCGCCCCGTGCCGACGATCCCCAACACCTTTCCGCGCAACTCGAAGCCGGGGAATCGTTGCCACGCCCCCCCACGTGCACTCTGCACCGTCTCAGTAATGCGTCGCGCAAGGTCGAGGATCAGCCCCAACGTGTAATCAGCCACGGCATCGTGGTTCGACCCCACGGTGGTGGTCACCCACACGTTGTGCGCCCGCGCCGCGTTGAGGTCAACCGAGTCGTAGCCAACCCCCGAACGAGCGATCAACTTCAGGGTCGGCGTGGCCGCCTCGATGACGCGCGCGGTGTACGCGTCGGGCATCGAGACCGCCGCGACACATCCGGGCAGCATCTCAAGCAGTTGCGCCTCGGTCAACGTCACTTGGGCCGTGT
>CAYFLJ010000248.1:0-2524 GCA_964343985.1 uncultured Thermoflexus sp.
TGCCTCCGACGAGGACGGCCGCGACCGGCGAACGCATCTCGGCGCCCGGGCCTGTCCCGAGCAAGATCGGCATCATCGATGCGATCAGCGTGGCAGAGGTCATCAAGATCGGACGCAGTCGCACCGGTCCGGCCCGCCGCAGCGCCTCACGCGCGGGCAGCCCTTCTTCCTTGCGCAACGTGTTGGTGTAGTCCACCAAAAGAATGGCGTTCTTGCTCACCAAGCCGGTCAGCATGATGATGCCGATCAAGCTAAAAATGTTGAGCGTTTTGCCGAGGACGTAGAGCCCACCGAACGCCCCGACCATTGCGAGCGGCAGCGCGAAGATGACGATGAGCGGCGACAGGAACGAATCGAAGAGTGCAGCCAGGAGCATGTACATGAGCACGACGCTGAGGCCAAGCGCGCCAGTCAGTGCCGTGATTGCCCGGTCGAGGTTTTGCACCGCTCCGCCGACGACGGCGCGGTATCCCGCCGGCATCGGAATCGTGGACTGCGCCTGACGGATTTCGGCCGCGACGTCACCGAGTGCGCGTCCAGAAACGGCACCACTCACACCGACCGACCGGTTGCGATCCGACCGGTTGATCTGTGCCGGGCCAGTGGCACTTGACACGGTGGCCACCTGCCCGAGGCGGACGAGCACACCGCGCGTCGTCAGGACCGGTACATAGTCGAGGTTGAGCGGGACACCGGCTTGGTCACGCGCGGCGAGCACGCGCACGTCAACCTGGGCCTGGTCCTGCACGCGGAGTTGCGTTGCGACCGTGCCCTGGACGGCGGTGCGCATCGCCTGCGAGATCGTCGTGCCCGTGACGGCGAGGTCGGAAGTCTCGGCACGGTTCGCCGTGGCACGCAACTCTGGCACGCCGGCCTGCCCCGAGTTGGTCACCTCGACGATGCCTGCGGTGCGCCGGAACAGCGCCTCGTATTGATCAGCAATCTGCGAAAGCACCACCGGATCTGGCCCGACGATACGCACGCTTACGCCGCCCGGCCCACCACGCAACGCTGCAGGCAAGTCCGTCGTCAACGAGACGTCGGGCAGATTGTCGTCGAGGCCGCGCAAGTCGTTTTGCAAATCCCAAACCGAACGCGCACGTTGGCTGCGATCGACCAACTCGAGGGAAATGTTGATTGACCGCCCACCGCCACCGCCGCCGTACCCGCCGCCACCGCCGCCGACGCTACTGAAAACCGACTTAATCTCTGGGTAGCGGGTCCGGTCCATCAGAATGGCCTCAACCTGCTGCGCCACGCGGTCGGTCGCCTCAAGCGTGACCCCGGGCGCCATTCTCAAGGTCAAGGACATCTGGTTTTCGTCTTCGAGCGGGGTGTACTCGGACGGAATGACGTTCCCTTGCACGAGCGAAACCATCATGTACAAGACGCCGAAGCCTGCGATGACGACAAGCAGGCGCGCCTTGAGGGCATACGGCAGCAACCACCCGTAGGCGCGCGCCAGACCGTCGTACATGCCGTCCCAGAGCTTCGGGAAGTACTTCGTCACCAATCCGACCGGCCACCGCAACACGACGTACCCGAACGGAGCGGCGAGCAGGCCGATGCCAATCGCAACGAGTCCAGCTAACGGTAGTGACGGGCCGGTTGGCGTAGCGCCTACGCCGGGCGCACCGCCGCCAACAAAACCGGCCGACGCGGTGGATTGCACGCCAATGATCGCGTTCCCGAAACTGACGACCCAACTCGGGATTGGGATCGACTGACCGGCAAAGGTGGGGCCGACGTACGCCATCCCGAGGTACATCCCCAGTGCCATGGCGATGAGCGCGCCCGTCCCAGCGGCGGCGCCGCCACCCTCATGATCTTTGTCGGCAGACTTCAGCCACCGGCTTGCCAACATCGGCGTCAAGGTGAAGCAGATCAGTAGCGAGAAGAGTGTGGCAACGACAATCGTCAACCCAAACTGCTTGAAGAGCGACCCGACGTTGCCACTGACGAACGCGATTGGCGCAAACACGACAACGTCGATCAGGGTGATGGCGATGGCGGCGAGGCCGATCTCGCTCCGCCCCTTGAGCGCCGCGTGCCACGGCGTTTCGCCGAGATGCAGGTGTCGGTCGATGTTCTCGAGGACGACGATGCTGTCATCGACCAAGATGCCGATCAGGAGCGCCAGCGCCAGCAAAGACATCAAGTTGAGCGTGAAGCCCATGAAGTACATGACGAGGAATGTGCTGATGAGCGACGTCGGAATTGCCAGAAGGACGATGATCGTGTTGCGCCATGAATGCAAGAAGAGCATCAACACCGCGCCAGTGATGAGCACTGCCAACTCAAGGTCGGTCTGCACGTCCGCTAGAGCGTCGCGGGTGTATTTCGTGGTGTCGTTCGCGACGCGGAATGTGACCCCTTGGGGCATCGACCGCTGCACGCGATCCAAGGCGGCCTTGACGCCGTCGGCGACCTTGATGCTGTTCGCGTCGGGTTGTTTGGTAATCGTGAGGCCGATTGCCTCTTCACCGTTGAAGCGCTGCAGTCGGGTGAGGTCCGCGTAGGTATC
>CAYFLJ010000249.1:0-2522 GCA_964343985.1 uncultured Thermoflexus sp.
CTTGCTTGCGCGTGACCTCCTCTTTCCGTTCTTGGCAGCCTAAGCCAACAGCCCTCTCCCGATCCTTTTGATAGCCCCCCTTCGCTACGAGGGAAGGGGGGTTGGGGGGTTAGGCCCGTTCTCCCGTGTGGTTGGGGAGCTAGGCCCGCACAAGGAAGATACGCCTCGCCGGCGCATGAGGCGTTGACTAGTCCGGCAGCGTGAGCGATGCGCGGGTGCCAGAAACACCGTCGGTGCGGTTTTCGACGCGCAAGTGGCCGCGAAGTTGATCGACCACCAACCGCTGCATGATCGTCAAGCCCAAGCCGGCGTCGCGAGTGGGGTCGAAGCCAAGAGGCAGCCCGTCCCCGTCGTCCTGAATCACCACCTCAATGATGCCTTTGCCGCTGGGGTCGGTCAGCCGTTGCGCCGTGACCGTGACCGTTCCCGAATCACGCGCCGCGAACCCATGTTCGATCGAATTGCAGAAGACTTCGTTGAGGATCAGGGCAAGCAGCGTTGCGCGCCGCGCGCCGACGTCGGCATGGGCGTCGGTAGCCAAAAACGTCACGCGCTTCTCGCGAGGCAACAGGTCCGCGATGGCAATATCCGCCACGCGGCGGGCAATTTCACCGACAGTGGCACGACCCATCTGAGTGCCGCTTGCGCCCGTGTCTTGTGAGAGCAAGTCATGCGCGGCACTCAGGCTTTCGATCTGCGAGTAGGTCACGGCGAGCGTTGATCGCGCTTCGTCGCTCTTGGTCCGGCGCATTTGCATGCGGAGCAAGCTTGCCATCATCTGGAGATTGTTCTTGACGCGGTGGTGCAGTTCCTGGAGCAGGACGCTCTTCATCTCCAGCGCCTTACGGGTTTCTTCATACAGGCGCGCGTTATCGATGGCGATGGCGGCGTCATCGGCGAACGCGGACAGCATGTGGATCTGGTCGCTGGTGAACTCACGTCGCTCGCGGGTGTACACCGAGACGCCGCCGAGGACACGACCGCGGCTCATCACAGGTACCGAAAACATGGATCGATAGCCTTCTTCCACCACCCACCGCGCGACGGAAGGTGCTTGGAGGCGTGGGTCTTGTTGGGCGTCAAAGACCACAACCGGTTTGCGGTCAGCGACGGCGAGGCCGATGGCGCCTTCGCCGACGGGAACCGCGATTGCTTGGTAGGTCGCCGTCATGTTGTAGGCCGCGGCCATCGTGAGCAGGCCGCTGCGGTCGTCGAGCACAAAGATGCCGGCCATGTCCGTGGCGGTGATCTGGGCGGCTTGCCGTGCCATCTGCTCAAGGACGTCTTCAAGGTCGAGGCTTGAAGCAATCGAGGCGTTGACCTTTTGGAGCGATTCCAGTTGCTGCACCTTTTCGCGGAGGCGATAGTCGGTCAGGCCGTAGAGACGGGCATTCTCGATGGCGATCGCGACCTGCCCCGCAACGGCCTCGACGAACGCGACCTCTTCTGCGGTGAATGCTTTAATGGCGTGGGTCATGAGGCCGAGGACGCCGACGAGTTTGTTGGCGTCTGATGCGGGCGACTCGCCGGTTCGGAACAGAATGATGGGGACAGACAGCCAACCGTGGAAGCGCTCTTCGTGCAGCGACGGAACATAACGAAAGCGCTCATCTTGCCACGCGTCGGCAACGGTGACCGGTTTTCCGTAGCGTGCGGTCCAGCCGGTGATGCCTTCTCCGACGGCAAGACTATGGTTGCCGATCATCTCCGTGTTCAGCCCGTTCGTCGCCCGCAACACCAGGCGATTCCCTTCCTCGAGGAGGTAGATGTTGGCGGTGTCGACGTGGGTCACCTCCTGGACCACCGCGATGGTCTGGCCAAGGACGTGGCCGAGGTCGAGGCTTGAGTTGATGACGGCGTTGATGCGTTCGAGGGCGGCGAGTTCAGCGATGCGAGACGCCAGCGGGTTTGGGGCGCCGGCGGCGTCAGCAGGGGACCAGGCGATTGACTGATAGCCGAGGATGAGCGCTTCGAGCAGGATTGGGGCGGCACCGCGCACCGCGTGCACTTCTGGAGCGAATGGTGCCGAGGCCGCGGCGATGACGGTGAGGCGCTGGACCGTTCGGGCGCAGGCGCCGGCGAGTGGGTCCGTGCTGTGGCCGATCGGCGCGCGGTCGGGCCGGGAGGTGGTCGCTTCGACGTGACGTTCGGCGAGGAGGGTTCCCTCTTGTCGCATGATGCGCGAG
This sequence comes from uncultured Thermoflexus sp., assembly GCA_964343985.1. Lineage (GTDB taxonomy): Bacteria > Chloroflexota > UBA11872 > UBA12225 > UBA12225 > CAILQO01. Next base: position 2,187 of record CAYFLJ010000249.1, read on the forward strand.
AGATTTCGGTATCCGGCGTCCGCCTCGCGCACGAGGATCCGTTGCCAGCGGGCGAAACGGAGGTCCCGGGCACGCATCCGTTCGGGATCTGCATGTGACGACGTACTGTCAGCTTCGCCTGCCGTCAGGGGAAATCCCGTCTCCCTTGCGCTCCCAGGGGCTTGCTGAGGCGTGCCTGAACGTTGTTCCGGGTCTGGTTCGAGAAGCCAGCGCGTAAACGCGGCGACCTCGTACGCCGGCGCTCCGGTTCCCAGGGGGATGGGAGCGGGCCGCTCGGTGCTTCGCGTTCTCATGCGGTCTGGCACGCCTCGTGGATGATCTGGATGAACGTCGATG
>CAYFLJ010000250.1:0-2493 GCA_964343985.1 uncultured Thermoflexus sp.
CGGCACTGGTGAAGTTGAGGTCCATCATCCCCTTGAGGTCCTCGACCGGCACCTCACTCGCCACGCTTGGGCCGGGAATGAGTGCGCCGCCGGTATTGCAGACGACGACATCTAGCCGCCCGAAGTGCGCCTCAACCTCCGCGACCATCGCTCGCACCTGTGCCTGATCGGTCGCGTCCGCCACGATCCCGATCGACCGACGATCGAGCGCACGTACTTCGTCGACGACGGTCTCACACCCGGGCGTCAGGGCTTCGTCGTACCGGACATGCGCGTGCAAGTCAATGTCGGTGATGACCACATCCGCGCCAAGCCTTGCTAGACGCAAGGCGTACGCCCGGCCGAGACCGCGCGCGCTACCGGTCACAAGGGCGACCTGCCCGGCAAGTTTTTGCGGCAGCGGTTCAAGGGCAAGTACGTCAGTGATCTGGCCGTCCACGGTTTCCTCCAGGCACAGGCAGTCTAGCCTCGGCCAGATGTTCATACTTGGCTCGCAATGAACCTGACAAACCTCCGTGCCTTCCTAGACGTGCTGCGCCGCGAGGGGGAATTGGCGGAGGTTGTCGCGCCGGTCGACCCCCACCTTGAAATTGCGGAGGTCCACCGTCGAGTCATTGCCGCGGGCGGGCCCGCTCTGCTCTTCCGCCACCCGACTGGTAGCGACTTCCCAGTGGTGACAAACCTCTTTGGGACGGCACGGCGCGTCGAATTGGCGTTTGGCCGTCGCCCGGTGGAGTTCGTGAAGACCGTGGCGCGTGCCGCGATGGAGCTGTTGCCACCCGTGCCGTCAAAACTTTGGGAATTTCGCAGCCTTGCGTCGTCTGGCGCACGAGTTGGACTCCGGACGTCGGCGGACGGCCCCGTGACAGCGTGCCTCACGACTTCTCCGGATTTGACAAGACTGCCCGCACTTACATCGTCTCCGGATGACGGCGGGCCGTTCCTGACGTTGCCACTGGTGTACACGGAACATCCGGGACCAGACGGCCACGGGCATAACCTCGGTATGTACCGAATGCAGATCTACGACCGGACGACCACCGGGATGCATTGGCAGATTGGGAAGGGCGGAGGTTTTCACCACGCCGCCGCCGAGCGGGCCGGGCGCGATTTGCCGGTCACGGCGTTCCTCGGTGGCCCACCGGCAATGATTCTCGCGGCGATCGCGCCCCTGCCAGAGAACCTCCCTGAGTTGCTGCTTGCATCGCTCCTTCAAGGGTCCCGACTCGCGAGGTCAACGGATCCGTACGGCGGACACCCGCTGATCTCCGAGGCGGAGTTCGCCCTCGCCGGTCGCGTTCCGGCAGGTGTCCGACGCCGAGAAGGTCCGTTCGGGGATCACTACGGCTACTACTCGTTGGCCCATGACTTTCCGGTCTTCCACGTCGACCGACTATGGCACCGACGCGACGCCATCTTTCCGGCGACCGTGGTTGCACAACCGCGCCAAGAAGACTTTTTTATCGGCGACTACTTGCAGGATTTGCTGTCGCCCCTCTTCCCACTCGTGATGCCAACGGTGCGAGACATCTGGACGTACGGAGAGACAGGCTTTCACGCCCTCGCGGCGGCGGTTGTGAAAGAACGCTACGCGCGCGAGGCGTTGGTCTCGGCGTTCAGGATCCTCGGCGAGGGGCAACTATCGCTGACCAAGTTCCTCCTCGTCACCGACTCGCCACGCGACCTCAAGGACTTCCGAGGCACTCTCGCCCACATCCTCGCCCGCGCCGACTTCGCCACTGACCTCTTCGTGTTCGACCAGACGGCGATGGACACCCTCGACTACACCGGGGCCTCGCTGAACCGAGGCAGCAAGGGTGTCCTGATGGGGACAGGCCCGGCGATTCGCGCCCTGCCAGAGACGTTTGGCCTGCCCGAAGGCCGAACGCTACCGACCGGCGTCCGTGCCGTCGTACCGTTTTGCCCGGGGTGCCTCGTGGTTGAAGCGCCCCCGTTCGATGCCGAACCGGGTGCCGCGTCGCGAATCGCTTCGGATGAGGCGTTCGCCGCGTGGCCTCTGATCGTGGTAGCCGACGACGCGTCAATCGCCGGAGACGTTACGCGATTCTTGTGGGCAACGTTCACGCGCTTCGCGCCGGGAGGCGACATTCATGCGTCGCGGACACGCGCGGGGAGGCATCACCTCGCATACGAGGCACCGATAGCGATCGACGCCCGCATGAAGCCGTGGTATCCGAAGGACGTTCGCCCGCTTCGGTCGACCGCAGAGCGAGTCGACGCACGGTGGGACGAGCTTTTCCCGGCGGGGATGGTCCAGAACCCGCGGCCGTGCGGCGAACCCGAAGAGGATCATTCGCAACCAACTTTGGTGCAATCAGCGCCGTATGCGCAGTAAACCACGGCCGTTCCTTTGTACGCATTCGGGGTCACAGTAGAGGGCGACAGACCCGTCGAACATGAGGAGTATCGAAGTTCATGACAAACAACGACGTGCTCCAGGATCTTTTCGCGCGCGGAGCGATTCGAATCCGC
>CAYFLJ010000251.1:0-2457 GCA_964343985.1 uncultured Thermoflexus sp.
ACGCGGCCCGTTCGTCCGCCGGTATCCCATCCGTCACGAGGTGACGCAACTTGAGAATGCCCGCACCCGCAGTGATCGGCATCGAGAGTAGGAAACTCAACCGTGCCGCCGCCGGGCGCGACAGGCCCAAAAGCAGCGCCGCCGTCAGCGTGATCCCCGATCGTGACACCCCAGGAGCCAACGCCAACACCTGCGCCAACCCGACGACGAGTGCCTTGCCGATGCCAACCCGTTCGATGCCGTCGCGTTGAATGCCCGCCCGATCCGCCGCGGCCAATAAGACCCCACCAAGCACTAACAGCACCGCGACCAACCATGGCGCACGAAACGCATCTTCAACAATGTGTTCAAACAGGAAGCCCGCAACCGCCGCCGGCACCGTCGCAATCACCAGACTCACCCCGAGTCGACGGTCGGCCGCCCCAGACGTCCGTAGGCGGCCACCGGTCGGCAGCCACGCCATCGCCAACCGCCACCAGTCGCGCCAGAAGTACACCAACAATGCAACCAACGTGCCCATGTGCAGGGCCACGTCGAACGTTTGCGAGTGTTCCTCCCACCCCAACAGCCACGGCACGATGATCAGGTGACCGGAACTCGAAATCGGCAGGAACTCGCCCAACCCTTGCACGGCGCCGAGTGTGGCCGCCTCGATCATGTCCATTGACGGCGCCCCATTCCCTCAGTCGGCGTGACGAGAACCACCGGCGTGACGAGAACCACCGGCGTGACTAGATCCATTCGCGTCGCCGGAAAAAGATGAACGTCCCAACGACCGATCCCAGCATCAGGGCGAGGGCGAACGGGTAGCCGTACTCCCACTCCAGTTCTGGCATATTCTGGAAATTCATGCCGTAGATGCCCGCGATGAGCGTTGGCACCATAAACATCACCGTCACCGACGTCAGCGTCTTCATCACCTCATTGAGGTTGTTCGAGACGAGTGACAGATACGACTCAAGCGCGTTCGTGAGCATGTCTTGATAAACGTCAAGCGAGTCGGTCAGACGGGCAATGTGGTCATACACATCCTGAAAGTAAAAGCCCACCTTCCGGTCAAAGAGTTGCATGTCGCCACGACTCAAGACCAACACCGCGTCGCGCTCCGGCCCAAGCACGCGACGCAGTTGCAGTAAGTCGCGTTTGATCCGGAAGAGTGCGCGCAGGTCGTCGTTCTTGGCGCCCTTATGCACCATCGTGAACAACCGCTGCTCAAGCTCCTCCACCTCTTCCACGATGCCGTCGAGGACCGGGAAGTACTCGTCGACCATCGCGTCCAGGACGCGGTACGTGGTACTGCCGATGCCTTCTTCGCTTGTCACCGGTTGCGCCAACCACCGACTCCACACACGGTCGATGATGGGCAGCGGAACCGAGTGCGAGGTGACAAGGAAGTTCTTCCCGATGAATAGGTCGACCTCGTGCAAGTGGAACGGCGTGCCCACCAGCCACCCAAGGCGGTGCGGCGGCGGCTCCGCCTCAATGTTGTCGTCGAACAGCCCACCCACCTTCACCATGTCGGCGTTGAGTTCGATGGCAAAGGCCACCATGAAGTAGGTGCCCTCGTACTCCTCGATCTTCGGCCGCTGCGCCTGTCGGGCGGCGTCCTCCACCGCCAACGGGTGCAGGCCAAACTCCTCCTGCACCATCGCCAGCTCTTCGGGGCTTGGGTCGGTCAGATCAACCCACACACAGGCCCGACCGTCCGCCATGCAGTCACTGATGCGGGTCGGATCGTCAAGAACGTGTACGCGTTCGTCAAGTAAATGCAGATCCGCGAGGGCGTCGACCGGGGCGGCCACCGTAACTTTGGCCTTCCCAGCCTTCGGGCGCCAGACGAGGGTCCTGAACATGGCGGTCTATTCCAACGAGTCCGGCGAACCCGGGGTATGGCGTACCCACGTAGGGTAAATCAGGGTGGGTCGCACCCACAGCCACCCCACGCGGCAGGTGCATGCGACCATGGTTCGGCAATGGTGGACGCTACCACGCGAACGGTTCCGGACAGCCACGCGGCACCCGGGTGTTGCCCTCCCCCCGTACCGAATCTTGAGGGCTTCGCGCGGCCGCCGTCTGCGCAACCGACCGCGCACCGTACCGCGCCGGCCACACCATCCACCTTGGCCCGACACGACATGGTCGCCCTCCCGGGTGGCCCCTTCCGCATGGGTACCGACGGCGCCGAAGGCTTCCCGCCAGACGGCGAAGGCCCCGCGCGCACCGTCCGTGTGGCGCCGTTCGCCATCGGCCGCACCGCGGTCACGAACGCGCAGTTCCGCGAGTTCGTGCGCGCCACCGGCCACGTCACCGACGCCGACCGCATCGGGTGGTCGTATGTCTTCCATTCAATGGTGACCGTCGAAGGCACGACGCGCGTCGTCGGCCGCTCCGGCGAAGCCCCATGGTGGTTGGCCGTGCGCGGCGCCACGTGGTCGCGCCCCGAAGGCCCCGGGTCGT
>CAYFLJ010000252.1:0-2435 GCA_964343985.1 uncultured Thermoflexus sp.
CCAAGTTGCGCCAGATCAGGGCATACGGCGCCGAACTCGTCGCCGTGCCGGGGCCCCGGTCGGCCGTGGCCGACGCCGCGCGCGCCGCTGGGTCAGTCACTGGGGCGTACCACGTCTCCCACAACGACAACCCGCTGTTCGTTGTGGGAAACCAATCGATCGCCTTCGAACTTGCCGAAGCGGCGCGCGCCATCGGCACCGATGGTCGCCCGTGGCACGTCGTGATGCCTGTTGGTGGGGGTGCCCTTTACATGGGCGCCGCGAACGGGTTCGCGAGACCGCTGCCCGGAGATGCCCCCGCACCAAGGTTGCACGGTGCCCAAACCTCCGCGTGCGCGCCACTCGCGACTGCGTTTGCAGCTGGTGGAGTTGAGCCTGCGGTGGTGAACCGTGTCGCTACGGTGTGCGGTGGCATTGAAATCGAGCGACCGCAGCGCGGACGCGCAGTCTTGGCAGCCGCTCGAAACTCCGGTGGGTCAATCGTTGCGTCACCCGACTCAGCCATCCTCGCAGCGAGAGACGCCCTCGCACAGCTTGAGGGCGTCTACGCTGAACCCACCTCGTGTTCTGCGGCTGCCGCGCTCGCGCAGCTCGTCGCAATCGGTTCAGTCGGGGCGGATGACCTCGTTGTTCTGGTGCTCACCGGCACCGGCTTGAAAGATCCGGGGCCGATCAACCAGTCGTAGCGAGGCCGACAACGATGCGTGGCTACACCGCAACGATCGTTCGCGCGTCGTCTGCACGAGGGCCGGGCCGTCCAAGGAAGCCTGACACAAGCCGGCCGAGACTGATGATCCCCAGAAGAGATGCGGCAGCCTGTGCGCCCTCCGGCACCCACGGCGCATCGACCTGTTTCACTGCGATGCCGATGAGCGCCCATATCAACACACCCGCGAATGCAAGCTCACCACGCCGTAGGACCATGACCGTGCCAATCCCGGTGGCGATCGCGATGAGCGCGAGCGTCCATGCTTCAGGTGTGAGCGGTTCGCCGTTCCATCCCATGTCGAGGAACATCACCGCGGCGTTTGCAATCGTGGCGACGCTTACCCACCCGAGGTAGATCGCGAAGGGTAGATGCACCATCCACCGGTCGGCGCGCGTCGCCGCTTGAGACGGGGTTCCGATGCGAACCGCGATCAGGCAAAGCGTCACCAGAAGCACAATCGTCAACGCCATGGTCGCGGGAAACATGCCGTAATGCCAAAAAATGATCCAAATCCCGTTGGCAATCGCATTAGTGACGAACAGCCATCCAACACGCTGTACGGCAAGACTTTCGCGCCCCCGCTTTGTAAACGAGTAGCCGATGAAAACGAGTAGGGCGGTGTAGATCACACCCCATATCGAGAAGACGTAGCCCGCCGGAGCGAACGTGTTGGCGAAACTGTCAGAAATCTCTGCAGTTGTCCGACCATTCAACGGCAGCGTTGTTGCGAGGCCGTTCATCACTACCATGAAGATGTACGACACGGCGTTTGCAGCGAGGAGTACTCCGGGAACTCGGGTCATGATCCTCTCCCTCCCGATGGGTCACTGCACGCACCGGTGACCCACGAAGCCAACCAGTCAGGCGTCGCTTTCTCAGCCTACTGTTTGGCCGACTACCCCGAGAGTAACTACGGCGCACCGTCACGCGGGGCCAAGCGCCATGCGAGGTGAGTACGTTCCCGTACCTCGTTACGCGCCTGTGCGAAGTTTCCTGTGAAGTCTCGACCGAGTGCTTTGGGACGGCACAGGTTTGCCTCGTTCGGCCAATACGCAACACTCAGCAGCCGGAGGTCGCGCGCCGACATCCATTCCTTGACGGACCCAACGGTTTTTGACGTCGCCGGACACGTCTCTGGCCGAAGTATCCTCCGTGACCGGTCAGCGCCGTTGTACGCTCAAGCCAGCAGGCGGCGCAGCGTATCTCCAATGATGGTTGCCTCGCCCGGTTGTAGCGTCTGCGGATTCACGTGGAAGCTGTCCGCCCCATACGGCCAGACCTCGATGCGCGGGCGACCGGTATCCAGCCGCGCTAAAAGTGTGTCGCGATCTAGCCGTGCACCGTTGCCGACCGTGATCAGGGCGCGCGCCATCGGCTGACCAGACTCCGATGGCCAAGTACGGGTCGCGGCCACCCCCGGCAGACCGTGGGTCGCGTCGATGACGGTGGCCACATCATCTTCGTAGCGCTTGGCCAACTCCACATAGTCGCGCCCGAGTGACCACTCGACCGCCGCCATGACCCCGCACATCTCTTCCTTGCCAACCTTCATTGGCCGGCCGATCAGCGGGCGTGGGTTCCCTTGGCAGGCAATCGCGTCGATGAGGTCGCGGCGCCCGAGAATCAGCCCGGTCGACGCGGGACCACATAGGCCCTTGCCTCCCGAGAAGATCACGAGGTCCGCACCGAGACCGACAACGTCGTCTTCGGCGTCGGGACGAATGCC
>CAYFLJ010000253.1:0-2428 GCA_964343985.1 uncultured Thermoflexus sp.
TCCAGAGGGCAGTGGTGACCATCCGGGGCACTCCTCGCGGGGTAGTGAGTACGGGCTTGGGCATGCGGCTGCACGGATTAGGACGTGCGTAGACGGCACAGTCAACTCCGGGCGGAGTGAACCATCGATGGCGAGTCGCGGTGGCTTCCTCCCACGGCTGCCGGGTACCCCGGATGGGGTGTGAGCAGCCGCGCGCCCGCTCGTTTAGCGCCACGGGGTTACTCGGTGGCAGGTGCCTTCCTGCCGCCGCGCTCCGCCTGACGACTACCTTAGCGACCGTGCTACGGTTCGGCAACGTTTGGAGGCAAGCGTTAAACATCGCTTTACATTAAGCCCGATGTTACGCTTAACGTGGAGGTTACGAACGGCGGGCTACCAGATGGGAGGTGGTGGTTCGAAGCGCGCCGGAATCGCGGTGTGCGTGGTGACGCGCTTGAGCATGGCGTCCGAGTGTCTTGGCGGTTGACGAGACATTTGGGAGTGCGTCGCAATCGTCCGTGACACTGGTGCAAGTCCACCGTCTCGGACCGCGGGCGTCTCGCCCGCTCCGGTCCAACAAATTTCAACCGGATGCCTACAGACAGGGTGCGGTCTGCTGTTTACGTACCGTCGTTGCAAGGCTTCATTCCGTACCTATCCACGACGGTGCAAGGCTGCGACGAGGAAACTCGGCGACAGTGGGGGTGTTCACGCGCACCGGAGCGGGCGAGACGCCCGCGGTCCCGGGCAAAACCTATCCGCCCGCGGTCCCGGGCAGGTGTGGTTAACGTATCGGCCGCATGCGATTGCGAAGGTACGATCTCGAAGATGTCTGCTACTGGTCGCCAAAGCGATAAAACACCAGTTTGGAATCCTCGCCGGTATTTGCCTCACGTTGTCCACGCTGATGTTCCAATCCACGTGTGCTTTCGTTTGGCAGATAGCGTCCCGAGCTCGGTGATCGAGTCTTGGCAGGACGAGCTTGCCGGCAGACTGCCTGAAGAACGAGGCGCGTTCCTACGTGCGCGCGTTGACCGCTATCTTGACCAAGGGTATGGGTCCTGCCTTCTGGCGGATGATCACCACGCGAGGGTCGTCGCGGATGCGATCCGTTTTCATGACCAACGCAAATATTCCATACTGGCTTGGTGCGTGATGCCGAATCACGTGCACGTCCTGCTCGAACTAAGCGAAAACCATACATTACGAGACATAGTGCATTCATGGAAATCATTTACCGCACATCAGATCAATCGTAGGCGGGGTGTGCAACGGACGGTCTGGATGGCCGATTACTTTGATCGCTTGATCCGGAACGATGCGCATCGTGCTGCGACGGTTGCCTACATTCACGGGAACCCAGTTCGTGCCGGCTTGGTGGCGTTGCCCCACGAATGGCCGTGGTCGTCGGCATACCAGCAGGATCCTTTTAGCGAGGCGGGGACGTAGCGAGACCAAACCCTGCGCCTGCAGGCACTGGCGTACGCCCGCGATCATGATGCCGGAGCGGGCGAGACGCCCGCGTTCCCGGGGGAACGGGAAGCGCCACGTCCCGGGGGAACGGGGTGGGCGCAAAGGGTCGATGCGGTCGCCTCAGACTGGCGTGTCGACGCACTCCATTGAGACCCCACGGCGTACCATCCCCGTCGGAGGCTGAAGCATGGAGGCGACGTGGGGCGTGGGGGCGACACAGTGACCGCGGCGGCGTCTGCGACGCGTGCGACGACGGCGCCCAGTGGTACGGCGACTGGAGCGATGGCGCCGGGGCGCGCGCGACAGCTCCTCACGGCGGCGCTCATGATCGCCACGGCAACCGTTGCCTTCGAGACGCAGGTCGTCACCGTCGCCCTGCCGTCGATCACCGGCGAGTTGCAGGGCATCGCCCTCTACCCGTGGGTCTTCAGCGGCTACCTGCTGATGTCCACCATCACCGCGCCGATCTACGGCAAACTGGCCGACATCTTCGGGCGGCGCCCACTCTTCATGCTTGGCTTCATCATCTTTAGCCTCGGCACGTTTCTCTGCGGCGCCGCGACCTCCATGCCGTTCCTCGTTGCCGCGCGCGTCGTGCAGGGCCTCGGCGCCGGCGCGATCTTGCCGCTCGTCCTTACCGTGACCGGCGATATCTACACCATTCGGGAACGTCCGCGAATCCAGGGGCTGTCGGCCAGTATTTGGGGCTTCTTCTCGTTTGCCGGGCCGTCGGCAGGCGCCTTTATTACGGAAGCAATCTCGTGGCGATGGGTCTTCTGGTCGAACCTGCCGCTCTGCCTGCTCGCCGTCGCACTGCTCGCGGCCTTCCTTAAAGAAGGCGTTGCGCGGCGAAACGTCTCGATCGACTACGCCGGCGCGGCGACCCTGACGGTCGGGGTGGTCGGCATCTTGGTGATCTCGCTCGAAGGTGGGCGGTCGCTGGAATGGGGCGGCGGACCGATGGTCACCCTCCTCG
>CAYFLJ010000254.1:0-2428 GCA_964343985.1 uncultured Thermoflexus sp.
GTCGGGCGCATCGATGAAAATGCCGTTCTTCTTGATCCGAGGACGGTGATGCCAGTCGATGATGAGCTGGTCCAGACGGGAGTGCGGGCGGCGCTGGGCGCATTGTGAGACGCACAATCTCCATTGCGCCGTTGAACTTCAATCACTGTCGCTCTATAGTGCGGAGGGACTCACCAATGCAGTTGTGCGCCTGCGCACTTGAGGTGAATACCCGAAACTGTACGCAAGACCTGAGGCATCGACGATGAGCCCGCGACCGATCTTTCTCACTGCCGATGGCAAGCGAAAGCTTGAAGATGAGCTGGACCGACTCGCCATTCAACGACGCGGTCTGCTTGAACGCATCCAAGAGGAGCGGGAAGTCGGCTCGTTCGGCGATGCCTCTGAGCCGGACTCCGACCGAATTGACCTTTCGTTTGTCGAAGGGCGTATCCAAACGATTGAGCTGCAACTGCGTACGGCGCAGATCATCCCGGAGGCGCATGATCACGGCGTGGTTGGGCTTGGATCCAGCGTCGAGGTTGAAGACGATGACGGCGAACGTGACGCCTACACGATCGTTGGGACACCAGAGGCGGACCCGCTGCACGGAAAAATCTCGAACGAAAGTCCGGTCGGCCGTGCGTTGATTGGCAAGCGAGTTGGGGAGACCGCCGAGGTCGTGACGCCGAACGGAGTCGTCCGGTTCACAATCCGGTCGATTGAGTAGCGACCAAAGCGCGACGCCCCCGTCCCTGCGCAATCTGATACGGTCGCAACTCGTGACTGCACAACCGTCCGATCACGTCTCGTTACCGTCGGCACTTGCCGATGATCAGTACACGTTGGCGCGCCGTGCCAAGATGGCACGATTGCGCGATGAGGGCATCGACCCCTTTCCGCCGCATTTCACGCGCACACACACCAACTACGAAGCGCGCGACCAGTTTGAGCGGTTGGTAGAGACAGAGTCGGTTGTGACTTTGGCTGGCCGCGTCACCCTGTTGCGAACGATGGGCAAGGCCACTTTCGCGGAGTTGCGCGACGGCTTCGATCGGTTTCAGGCGTACTTGCGGGTTGATGGGACGGGCGAGGATGCGTATCGCTTGTTCGTCGATACCGTCGACCTAGCAGACACGATTGGGGTCACCGGCACACTGTTCACGACGCGGACCGGCGAGAAAACGTTGCAGGCGTCGTCTTGGGTCATGCTTTCAAAGGCGCTTCGCCCGCCCCCAGAGAAGTGGCACGGCTTGACTGACGCGGAGGCGCGGTTTCGGCGGCGCCACCTCGACCTCATCTCGAACGCGGAAGCGCGCGACGTTCTGCGCAAACGCGCGGCGATTGTCCGGGAGGTGCGTCGATTCCTCGATGACCGTGGCTTCATTGAGGTGGAGACACCGGTTTTGCAGGGGCAACATGGTGGGGCGACGGCGCGCCCGTTCCACACGCATCACAACGCACTTGATCGCGACCTCGCACTGCGGATCGCGCTTGAGCTGTACCTCAAGCGGCTGCTTATCGGCGGGGTCGATAAGGTCTACGAGATCGGCAGAGTGTTCCGAAACGAGGGAATCTCGCGGAAGCACAATCCCGAGTTCACCATGCTTGAAACCTATGAGGCGTATGCGGACTACCGTGACGTCATGGTGATGGTTGAGGACCTCGTATCGAGGGTGGCGCAGAATGTCCTTGGCACGATGGTGATCACGGTCGGGGGCAAGGACGTTGACCTGACGCCGCCGTGGCCCCGAAGGTCGTTGCGCCAAGCGATTCTCGATGAGTCGGGTATTGATTACGCACTGCACCCGACGCTTGAGGCGCTAGACGGTGCCGTGCGTGCCGCTGGGTTGCGCGTCGAACCGCAAAAGACGCGTGCGCAACTTATCGATCAACTGCTCTCGACCTTTGTTGAACCGAAGATCGTGAACCCGATCTTTCTGGTCGACTACCCGGTCGACCTCAGTCCGTTTGCGAAGCGGAAGCCCGGCGAGGCGGACGTGGTGGAACGGTTTGAGGCGTTTGCCGCGGGCGTCGAGATCGGGAATGCGTTCACGGAGTTGAACGATCCGGACGATCAGTATCAGCGGTTCTTGGACCAAGCGAAGGCGGCGGTGGCGGGCGACGAAGAGGCGCATGTGGTCGACGTTGATTTCGTCGAAGCGATGCAGCATGGGATGCCACCGGCAGGGGGGCTCGGCATCGGCATCGATCGGTTGTGTGCGTTTCTGCTCGATCAACCGAGTCTGCGCGAGGTGATCGCGTTTCCGACGTTGCGCGCCGAGGGTTGACGCTCAGCGCCGAGTCCTGACGCTGACGCGTCGTTGCTACCATTCGTGCGCCACGCGCCGATTGGCGCTCCCCGGAGGGATGGCCGAGTGGTCGATGGCAACCGTCTTGAAAACGGTAGTCCGAAAGGACCGGGGGTTCGAATCCCTCTCCCTCCGCC
>CAYFLJ010000255.1:0-2412 GCA_964343985.1 uncultured Thermoflexus sp.
GACGACGTGCGTCGTGCGGCAACCGACCGGATCCTTGGGGCCGCCCGCGCGGCGGCCGTGCCACGCCGACTTGAACTTGCCGTGACGGTCGAACTCGAGGTCGCGGCGACGCCATGCGATGCGGGCGTCACGGCGGCCATTGAGGCGGCGGCGTCGTCGGGCTTGGGCATCGGCCGTCTCCGGGAGGTGACGAGTGGGGCCGGCCACGACGCGATGGTGATGGCTGCGGTAGCGCCGGTCGGGATGCTGTTTGTGCGGTCACCGAGAGGAATCAGTCACCATCCGGACGAGGCGGTGGTTCCGGGCGACGTCGAGGCGGCGTTGCGCGTGCTTGTCGCGACGATTGACGAGATCGCCGTCCGCGTGCGTGGAGGGTCGTTCCCGTCACTACTGGAGGTTACGGCGTGACGAGTCGATTGCTGGTGCGCGGGGCGACGGTCGTGCGCCCGGACGGTCGGACCGGTGCCGACATCCTCGCCGAGGACGGGGTCATCGTCGCGCTTGGCCGCGATCTTGTCGCGCCGCCGGACACGGTTGAATTTGATGCAACTGGCCTGCATGCGTTGCCCGGAGCGGTCGACACCCACGTCCACTTCAATGAACCGGGTCGGGCCGATTGGGAAGGTTTGGCGACCGGTAGCCGCGCCCTTGTCGCAGGCGGAGGGACGACGTTTGGCGACATGCCGCTGAACAACCTGCCGTTGACCTTGGACGGGCCGTCGTTTGATGAGAAGGTGGCGATTGCGTCTCGGGTGTCGCAGGCCGACTTCGCGCTATGGGGTGGGCTGATCCCGGGAAACGTCAATGCGTTGCCGGAACTCCACGCCCGTGGAGTGATTGCCGTTAAGGCATTTATGTCGGACAGTGGATTACCGGAGTTCCCGGCCTCCGACGACTACACCCTGCTCCGTGGGATGGAGGTTGCGGCGTCACTCGGGATGATCGTGGCGGTTCATGCGGAAAGTGACGCGATCACCCGGGGCCTCACGGGGGCGACGCGCGAGGTGGGGAGGCGTGACGCGATGGCGTGGGCGGCGTCGCGCCCGGTTCTAGCGGAAACTGAGGCGATCGCCCGCGCGATTCACCTCGCCGAGGCGACCGGCGCACGACTGCACGTGGTGCATGTGAGCAGTGGGCGTGGCGCCGTTTTGATCGCGGAGGCGCGCGCGCGGGGCATCGATGTCACGAGCGAGACGTGCCCGCATTACCTGACGTTCACCGACGAGGACGTGGCACGGCTTGGAGCGATTGGGAAGTGCGCGCCGCCGGTTCGTGACGCCGAGGAACGTGCCCGGCTCTGGGCCGCCGTCGCGTCGGGCGCGGTGGACATGGTGGTGTCTGACCATTCGCCGTCGCCGCCGTCGATGAAGGAAGGGGATGACTTCTTCGCGATGTGGGGTGGCATCCCAGGGGTACAGACGACGCTTGGCACGCTGCTTGAGGAGGGGCCGGCGCATCGACTCGGTCTCGAGACGGTCGTGAAACTGATCGCATTCGGCCCGTCGAGGCGCTTTGGTCTGACGCCTGCGAAGGGGGCAATCGTCGTTGGCGCGGATGCCGATTTGGCGTTAGTCGATATGCGTGATCGGCGCGTGGTTACTGAAGAGTCGCTGCAGTATCGGCACCCGCAGTCGCCATTTATCGGGCGAACCGTGCGAGGCCGGGTCGTGCGGACGTTCTTGCGGGGCGAGGTGGTCGCAGAGGACGGCGCGCCAGTTGGTGAGCCGCGCGGACGGCTTGTCCGACCCAATAGGGCGTAGGGCGCGCCGCACCGACGCGGGGATACGTGTGCGGGTACGGTTCGGATTGGCGCGCGCGGTCGCGCCGGAGGAGGAACGTGATGCCCTTACCCCCAACGACGCGGACGCGACTTGGTGCGCGGCACGCGGTGATCACCGCTGAGAGCCACGTGCGGACGACTCTGCCCGGATGGACGAGTACCCGAGTGATCGTGTCGGTCAGTCCGCAGATGGGTGCAGGGTTCGTGCAGTACGTTGCGGAGATGGAGGCCGGGGCGCGGGCCGGCGCGCCACCGCCGGGTGTGGAGCGGTTTGCGTTCGTCATTGACGGCGCAGTCACGGCGGAGGCGCGGGGAATTGGCCGGGTTGATCTTGGGTTCGAGGGCTATCTGTACGCCCCGCCCGGTGCCCTACTTGCACTTGTTGCCACTGAGGCGACGCAACTTCTCGTCATTGATCGACATGCCATCTCGGTGCCGGTCGGTGCGAACCCACCGTCGGCGATTGCACGATCACTCGCCGACGTCCCGAAAGCACCATTCCTCGGTGACCCCGACGCGCGCCTGCAAACACTCATGCCGGACGACCTTGGCTACGACTTCGGGATGAACGTGTTCACGTTTGAACCCGGCGCGTGCCTGCCTTTAGTCGAGTCGCACTACATGGAACACGG
>CAYFLJ010000256.1:0-2372 GCA_964343985.1 uncultured Thermoflexus sp.
CGTTCGAGGCGCCATCGGATCACCGATGGTGTGTTGAAGCCCGCCCCGACCTCGATGACGAGAAGGCGGGCGCTGAGGGCGTCTCGAACCCACGCCCCGAAGCGGTCGGCCTGCGCCTCGTACGGCGCCTCGATGAAGTATTCGTCGGCGCGGACGTTCATGAAGGTCGGTCCGCCGCACCGTGGACACACCGGAACCGCTTCTGGGTCGGTGATGGTGAACGTGTCGGGATCGATGGCCGCGATGGCGCGTTCGATTTGCTGGCGCGACGGCCACGTCTCTTGAGTACACGCGAGGCGGCATTGCATCAAGGCGTAGTCGCCCTGCGGAGTGAAGATGCGTGCCTCGTCGAAGCCGTTTCGTGCGAACAACCCGTCGACATTCGACGTCACGACGAAGTGATCGCGTTCGCCGATCATCGAGCGCAGGGCGCGGTAGACGGCGTCATCGCGCGCGCCCCATCGCACCTGATGGACGTGGGTCGCCCAGAACGCCCATGCTTCGGCCGGCGTCCAGGCGTCGTACCCAATGAACTCGTAGCGCGCCCGGAAGCCCTTTGCGTGCAGGACGGGAAAGGTCCGTGCAAAGTCGGCCTCGTCGCCGTAATCGATGCCGGCGGCGGCGGTCATGCCCGCGCCGGCGCCGACAAGCACATGGGTTGCCCCAGATAGCCACTCGCGTAGTGCGCGCGCACCGGTTGCGGCGTCAACGATGGGCGCGGCGTTGGGTGGGTGACTAGCCGTGCGTCTCGCACCCATTAGTAGCCCTCGAACGCGCGGAGATACGCCTCGCGATCGTCGTCGCCGAAGACGTTGAAGATGATCAGATCGAAGGCATCCGGTCGGTCGGCAAGCCACGAGGCGACGGTTGCCGTCGCGACGCGGGCGGCCTCACGCTTGGGGTAGCCGTATTCGCCGGTCGAGATGCCGCAGAAGGCGATAGTCCGCACATTCGGTAGGCGCGCCGCGAGGTCGAGGCAACTCCGGTAGCACGCCGCGAGGTCGGCGGCGTGGCCGTCGTGCAAGGCGGTCCGCACCTGTGGGCCAACCGTGTGCAATACAAATCGCGACGGCAGGCCATACGCGCGCGTCGCTTTCGCCGCGCCGACGGGTTCAGGGTGACCTTGGGCGTCCATTATGCGTGCGCAGTCGTCGCGCAGACGTGGGCCACTAGCCAGATGGATGGCGTTGTCGATGCACCGGTGGAACGGTGCAAAGCACCCAAGGAGGGCGTCGTTCGCGGCGTTCACGATGGCGTCGGCCGCGAGGTGGGTGATGTCGCCCTGCCAGAGAGCGGTCCGTGACGCCGCGGGGTAAGCCGTTTCTGGAACGGTTGCAGCGACGACCGGCAGGTTGGCGGGTTGCATGACCGGACGGGAGGCGGCCTCGTAGGCGAGGATCGCGTCGACGTCCTCAAGGAAGTCTTCGGGGAGGCCATACGGATGCCTGACCGTGAGGGCGGCGGTGAGGATGCGTCGCGCGGCGCCGGGCCTGTCCCCAAGCCGCCGTACCTCGCGCAGGACTCGTTCAGGCACGCCCTCCGAAAGCAGGTGCGCCACCAGACGATCGACGACAGAATCGGCGTCGTTGGCACTGATCCACCTCGGTGGATTGTGTGGCGTGTCGAGCGCAATGCGCGTGCGATACGCCTCAAGATCAAGCACGTTAGCAGGGGAATGAGCGGAGGGCATTTCGGTCACGTGGATGGTCTCCGGGCCAATCAGGGGTGGGCAGTGAGTGCGGGCGAAGTATGGGGTGGAAGTTTGGTCTCGCAAGGGAGACGACGCAAGACGTCAGGCCAGATCGGGATGTGCGCCGAGCGAAACCGCGCGCGATGCGATCTCGGCGATGGTGCGGGTGGAGAGGTCCTCCACGAGGCGCCGTTCGGCCTCGGTGGCAACCTCACCAAGCGCTTCACGGATGCCAGACCCGACGGGACATTGCGGGTTCGGCGTCGCCGGGCTTGGGGGCAACGGACCGGCGGCGCGTAAGGCACGGTAGACGTCGGCGAGGGTGATCTCCGCGGCCGGCCGGGCGAGTCGATATCCGCCGTCGCGCCCCTCGTGCGAGGTGACGAGGCCGGCGCGGACGAGGCGTACGACGACGCGTCGCAACGAGACGGCGTGCGTGTTCACGCTACCGGCGACGTAGGCGCTTGAGGTAGCGTCGGGTGACCGCGCAAGCAAGGCGAGGGCGTGGACGCCGATAGCAAACCATCCGTCGCGCGCGTCGCCCGGTACCGTCCCGTCCACGCAGAAACGATAGCACGGTAGACACCAGTTTGCGATTGAGGTGATCGCCAACGGGTGGTGCTTCCGTCCAAACTGGGCGGCAATGCGATGGCTACTCCGGCGCTTCAACCAATGCGGGCAG
>CAYFLJ010000257.1:0-2369 GCA_964343985.1 uncultured Thermoflexus sp.
TTCGTCGATCTCGTGCAGCGACACGATCGATGCAGCGTCGGCAGGGATCCCTAAATGCGCAATCCCGTCGATCTGGCCGTCGGCGCCAATCGCATCGGCATCGTCAGACGCAAAGCCAACGACGCTAAGCCCTGCCCACGGGCGCGCAACCATGAGCGATGCGACCTCGCGCGCAGTGGTTCCGCCCCCAACGACAAGTACGCGACTGCCCGCGTGACCACCAGTCGCCAACCAGGTCATCGCTACGCGCGCCAGTAAGCGCACGTTCACCAGCAGCACGAGATCCATCGCCACGAAGTACGCCAACAGCAGGCGCGAGATGAACCGGTACTCGAAGACGTAAAAGAACCCGAGGAGCGCCAGCGAGGCGACCGCGACGCCGGGCACGACTGCGCCGACCTCATCCGCGAGCGAACGCGTCCGCCGCGTGTCGTACGCACCAAACGCCCGGAGCGCGACCGGCCACAAGACGCACGCCGCGAGGTAAATGGGCGCACGGATGAAGCGTTCGATCTCTACCGGATCACCGACCGGTAGGTCACGACGCGCCCAATCGGCGAAGAACAGCGCAAGGCACGTCAGCGCAACGTCACCTGCAAGCAGGCCGACGCCCCACCACCGCGCAAGGTTTCCGACCATCTACGTTCCGAAACGTCTCGGGGAGGTTGGTGCATCGACGCACCGAGGCACGCTTCGGCGGCGCACTCCCCTCTCGATCCTACTCCCCAGAACGCGCGACCGTTCGGTACACCGTCGCCGTTGCATCGACCATCGCGTCGATCGAAAAGCGGTACCCGACATCCTCTCGCCCGGCAGACGCAAGTCTGGCCGCACGGGTCGGGTCCGCCAGCATCGTCAGCACATGTGCGGCCAACCCTTCGACGTCCCCGGCAGGTGCCAGCAACCCGGTCACCCCGTGGCGTACCACGTCTCGGGTACCGGTGACATCGGTTGCCACCACCGGAACGCCTACCGAAAGGGCTTCGATCAGGCTGTACGGCAACCCTTCGAATCGCGAGGTCAACAGGAAGACGGTCGCGCCAGCCACCAGGCGCCTCGCGTCTGCCCGGTACCCGGGGAACGCGATTCGGTCGGCGATGCCAAGCCGCGATGCCTCAGCCTGAACGTCAGCCGAAGTCTCACCGCCCCAGACCCACACAAAGCGCACGTCCGGACGCGCCGCCGCAACGCGCGCAACTACCCGTAGCCACGTCGAAGGGTCTTTCTGGGGCGTCATTCGCGCAACGGTGATTACGACCGGCCCGCCACCCCAACCTTCTTCGGCACGCGCCCGCGCCCCATCTCCAGGCGACGGCATCGCTGCGAGATCTATGCCGTTCGGAATGGCAACCACTCGTTCCCGAGACACGACCCGACGTCGCCACGCGACCTCCGCCTCGGTCGGGGACACGCCGATAAGGCGGTCGGTCGCGAGACCGAGCAGGCGTTCAACGACCAAGAAAGCGCGTCGGCGCGAGGGCGATCCGTCTAGAAACGCAAACCCGTGCGGCGTATACACAACCGCCGGGCGACGGCCCAACGGCCCAGCGGCAAGTACGGCGAGGCGGGCAACCGCGCCACCGATTGCGGAGTGCGCGTGGACCACGTCGATCCGCGGCGACGCCTCGCGGATCACGCGGGCCAACGCCCCGATTGCCTCAAGGTTGACTCGCGACGCGACCCTTCGTTCCATCGGCATCGCCCGCAACGAGACGCCCGACCCTTCAAGGTCATCCCAGAATGAGGTGTCGCCGTGCGCCTCGGCGCGGACACGCGGACAGGCGACTTCGACGGGCCAACCGCGGGCATGGAGGCCAACCGAGAGTTCGTGCAGGTGGCGCTTCGTGCCACCGATGGTCGCCTCCATGACCATCAACACCCTCGGTCGGCGGTCGTCGCTCATCTCGCTGAGTTTCGAGGTGCACTGCCGGGCACGAGTGATGCGTCCAAAGCCGGTGTTGGCGGCACATCCTCTGGGAAGATTGTTGCCGGGTTCATGATCCCCGTGGGGTCGATGGCACGCTTGATCGCGCGCATCGCGTCGAGGGCAGGGCCATGTTCACGAGGCATGTAAGGCGCCCGCGCCGCACCAACGCCGTGTTCACCGGTGACGGTGCCTCCGACGTCAAGTGCCAGTTTGTGGATCGCGTCGGTGAGTTCCACGACCCTGCGAACGTTATCCGGATCGCGCCCATCGACCAACACCGCCGGATGCAGGCTTCCTCCCCCGATATGCCCGTACGTCGCGACGGGGACATCGTAGCGATCACTCAGGTCTTGAATCGCTCGGAGAACTCCCGGGATCCGGTCAACCGGCACACAGATGTCTTCACCGGCATAGGCGCGCGTACTCCCCGGGCGCAAGGCAC
>CAYFLJ010000258.1:0-2359 GCA_964343985.1 uncultured Thermoflexus sp.
AGGTCGCGGCCTACCACCATGGTGAATTGGTCGTGGATACATGGGCCGGCGTCGCCGACCCGCAATCCGGCACACCGGTCGATGGCGACACGCTGTTCACCGCCTTCTCGATGTCGAAGGGTGTGACGGCCACCATCATTCACCGCCTCGTCGAACGAGGCATCTTGGCGTACGACGAACCTCTCGCGACGTGGTGGCCGGCATTTGCCTCGCACGGTAAAGGGAACATCACGCTGCGCCATGCGTTGTCGCACCGCGCCGGGCTGCCCGCTTTCAAGAACATCGCGCCGATGGCACAGGCAAGCCTTGAGGAGACTGGGCGCAATCTCGAAGAGGCGACGCCAGATTGGGCACCGGGCGCGTCGATGTCGTACCACGGCCTCACCTTTGGCACCCTCCTCGGGCGGACGGCCGAGTCGGCGACCGGAAAATCGTTCGCGCAACTCCTTCACGATGAGGTGACCGGCCCGGCGGGTATCCACGACTTGTGGTGTGGTCTACCAGACGACCCCGCGTTGCACGCACGGGTGGCGATATTGCACGCCCCGCGCGATGCTGACCCATTGACGGGCATCGCCCCGATCACCGCCGAGGAACGCGCGCAGAACGAGGGCGTCGCGCGCCTCTTCAACCTGACCGAAGTGCGCGCCGGGTGCATGCCCGCGGCGGGCATGATCGGGACGGCGCGCGCCTTTGCCCGTCAGTATGCCGCGCATCGTGCCGACGGCCTCAACGGCACGCGCCTTCTCAATCCTGAGACGGTGGCAGGTGCCCGCGTCCCCTACTTCGGCGAAGACGGCAAGACGCTCGAATGGCACCCCAAAATGGGTCTTGGGTGGATCATCGGCGGCGCCGCCCACCTGCATTGCCACGTGGTGATCCCGGCACCGTGGGGAGATGCGTACGGCCACACCGGCCTCGGTGGGTTGCTCTCGATGTACTGCCCTTCGAGAGACCTCTCGGTGGCACTGATGAAGAACGCCCTCATGCCGGGTCGTGCCGAGTGCCAAACCTGGGAACTCGTGTTGCGCGCGACGTGTAAGGCGCTCGGCATCGCTTACGAGGCGTAGCACGCACAGGCGAAGGGGTTGGTGCAGGGTGAGGAAACGAGAAAGCCCCGCTCCTCAACCTCTCCGCGCCAGGCAAGCAGGGCGCTTCCACGGGAGAGGGGCTACCCGCCCCCCGACCCGGTACCGTTGCGCCATGCGAAGCCTTTGGAACGAAGCCGACGCCGCTCACTTGCCCGACCTCGACGGCCTTCTGTACGCCTCACGGCAAATCGGCGCCGACACCGATCTGGTGGTCTGGGGCGGCGGCAATACGTCCGTCAAGCGCGACGAGATCGACTACCTCGGGCGCACGGTTCGGGTTCTGCGGGTCAAGGGGTCTGGATCCGACCTAAAGGCGGCGCAGGTGCGCGACTTCCCGGGGGTGCGCCTCGACGACGTCCTCTCGTTGCGCGACCGCGCCGCGATGGCGGACGACGACATGGTTGCCTTCCTCGGGCACGCCATCATGGAACCCGGGTCGGCGCGCCCAAGTATCGAGACCCTGCTGCACGCCTTCATCCCCGCCACGGCCATCATCCACACGCACGCCGACGCAATTCTCGCGCTCACGAACACCCCGCAGGGGGAACGGTGGGTGCGTGAAGCGCTCGGCCCCGGGACCGTCTGGGTGCCGTACGTGCGCCCGGGGTTCGACCTTGCACGGCGTACGATCGCGGCGCTCGAATCGCACCCAAAGGCGACTTCGATCGTCCTCGAAAAGCACGGGCTCGTCACGTGGGGCGAAACCGCCCGTGACGCGTACGACGCCACCATCGCGGCGTGCACCGCCGCCGAGGTATTCGCCGCAACGTGTCATCGCGCCAAACCTTGGCCCACGCCGGCGGTGGCACCGCTCGACCAAAGCGCACGACGTCGGGTCTGGGCGTCACTTGCGCCACTGATTCGCGGCCTCCACGCCCGCACCGACGCCAACGGATCGGTCGCCCCAAACGGGCCGGGCATCGCTACCCCGGGCAATGGGCGGGCCGTCCTGCTTCTCGACGACGGTGATGACGCGCTTGCGTTCGCGTCGCACCCAGACGTGGCACGCCTCTCGCAAGTCGGCCCCGCAACGCCCGATCATCTCGTCGCGACGCGTCGCTCTCCGGTCTGCGTGGCTGTTCCGGCAGGTACCACCGGCGAAGACGCCGTACGAGAGGCCCTCACCAAGGCACTGCCGTCAAGTTGGGGCGAGTGGGCGCGTGAGTACGTCGCATACGTCCACGAAGGCGCCGACGCCGATCCGACAACGCCCCCCCCGGCAGTCCTTGACGCCCGTCCGCGAGTGGTGATCTTGCCGGGTCTCGGGG
>CAYFLJ010000259.1:0-2343 GCA_964343985.1 uncultured Thermoflexus sp.
TCCGAGAATGGGCCAGTGTCGGTCGCATAGAGGATTGCCGGGGCATCGCCACCGTGGCGCCCTTCGGCCTCCGGTCCAAGGACTTGGCGGATCGCGAAGAACGATGCCTCGTCGGTCGGCCCGGCGTGCGAAGCCGGAACGACGACCACCTCATATCGACGTGCCGGGCCGGTGATCGGTGTCCCGCCAGGAATGTTCGTTCGCTCCGGTTTGGCGCGCGGGTCGACCGGATGCTTCCCACCGGTTGAGACCTCTATCCGCTCACCGTGCATGGCCACATGCAACCGCAGGCGTGTCGCCGCTGTACTGAGCGGGACGCCGTTGCGGTCGTGCAGGCGCTTAAGCGATGGCGCGGTCCCGACCACAACCGCCTCGGGTAATGGTGGCACCGCAAACCCAGGCGCCCGCCAATACAGCGTGGTAGGGTCAACATGGTCGTCGTGCAAGTGCGTGATCAGCACGGCTTGGACATCCGCGAGGTCAAGCCCGTGACGTATCGAGGCGGCGACCAGATCAGGCCCGGGGTCGATGAGGAGGTCGTCGTTGATGAGGACTGATGCGCGAAAGCGTAGGTTTGGCCCACCGCGGGACCGGGCGATCGCACAGCGTTCGCAACGGCACCAGATAGCCGGGTACCCCTCGGCGGCGGCCGTGCCAAGGAAGGTCACTTGCATGCGCGCACCCCCATCATGAGATGGTACGTCCCGCTCAATCCGTCGAAGGCGGGTCGTTGCCGCTTCGTCGGCTACGCGGCAGCTCGATAGTGCGCGACGACGTCGCCCAGAAGCTCTGCCCACGGCGTCGGTTCCATGCCGAATGTCTCGCGAGCGGCGCGGTCATCGAGCAGGTATGGGCGCTCCATCTGGTAGGCGACCTCACCGAATTCGCGCATGATCGGGTTGAACAGACCAAGCGCCTTCACGATGAGATTCGGCACCTGCGAGACCTTTGGGCGCGGCACGCCGGCGGCGTCGGCGAGGTCATCGATAACCTGCCGTTGCGTGCGTGGCGAGTTGCTCGGCACGTGCCAAGCGCGCCCCCATCCGCGTTCGTCGGTCGCTACCTGTACTAAGAGCCTGCCAACGTCGGTCGGCGAAGTCCACGCATGCGGTTGGTCGAGCTGGCCCATCAACGAAACCGATTTCCGTGCGAGGAGCGGTTCCATCACTCGTGCGCTTCCGACTCGGGATTGTTCCCCGGCGACGATGTAGTCCGACCCACGCACCTCGGTCACTCGGACGCGCCCGGCATCGTGGCGCGCCTTCGCGTCGAGCCACATCTGCGCCCGGATCCGGCCCTTCCGCCCCGGGGCCGCGAGCGGCAGGGTCTCAACCATGGGAACGTCGACCGGCCCGTAGCCGTAGAGGTTCGAGCACGTTGCCAACACCGCCCCCGCCCGTTCGGCGTAGTCGAGGAGCGCCGTGGCGATCGGAGGCCAGTCACGTGCCCACTCGTGATAGCGTGGGTTCGCGCAGTTGTAGACCGCCGCGGCGCGTGGCGCGGCGGAGACGAGTGCCTCCACGGAGGCCGCACTTGCCGCTATCCGACGGACTCTCTTCCCTTGCGGGCCGTTGCCGCGTCGGGTGACGACCACGACATCCGCGCCCTGCGACTCAAGCGCGCGGACCACGGCGGCGCCCACCACCCCGCTCCCGATAACGACGTGCGGGTTCGACACGGCGGGCTCCCTTCGTTGGCACGCGATTGGTTCGGCCGCGCCCAGCAAGCGAAGCAGCCCCGGCAGAGGTTTGGGGGCGATGCGGTGACGGCTGCTCGTAATGTTATCAACGTTCACACTCGGGCGCGACGCTGGTCTGCAATCGCTCAGGGTTGCGACTGCCGAAATGTTCGACGCCGCCGCGGTGCCGCGCCGCGGGGCGCCATGGCTAGGCGGTCGGGCATCCTGCACGCCGTGACCACTACGACGAACTCAAATGCCGCGCTGCCGTCTCGGGGCCTCTGGCGATTCCGTGCACGGTTTGTTGGTGATCCGCGCGTCGCGACCGCGCATGCACTCGATCTCGGCGAGGGGGATACCCCACTCGTGCCCCTGCCACGGTGGGGCGCGACGCTTGGGTTGCGTCGCGTGTGGGCGAAACTCGAAGGGTCGAATCCGACCGGGAGTTACAAAGACCGAGGCATGGCGGTCCTTGCAAGCGTCGCCGCGGCTTCTGGGGCGACGCATCTCGTTGAGGACTCGTCTGGGAATGCCGGCGCCGCGGCGGCGGCGTACGCCGCCCGAGGCGGCATGTCCTGCACAGTCTATGCACCGGCCTCAGCGCCAGCCGCCAAGTTGCGCCAGATCAGGGCATACGGCGCCGAACTCGTCGCCGTGCCGGGGCC
>CAYFLJ010000260.1:0-2341 GCA_964343985.1 uncultured Thermoflexus sp.
GAGGCGGAGTCTGCCGAACGGATGCGCGTGTTCCCCCCGTATCAGGTCAACGCTGGCCTTCTGGCGCACGCCCGACCGGATGCGATTGTGATGCATTGTTTACCGGCGCATCGCGGGCTCGAAATTACTGACGACGTCATGGATGGCCCGCAATCGGTCGTGTTTGATCAAGCGGAAAACCGGTTACACGCCCAGAAGTCGATTTTGGCGCTCATCCTTGGCGCCTAATGCGAGGGCGCATGGTCCACGTTCGGCAGAACGAGATGCCTGCCAGTTGCATAGAAGCATTGATACGCCAGACGCCATTCCGGGGTATGCTGACCGAGGTGACACCGCACGCAGCGGTGCGCTGGCGGGAACGCTGACGTGCAACAGGCGATGTGGCTTCTCGGCAAGGTCACGCCACTCGCAATTCTTGATATTGCGCTGGTCACCCTCATCATCTATGGGTTCTTAGTACTGATTCGGGGAACCCAAGCTGACCAGTTGGTGCGTGGCGCGCTGATCTTGCTGTTGGCCACGGGCATTCTCGGGTCGTGGTTGAACCTGACGATGCTGAACTGGTTAGTGCAGAATAGTCTCCCTGCCGTGCTTGTGACGCTGCCCGTGGTCTTTCAACCGGAGTTGCGCCGAGTTTTGGAGCAACTTGGCCGAACCGGCAATATCCTTGCAGGCCCGAGATTACGTGTCACGGCGCATCATGGAATGACGGTGGCCGATGAAGTCGCGAAGGCGTGTCAGATGCTGGTTGATCGCGGTTTCGGGGCGCTTATCGTCATTGAGCGCGTGACTGGGCTTGAGGAATACGTCCAGTCGGCGACCCGACTCGACGCACTTGTGTCGGCCGACTTGTTGAACCAAGTGTTCTTCAAAGGGTCTCCCCTTCACGACGGCGCCGCGTTGATTCGGGGCGATCGGATCGTGGGCGCCCGGTGTCTGCTCCCACTCAGCGAAAATCACGACCTCGCACCAGAGGTAGGCACGCGCCATCGGGCGGCGGTTGGGATTACTGAATCGACGGACGCAGTGTGTGTTGTGGTCTCGGAGGAGACCGGTGGCGTTTCGCTCTGTGAACACGGGCGGATCCAAAAGGTTCCCGATGCGTCCCACTTGGCATCGGTGCTACTCCAACTGATAGGCGCACCGCGGTCGCCCGACGACGCCGATCACCAGATGTCGGGATCGAGGGGCGCGGAAGGACTCGTGGCACGGCACCCGTCGCTAAGTAAGGTCGCGCGATGAGCGCGGTCGCGCGTGCAGTAGCCACGTGGCGGTTCGCGCTTGCGCTGTCCGTGGCTGTCGTGCTTTGGGCAAGCCTGACGATTGCGCAGAATCCTGAGCGTGAGGACGCATATCCAACCGATATTCAGATTGAGGTTCGCGGCGTTGCGCCGACGCTTGTTGTCGCAAACGAACTGGGTTCGGTACGGGTCCGCATAGTCGCTCCGGAGGATTCATGGCGACGGTTGCAGGCGTCGAGTTTTCGCGCGACGCTAGACCTTTCTGCGCTGGCGGCGGGCCTTCACCAACGAGACATACGGGTTGAGTGTTCAGACCCAGACGTCAGAATACAAGCGTGGTCGCCGGCGAAGGTGTCGGTGCGAGTGGAAGAGACCCGGACCGTGTCGGTGCCGGTACGAGTGAATTTTGTCGGTGCAGTGCCGTTTGGCTATCGGGTGGTCGGCGCGCCGCAGATCTCACCGGTAACGGTGTCAGTTGTAGGACCGACGAGCGTTGTCGAGAAGGTGACTGAGGCCGGCGTTACTGTCCGCATGGACGAACTCAAATCGACGGTTGAGCGCACCATTAAGCCCGAACCTCGTGGAGGGAGCGGCGTCGTTGGCGGGGTACGCGTCGAACCGCAGTCAGTCAGTGTCACGGTTGACGTCGAGCAGATTGCTGGATCGAAGGCGATCCCCGTTGTGGCGACGGTGAAAGGCCAACCGGCCGCCGGGTTCGGGCTGACCGGGATCACAATTGAGCCATCGACGGTTCAGGTCGTCGGGGATCCGGCGCTCCTCGAGAAGCTCTCGACGGTCGCAAGTCAAGAAGTGGATGTGTCTGGAGCGACCGCTGACGTGACCCGAACGGTCGCTGTGGTCCGGCCGGCTGGCGTGAGTGTGGTCGGTGAGGTACCTCTTTTATTGCGGGTGCGGGTGGCGCCGCTACCAGGGCAACAAGCACGAACGATCGCGGTCTTGCCGACAAGCGTCCTGACGGGTCTCACCGCCTCGATCGAACCGCCGTCTGTGACGGTAGTGGTGTCCGGTCCGCAACCGTCGTTACAGCGCGCCGCGGCTGGGGACCTATTGGGTCAGGTCGATTTGACAGCGCTTGGTCC
>CAYFLJ010000261.1:0-2337 GCA_964343985.1 uncultured Thermoflexus sp.
AGCCGTCCCCCACGGATCACCGCCGGTACGCTTCCAAGAAAGACTCCGGCAGCAGCGACCTCGCCCAGTCCGGTCGCCCTGAGCAAGTAAACCTCACCCAGCCCTAACCACGCAGCGGCCATCAAGGCACCTGCGAAGTACCACGTCCGATAGGTCGCTTCGCCCCAGCCGGTGAATTGCCCTGACGCATCGGCGGCAGACGCGAGGCCGTACCACCCCATGCCAATCGCCCACGCCGCCTGATACGGGCGCCGTCGGCCCCACCATTGCCGGCCAAGGACAACGGCGAAGACGAAACACAGGGCGGCTGATGCGGTCGGCAAGATTGGCGAGTGGGCAACCATCGCTTCCAGACCCTTACTTCAGCGCATCGCAGACGCAAGCGCGCGATCTGGACCGTGATCGCCTCCTGACGCACTTCTGAGCAGACGACTGCCATTCAGTGCAACGAGAACGGTTGCCCCCGTATCGGCCGCGATAGCTAACCAGAGGTTTGCGTAGCCGATCGTCGCAAGCGCCATAACGACAATCTTAATGCCAATGGCGAGTGCCACATTGGTCACGATGATCCGACGCGTGCGCGCTGCGAGGGTGAGAAACCACGCGACGCGGCGTAGGTCGTCGGCGAGGATCGTCACGTCGGCGATGTCTCGCGCGATCGCCGCACTTCCTGTGCCCATCGCGATGCCCACGTCGGCAGCGGCGAGTGCTGGCGCATCGTTGATCCCATCGCCGACCATCGCAACGGCGCGGACCCCCGGCAGCTTGCGTAGGGCGCGAACGGCATCCACCTTCCCTTCGGGCATCAGGGCGGCGTCCACGTCACTCGGCGAGATTCCAATCTGCGCCCCAACGGCCATCGCCGCCGGCGCGGTGTCTCCGGAGATCAACCGCACTGCCCGGACCCCGCAGGCACGTACGGCCGCAATCGCCGCGTTCGCCTCAGTTCGCACGTGATCGGCAATTGCAATCACACCGGCGACGCGCCACTGACTTTCCGAGCCATCAGTGACGGCAACGACGACTGCACGGCGCCCCTCCGTTTCGTGGCGGTCAAGGTCGGCGCGAACCGATTCGAGGCCCACTCCGAGAGAATCGATCCAAGGCGCACGCCCGACAGCAACCTGTCGGTCGCCCACGGCTGCGACAACTCCCGAGCCAGGGATCGAACGGAACTGGGACACGTTGGCGCTTTGTCGGCCGGATGCCTTACCGGCACGCGCTATCGCGACGCCGACCGGATGCTCCGACCGCGCCTCGACGGTCGCCGCTAAGAGAAGCAATGACTCCGCGTCCATCCCACCGTCAGGTGCTGCCGTGACGCCAAAGACCTCGAGTGCGCCGTGCGTCACCGTCCCGGTTTTGTCAAACCCGATGGCATCGACCGAACCCGCCGCTTCAAGCGCGCCCGCAGTCCGCACCACGACGCCCCGGCGCGACGCCGCACCGACCGCCGCCACGATTGCCACTGGAGACGCCATCAGGAGCGCACAGGGGCACGCCACCAAGACAAGCACCAGCGCCCGCCCGAACCAATCGGAGACCGGTTCGCCAAGGACAAGCGGCGCGACGACTCCGACAGCGACCGCCAAGATCACCACCGCCGGCGTATACCACCGTGCGAACCGCTGCACCACACGTTGGTTACGGGTCGTTCCGTTCAGCGCAGATCCGGCGACCCGCACGATCGAAGCGACCGCAGAATCGTCGAACGGTCGGGTGGTTTCTATCTCGAGATAGCCGTTGAGGTTGATCGTGCCAGCGAGAACCTCATCGCCAACCTCGCGGTCGACCGGCAAGCTTTCGCCGGTGAGTGGTGCTTGGTCAATCGCGGCGGCGCCCACCCGAACGATGCCGTCAATCGGGATCCGCCCGCCGGGTCGGACAGCGATGCGAGTGGCCGGTGCGATGTCTCGCACAGGTACGTCTCGGGCCGATCCGTCGCCACCCACAACGGTTGCCGTCGCCGGCACCACGTCGAGGAGCGCAGACACGGCACCACGCGTGCGAGCGAAGGTGAATTCCTCGATTGCCTCACCAAGAATGTAAAGAAATGCAACAGTTGCGCCCTCCGACCAATCACCAAGCGCAATCGCACCAAGGGTGGCAAAGGCAACAAGTGAATTGATGTCAAGCGTCCGACCGCGAACCAAACTCAACCACGCGTTCGGAACGATGCTCGGTGCGGTCGCGAGGATTGCAGCGCCAAACGCGACCGATCGGGACCACCACGGGAGGCCGGAGCCGAATCCATCGATGGCGTAACCGACCGCGAGAGCGATGGCGGCGCCGACAAGAGCGACCGGACGATTTTCGCCATGAGCATGCCCGTCGTGG
>CAYFLJ010000262.1:0-2325 GCA_964343985.1 uncultured Thermoflexus sp.
GTGAGGCGTTCTACCGGCGATGACCGCCACGGGTGCCCCCGACGACGCCCGACGGGCCATTGCCCGGCGCGTACTTGCGAACACCGCCGCCCCATTCGCGGCTAATCTGATCGGGCGCGCCCTCTCTTGGGTACTCGCCGTCGTCACCGCGCGAACCCTCGGGCCGACCGGCACCGGCGACTACGCCGTCGCGGTGAACGTGTGGGTCTATGCCGGCATCCTCGCCGACTTTGGCCTCGGCACATGGCTCACTCGCGAGGTCGCGCGCCGACGCGGCGAAGGCAACACCCCCCTCGGAGAGATTGTTGGCGAAACCGTTGGCGTTCGCCTCGGGCTATCAGTCGTCGCCGCCCTCACGATGGCGACCCTCGCCGCGACTGGCCACGCCGCCGGATGGTTCGGCATCGACCTTGCATGGACCGTTGTCTTCCTCGCGATTGGCCTTGTCCCAGGCGCAGTCGCCGCGTCGGTCAGCAGTGTCTATATGGCGCACGAGCACATGGGCACACCCGCCCTCCTCTCACTCGTCGGCGCAGCCGCCACTACCCTCCTCGGAACGGCAGCGCTTCTCGGTGGCATGGGCATCATCGGGCTGGGCGCGACGTCATTGGTGATAACCGTGGCGACGGCCAGTGCATTCATTGCCCTCGCCCGCCGCGCGGGCCTCCCCGTCGCCATTGCGTGGCCACGCACGAGCATTGCCGAGGCGTTCGATCTGCTACGCGACAGCGTACCGCTCATGCTCAACAACCTCCTGAACAGCATCTTTTTTCGCATCGACGTGCAGATCTTGGGCGTGTGGGGACGGTCGAGCGTCGGGCAGTACGCAAGCGCCTACAAGATCATCGACGGCGTTGGTGGAATCTCCAGTAGTTTCATCCTCGCGCTCTTCCCGATGCTGTCGCGCCGCGCCGCTGCGGACGAGAGTCCCGATGCGTCACTCGGACGCGTATACGCCCTCGCACTGACGCTTCTCGTGATCGCCGCCGTGCCGGTCGCCGGACTGTTGACGTGGGTAGCCTCGCCACTGTCCCGCCTTCTGTGGGGCGAGGCGTTCCTGCCAGAGAGTGCGATTGCCTTACAAATCCTGATCTGGTTTCTGCCCCTCAGCTTTGTCAACGGGTTAACGCAGTACGTCTTGATCGCCCTCGGACTACAGGCCCGGATCACGGTGGCGTTTGCCGTAGCCGCCACGTTTAACCTCGTGGCGAACCTCGTCCTCATCCCGACCTACGGATACGTCGCGGCGGGGGCGACCACAATCGCCACGGAGGTGGTCTTGTGCGTGCCGTTCGCACGCGCAGTTGCAGCACACATGCCAATTCAACCCTTGGCAATCGCGTGTCTCCGGCCCCTGCCCGCCGCGGTGATCGCCGCCGGGGTGCTACTCGTCGGGGAGACGGTCAACGCGTGGGTCGCCATCGTCGCCGCCGGCATGACCTACCCATTTGCTCTGTGGGCGACGCGCGCCGTCGCGCCCGACGACCTCGCAATCCTGCTTTCCGTGATCCGGCCGCCCGCGCGGATTCGCTAGCGTCCAGGCATCCGACGCGCCTCTCGGTACACGTCAAGCGTCTTCGTCACGACGGACGGCCACGCAAAGCGTTCGGCAATGGCGAGACCACGGGCACGCAACTCGTCGCGCAATCGTGGGTTTTCCATCACCGTCTCAACGGTCAACGCAAGCGATTCTGGGCCAACTGACGGCGAGACCGCCGCCGGCGCGTCGCCCCGCAACCAATCGACCGGCATCTGAGCGTCGGTCGTCACGACTGGGACACCGTTCGCCCACGCCGCGATCAAGCTGGTGCGACGCAGAGATGCCCCATCGCGGAACGGCAACGACATGACATCGACGCAGCGGATCCATGCGACGGCGTCCTCGGCGGAGACTCGCGCCGTCCAATGCACTCGATCCGTCAGACCCATTTGCTCGATCATGGTCAAAACTTCGTCGAGGTGGCGTGCACCGGCCGGGTCGGTGGGGCTTGCTGCCTGGCCGATCATCAGCAAGTGCGCGTCGTGGCCGGCAGCAATCAACATCGCAAGCGCCGCGACCGTCGAGTCCACCGCCTTGCTCGGGTTCACAAACCCGAGGTGACCGATGACCCACGCATTCGGCCCAATTCCCCGTTCGGCGCGCCAAACCTCTCGGGTAAACCCTGCCGGTGGGACTGCATCAAAATGGTTCCCGAGCGGCACCTGCGACACCGCGACATCATGCCCCGTGCCACTCGTCCACTTGTACAGCTGCCCCACGGTCTCGTCGGCCACCGCGATCACGCCGTCGCAGTTCTGCGCCATGTCCTGCACGATGCGTCGACG
>CAYFLJ010000263.1:0-2311 GCA_964343985.1 uncultured Thermoflexus sp.
ATCCCCGCACCCTGCGCCGGCACCGAAACGTACCGGCCATCACGCACCTTGATCGTCCAGAACTCCGTGCCGCGAAGTGCTGAGGTTGCGTCGATGACTTCCCAAACCGCGGCTTCCGCATCCAAGAGTCGCGCACGCGTTGCCAGGGACAGGTCCGTGCGCGCGAGTTGGCGTGCGAGTCCCACGGCGTATGCCGCGTGGGGCCACGACCACGCCACCGTGCCGTGATAGTGGCCCCCCGTGAACATCGCCTGCGTCGTTGGTGACGCAAATACTGGGTTCGCCACGACGATTCCGGCCCCTGGCACGCGCAGGCCCGTCGGGTATGGGTCGGTTAGGCGCTGTGCCATGCCGTCGAGAGCCGAGGCCGACGGTTCGGTGAAGAGCATCGCAAGACTGTCATCACCGTGCATCACCGGAATCGGTTGGAGGGCTTCGTCAAGCGCAATCCCGGGGAAGCAGACCGCGTCGCCGACCGCGGTCAGTAACGCACCGGCATTCGGAAGTCCATGCCCGGCGACAAACGTTGCAATTTGGTCGCGCGCCGTTGGGCCATCGACGGAAACGACGAAGTGCCGCGCAGTGTCCGCCCACGCCGCGGCGAGTGTGCGTGCGTCGGCGGCACGATCCGGATCTGGCCCGACCGGTCCCGTCTCCCACAGGCGGGCCGCGGCTTCGAGCGCGGCTGGGACGAGGGCCACATTCACGTCGTATGGCACCCGGCCGCCGCCGAGGCCCTCCGAACTGTCTCGCCACGTGCCAACCGGGGTTCCTGGGCGCAGGTGGATGAGGTCGGCTGCGCGACCCGACGCGCCATACGGTCTTGCACGATCAGCGACCATGGCGAGGTTGCGGCGTATCGCGTCGAGGTACCGCCCACCGTTGGCACCGAGAAAGGACGTCGCTCGTTCTCTGGTGGCGTTTCCAAGGACGTAATCCGCGGTGACGGGTGCGAGCAAGAAGTCGTCATCGATCATCTTGTCGTCGAGGATCGGTGCATTGCGCCCCTTCCCCCAGTTGCGTACGGCCGCCTCGAGGCCCTCGCTCACGCCACCGCGCGTCCGACGCCTTTCACGGTCGATTCGCGCGTACTCGCCAAGGGTCTCCTCGTGCGCGACGCCGCCGTTCGGTGCGAGGCGATCAAGCACGGCACCCAAGCCCGCCTCAAAGAGTTCGGCACTCGCAACCGGTGCAAGCAGGCGTAGCGCCAACAGCGTGTCTCGCCCGAAGTACGTCAGGTACTGCCATGAACCGGCGAGGAGCTTCTCCCGATACGAGAGGAACGCGAGCGGTTCGAGGTCGCGCGGTGACGGCGCGACGGCCTGACCTGTGTCATCGACGTTGAGCGGGAGCGCGCGTAAGAGGCGGTTGACCGGTATCGGCGTGAGCGGTGTGGCGTCGCAGGTGGCGATCAGGTCGGCGCGGACGGTCCCGTCAGGACCGGCCTTTAGGACAATGGTGCCGTCCGCTTCGATGGCGACGTCGGATCTGTCGCGTGGTTCAAGACCAAGCGCGTGCACATGGTGACCATCAAGGTCGCCGCGCTCAATGGCCACGGCGCGATCATGTGCCGGGCCCGTAACCACCATGGCGTAGCGCGAGAGTTTGGAGGGAGGCATTACGCCGTACTCGACGTCGCGGATCGTGCGGATGTTGCCAAGGACGGCGCGCCTGAAGCGTACTTCCGGCGCGTCGGCGGTGATCGAGACCAGTACGCCACGAATGCCGTCGGTATCTGGGTCGAGGGGCAGGATTGGTCCGGCGAAGTCGACGTCGATCGCCGTGTTATGGGTTGCGCCCGCGAGAAGAATGCCTCGATTGCCAGCGGGGAAGGCGACGATAATGCGCGGCGTTGTGCCGGAGGTGAGGGCAACGTGCGCAGCGACCTGCCGGTGTCGGAGAAACCGATGACGGATGTTTCCTTCCGTCCGGTCAAAGGCGAGCGGTCGGTCGCGTTCTTCGGTCACGCCGCGAGGATACGGATCAGCCTCGGTCGGTGTTGGCCGATGACGCTGCGGATTCTGCGGAGTTACGCTGCCATCGAGAGCCACCCCATGGCGTCCGCGGGCACCGGCACATGTACGCGCCACGTGATCTGCATCGGACACTCACCCTCGTGTTGAATGTACGACGCCGGGCCCAAGCACAGAAACGCCCGGTCGTCCTGACGGTGACGTGCGAAAAGCACGACGTGCGAGCCGGCCGCCTCGTGCGTCTGGTACCGCCGTCCTGTCGGACTGTCTGCAGTGGTCCGCGACTGGCTTTCCCAATGGAAGCGCGTGCGATTGATTGCGTGGTCGCGATATCTGGT
>CAYFLJ010000264.1:0-2311 GCA_964343985.1 uncultured Thermoflexus sp.
GTGGTGGCGTCGCTCGCGGAACCACGGTCTCCGGAGGGCGGTCTCGCGATCCTACGCGGGAATCTCTGTCCGGACGGCGCGGTGATCAAGCACGTCGCAGCATCGCCGCGCTTGCGCAAGCACCGTGGTCAAGCGGTGGTCTTCCGTGGCATCGACGACCTGCGTGCCCGTATCGACGACCCAGACCTGCCGGTGACCGCCGACTCAATCCTCGTCTTGCAAGGCGCCGGGCCGGTCGGCGCGCCGGGCATGCCTGAGGTCGGCTTCATGCCGATTCCTGCGAAACTGCTTCGCGAGGGCGTACGAGACATGGTGCGCATTTCGGACGCGAGGATGAGCGGGACGTCGTACGGGACGGTTGTCTTGCATGTGGCGCCAGAGAGTGCAATCGGCGGTCCGCTTGCGCTTGTTCGTGACGATGACTGGATCGAACTCGACGTCGAGCGGCGACGTCTGCACCTCGACGTCGACGATGACGAGTTGTCACGCCGGCGGGAGGCTTGGGCTGCGCCTCCGCCACTGTTCGAGCGAGGTTACCGCGCACTCTTCCAACGGCACGTGTTGCAGGCGCCGGACGGGTGCGACTTCGACTTCCTTCGGCTTGCCCCCGGAAGGCCTGTCGGGAGTTAAGGTGTCGGACGGGAAGCGAATGGGCCTCCCACGCGGGAGGCCCGGCTTGCCGACGCCGTCGAGTGGCGCGCTTACTTGCGGAGCGCGCGAGACGCCAGCGCGACGGCAACGGTTAGGTTCTGCACGTCGTTGTTCGTGAAGCGCAACTGCCCCTGAAGGGCGCGACCCATGTTCTTGAATAGGGTCGCACCAATATGCATATTTGTCTTCGTAATAAGTTCGACGTAATTCTTTTGAATTTCAATTGCATCGAGCGGGGTAACGGCTTCGACCGTTGCCGAGCGGACGGTACTTGAGAGGAGGTTGAAGTGGCCAACCAACTGCGGAGCCGGAAGCTCAAGCAGGCTCTTCTCACCAGATAACCAATCGCCAACGGGCGGGGGCAGAATAATTGGAGTAATGATGCGGACGCGACCCTCGGCCATGAGGACGAACACGCTGTCCTTGGTGTCCATCCACGGGATGACCACATCGCCCGGCTCGTAGTGGAAGTACTCACCCCCGAAGAACAGTTGGGCAATCTCTTCTTCGGTGAGTTCGGCAAGCATGTTCGCCTTCTTCGACCGCTGCACCCAGTCCGCCATGACCGGTCCAGGGTCCTTTGAGGCCTCTTCAATGCGCTTGTAGTCGAACTCCGTGGCAAGGTGTGGCCCCATCTTGAGGCCGTTCTTGGCGACGACCACGGGAGCAGCAACGGCGGTCATCTCGTCCTCCAGTGCGACGGGCTAGCCGGGGGCGGCGACACGTTAGTCGTACCCCCTGTCCTCATCCTACGTGACAGTCAAGGGTTGGGTGATCACAAGCGCCGCGTCGGTCGAACCGATGGTGTAGTCGTCGCCCGGGTCCCAAAGGATCTGGATCTTTTCTTGATCCTGACCAAGGATCTCTTGACTCGCCTCCGCCATCAGGCGCTTGATGAGGCCGGTCACCCATCCGGTACCCGAGCCCATGAGATCGTCAAGCGACACATTGATTCGTTCAGAGATGACGCCGACGAGAAGGACGTCCTGTTGACGGTAGAGATTGAACACCTCTTGGTAGGACAGTCCGCGCATGTTTCTGGGGAAGTCGATGCGTCGGATTTCTGCCTCGCCAGAGGCTTTGAGCATTTCGCGAGCGGCGTTGCCCAAGCCAGGAGACAGGGCACCGGCAGACATGAAGAACCCGGCATCTTGACCCGCGAGGACGATGTCATCAACACCGACTCGGCGAATGTCGGCCTCGTTCTCTGGAAGCATCAACTCAGCCGTGATCTTGATGTCCGTATTCATCTTGTCGACGGTCAACACCACGACGGTCGAGCGAAGGTCCTCACCGCCGGGTGCCTGTTGCGTGTCCGCCATCACGATGCAGTTCGCCGCTTTCGCGGCGCCGGCTCGTTCCATCGCCTGCTCGCTAGTGGCGTCACCACGGACAAAGCGCAGGTTGATCTTTCGATACTTATATTTGAGTTCTGAGAGTTTTTCTGCATCGAGCAGGTTGACCAGCACGATATTCGGCTTGCCACCCGGGGTCGATGCGATCAGGCCGCCGATCACCGCCTCGGCGCGGTCGTTCCACCCCGCGATGATGGTGTGGCCTGAATCGGTAATGGCCTCAAGGCCGCTCGCCGCCTGAAGTTGCTGCGCAACCAACAGGGACGAGAACGCAGCGGTAACGAGTGAGGTGAGGGCCATGCCCG
>CAYFLJ010000265.1:0-2308 GCA_964343985.1 uncultured Thermoflexus sp.
TCAGCTTCCTTATGGACTCGGTGACGCGCTTTGCGATGGCGCAACGCGAGGTCGGCCTCACCATCGGTGAACCGCCGGCGACGCGTGGGTACACGCCATCGGTCTTCGCGATGCTGCCGCGGCTCATGGAGCGTACCGGCGCCTCGGCCAAGGGCACCGTGACCGGCTTTTACACCGTCTTGGTTGAGGGCGACGACTTGCAGGAGCCGATCACCGACGCCGTG
Source organism: uncultured Thermoflexus sp. (assembly GCA_964343985.1). Taxonomy (GTDB): domain Bacteria; phylum Chloroflexota; class UBA11872; order UBA12225; family UBA12225; genus CAILQO01. The sequence continues at coordinate 225 of CAYFLJ010000265.1, forward strand.
CGGTCGATCCTGGACGGGCACATCGTGTTGTCGAGGCAGTTGGCGGCGGAAAACCACTACCCATCAATCGATGTGCTGGAGAGCATTTCGCGATTGATGACGGAGTTGGCGTCGCCCGGCCACAAGCATGCGGCCGGACTTATGCGGGAGGTGTTGGCGACGTATGCGGGGGCACGAGACCTCGTAAACATCGGTGCCTACGCGGCGGGGAGTAACCCGGCGATCGACTTTGCACTCGCGATGATGCCTCGGGTGCGGGAGTACTTGCGGCAGGACGCGACGGAGTCGACCGACTACGCGGGGGCGGTCGAAGTGCTCCAACGGATGTTTGTCAACGTCTGAGTCGATCCAGCGGGAACCGGCGACGGTCTTCGAGGGTGAGGCACACGGTCAATAGGAAAGGACGGTCACCGAGTCGATGCCACGGTTCGTCTTCCGCCTCCAATCGGTGCTGGACTACCGCCAGCAACTTGAGGACTTGGCGAAGGTGGCATTTGGCGAGGCGCAGGGCGGGTTTTTCAAGGAGGAAGCCACATTGCGCCAACTACGAGACGACGAAGCACGGACGGTCGATCATCTGGAAGCGATCCAAGGCGAGGGAATTCTCGACATGGAGAACTTGCAGTTGGGCCTTCGGTTCCTCGACGTGTTGAAAGTATCGGTTGACCGGCAGGTGCAGGTGGTGGAACGCGCACGGGCGCGTGTTGAGGCTCGGCGGAACGAACTCGTGGAGGCGATGCAAGCACGGAAGGCGCTCGAGAAGCTGAAGGAGAAGCAGCTTGCCGAGTACCGGAAGGCTGAACAGCAGCGGGAACTCAAGGAGATGGACGAGATGGCGGTCATGAGGCACGGGTTCGAAGGGCGGCGTTTGCTGTCGAACCCGCCCGTGGCGGCTCTCGCGGTCGCAAGTTCCGGGGGGGATTTTGGGAGATGGTGACGAGTTCACCGCTACAGGACATCTTGTCAGGCCGGAGTTACGGCGGTGCGGGTTCGGCGAGCGATGGCAGCGCTCTCCGAACAATCCACACCACGCTCGTACAAGCGGCGCTTGATCGCGCCCGCCGGCTTGGCATCTCCCTCTCCCTCCCTATCCGGCCGCGGGCGGACGGTGCGATGGCAGTCGCGCCGTCCGTCCGAGCCGGGGAGGCCCGTGTTGGGTCTTTCGATGAGGAGCTGCGTACCGCAGCGGCCCGCGAAGGTCTTGATGCGGACCTTGTCCGCGCGGTGGCCAAGGTCGAGTCGGGCGGCAATGCCAGTGCCGTCTCTCATGCCGGAGCCAAGGGTCTGATGCAGTTGATGGATGGCACGGCACGGTCGCTTGGAGTGACCGACTCGTTTGACCCGGGCCAGAGTGCGGCGGGCGGCGCCAAGTATCTGCGCCAGATGCTTAACCGCTTCGGCGGAGACGTCACCAAGGCGCTGGCGGCCTACAACGCCGGCCCGGGCACCGTCGAGAAGTTCGGTGGGATACCGCCGTACTCCGAGACGCAGGGATACGTGCGCAAAGTTCTTCAGACCCGCGAACAGTTGCGGCGCGCCGGTTCGTAGCGCACCAAGGAACACCCACGATGCCAAATCTCATTCGTAACGACGCCGCATTCGGCGCCATCGTGAAATCACTTGACGGTCTGAGCCTCCGTAGCCGTGCCATTACCAACAACGTCGCGAACGTCGATACGCCGGGCTTCAAGACGTCGGAAGTGTCGTTCGAGGAGGAGTTGGCGGCGGCGGTCAATCGGCCGTCGCCAGACACCTTCCAGATGGTGTCGACGAATGCAGCCCATTTTGGGGTGTCGATGAGTCGTCCAAATATCGAAGACATTCAAGCCAAGACACAGGTGTTGAGCGGCAACACGATGCGGAACGACGGCAACAACGTCGACATCGACCGTGAGATGGTGCGCTTGGCCGAGACGCAGATTCAGTTCTCGGCGGCGACCGCGTTCACAAACCTCAAGTTTGCGCAGTTGCGCCAGGCGATTTACGAAGGGCGTCGCTAAGCGGCGAACGCCGATGGACATCCCGGCATGGATGCTGGGGCGCGTCGCACGGGCCACGGATGGCTCGGGCGGGTCGTGGAGGGC
>CAYFLJ010000266.1:0-2299 GCA_964343985.1 uncultured Thermoflexus sp.
GGCCTCGACGACGACCAACCCATCGAACACCCGATGGTGAGCCGTAGCATCGAGCAGGCGCAAGAGAAGGTCGAAGGCTTCAACTTCGACATGCGCAAACACACCGTCGAGTACGACGATGTGATGAACACGCAGCGTGCCGTCGTCTATCGGCAGCGTCGCCAGGTCCTCCACTCCGAAGCACCGCGCGACCTCCTGCTTTCGATGGCGCGGGCGTTGGCCGACCGCCTGGTGCAGCAGCACACCGAGTCGTCGCGCCCCGACGACTGGAACCTCGAAGCGATCTACCAGACGTACGCCTCGCTCCTTGGCCCAGATTTGGCCGAAGCGGTACCGGATGCCGACGCCGCCGACATCCTCGCCGGTGAAAACCGTGAGACGATGCCTGCGGTGTTAGTGTCGTGGGCCGAGGCCATCTACGACCTGCGCGAACGCCGCTACTCTCCGGAGCTCTTCGCCTATGCCGTCCGGGGTACGACCTTGCGGGTCATCGACGGCCTGTGGCAAGAGCACCTCACGGCGATTGACGACATGATTGCTGGCATTGGCTTGCGTGCCTACGGGCAACGAGACCCTCTGACCGAGTACAAAGGCGAGGCGTACCGACTCTTTCAGGACCTCGTGCGGGACATACAGGCAAACGTGATCGGTGCGTGCTTCAGGATGCAGTTCGCCCTTACCCCGATGGCCGCCCCGGACGTTCCCGAGGTGCAGGCCGACGCCAACCAGAGCGAGTCTGAATCGCCCTCAGATAATGACGTCGCGACGGCCAGTTCGGAATCGCGCAGTGACGGTGCGACGCCACAACCAAAAGATGGTCCTCGGGCGCCATCGCCGGCGGTGGCGCGTCGCGTCGCGCAGTTAGTCGCCCCACCGAGGTCGATGGCGCACATGGTGACGAATCAACCAGTTGAGGCGTCAGTACCGAGTCGCGGACCCGCGCCGCGCGACGGCACCGTGGCGACCGGTGCAGAAAGTCGCCCACTCACTCGCGCCGAACGCAATCGACAAGAGGCCCTTGAGCGCCGCGCCCGGAATCGCGAGCGGCGCCGCGGCACCTGACGTCGTCGCCGACAGCTTGGGTGTGCCTCCACACCCACCTCTTCCCGTGCGAGCGACCCCATTGCAGGGCGCAAAAAGCCGAGGGGGCTGTGGAGGCGCCTCGCCTGCCACGCACAGAGGGGCAGGCAGTGGGGCGGTTAGCAACGCCTCATGCGCCGGCGAGGCGTATCCAACCGTCGCGGAGACCTTGGCCACATGGAGCAACGAGATGCCACCCGAGTCGTTGAGCGCCCGCATTGAGGAGTTGTCACGCCTCGTCGCGCAGTACATGGGTCGCCTCGACCTCGACACCAAACGGGCCGACTTTGCGCGCCTTGAGGCGGCGTCACAAGCCGAAGGCTTCTGGGACGACCCGCAGGGCGCCGCCGTGACCTTGCGTGCCATGAATGGCCTGCGCGCCACAATCGAGACGTGGACATCGCTTGAACGCGACGCGACAGACTTGGCCGAGTTCCTCGAGGTGGCCACCGCGGAAGGCGACGAGGAGGCGATTGCCTCCGTTGAGGCCGACGTCACGGCGATGGAGGCGCGCGTTGAGGCGCTGCGCTTCCAACTAGCATTGAGCGGGGAGTACGACCGCAGCGGCGTCCTGATCGAGGTTTCGGCGAGCGAAGGTGGCACCGAGTCGCAAGACTGGGCGCAGATGGTGCTACGCATGTACACGCGGTGGGCTGAAAAGCGCGGCTTTCAGGCCGAGGTGGTGAGCGTGGCCGAAGGCGACGAGGCCGGCATCAAGAGCGGGACGCTGCAAGTGTCGGGCGACTACGCCTACGGGTACGCGCGTTCAGAGCGCGGGGGCCATCGCTTGGTTCGCATCTCACCGTTCGACGGTCAGGCGCGGCGCCACACCAGCTTTGCGCGCGTCGAGGTGATGCCGGTCGTCGAGCACGATGTCGATATCCTGATCGACGAGAAGGACGTTGAGATGGACGTCTTCCGGTCGTCGGGCGCCGGCGGGCAACACGTGAATAAGACGTCGTCGGCGGTGCGATTGACGCACAAGCCCACGGGGATCGTCGCGACCTGCCAAAACGAACGGTCACAGGCGCAGAACCGCGAAGTCGCAATGAAGATTTTGCGTGGGCGATTGCTTGAGCGACGCCTGACTGAGGTCGAGAACGAACGGCGACGCCTGAAAGGTGAGCCGACGGTTGCGGGGTTCGGGAGTTCGATTCGGTCGTATGTGCTTCACCCATACACCATGGTGAAGGACAACCGCACGGAGCATGAGACGAGC
>CAYFLJ010000267.1:0-2288 GCA_964343985.1 uncultured Thermoflexus sp.
CCCCCCGGGCGTGCCGCCCCGCGCCCTGCTCCGCCGAACCATGCGCCGGCGTCGTACCGCCGTCGACTCTCCGGGTCCGAGAGCACACCGTAGGCTTCGCCAACCTCCTTGAAGCGCTCTTCCGCCTTCGGGTCCCCCTGATTGACGTCAGGGTGGTATTGGCGGGCAAGCTTTCGATACGCGGCCTTGATGTCCCGATCACTGGCGTTTCGCGCCACGCCGAGGACCCGGTAGTAGTCCTTGTTCATCGACGTCCCCGCGCGGGCACGCTACTCGCTCGCCGCGACGCGCACCATCGCGGCACGCAGCAATTCGTCGCCAAAGAGATACCCCCGCTGGAGTTCCGCGACGACTTGCCCTTCTGGAACGTCGGCGCGCACCTCGCTCGCAATGGCCTCATGAACGGCTGGGTCAAACGGTTCGCCCTCGGCGGCTACGGCCCGGACCCCCTCAGCCTGCAGCGTGTCACGCAGGAGTGTGTGCGTTAAGCGAACCCCTTGGACGAGGCGCTCTGGATCGCTTGCGCCGCTCTCGGCGTACGCGAGGGCGCGGTCAAGGTTGTCAACCACACCGAGGAATTTTCCGAGCAGCGACTTTTGCTGACGCTTGAGTTGATCAGCAAACGCTCGGTCGAGCCGTCGTTTGGTGTTTTCGACATCAGCGCGTTCGCGAAGGAACTTGTCCCAGTTCGCTGCCGCTTCAGCCCGTGCGGCGGTTAGATCTGCCTCAAGTCGCGCGATGGCCTCTTCTGGCGTGGCCGGCGGCTGCGTTGCAAGCGGTGTGTCGACCGCTTGTGTGTCTGTTTCCATTGAAATACCGCTCCTCCTTGGTGCTCTTGACAAGACGTTCTCGGCCGGACGGTGGTCTGCCTCAAGTAAAGCCTGAGGCAGACCATGTCCTCTCGCGGCCTACTTCTTCTTGTCGTCAGACGCCTTGAAGTCCACGTCGATTACGTCGTCTCCACCGGGTCGAGACGGTCCACTCGCAGTCGGGCCGGTTGACCCGTCGTCCGTTCCGGTTGCTCCGGGCTGTTGGTACATCGCCTCGGCGAGCTTGAATGACACACGCTCAAGCTCTTCGGTCTGGGCCTTGATCTTGTCTTGATCAGATCCCTTCAACGATTCTTTCAGCGTAGCGATCGCCGTCTCAATAGTGGCTTTCTCATCGCCTGACACTTTGTCGCCGTAATCCTTGAGCGTCTTCTCGGTCTGATAGACGAGGCTGTCGGCGCGGTTCCGGACCTCGATTTCCTCCCGGCGCTTCCGATCTTCGTCGGCGAAGGTTTCCGCGTCGCGCACCATGCGATCGACCTGAGACTTGTCGAGATGCGTGCTCGCCGTAATCGTCACGCGCTGTTCGCGACCGGTTGCGGTGTCCTTCGCGGAGACGTTCAGGATGCCGTTTGCGTCGATATCGAAAGTCACTTCGATTTGCGGTACGCCCCGTGGCGCGGCGGGGATACCTTCAAGACGGAAGCGCCCCAGGGTCATGTTGTCCCGTGCAAGCGGGCGCTCGCCTTGAAGCACGTGGATATCGACCGCCGTTTGGCTGTCCTCCGCGGTGGAGAACGTCTCGGTCTTGCGAGTCGGAATGGTGGTGTTCCGCTCGATCATGCGCTGGGTTACGCCTCCCAAGGTCTCAACGCCGAGGGATAGCGGGGTCACGTCAAGCAGGACGACATCTTTCACTTCCCCAGTGAGGACGGCCGCCTGAATCGCCGCGCCGACTGCCACGACTTCGTCGGGGTTTACGCCTTGGTTCGGATCCTTACCGGTGAGACGCTTCACAAGTTGCTGAATCACCGGCATCCGCGTTGAGCCGCCAACGAGAACGATCTCGTCAATCTTGCTCGCGTCGAGTTTTGCGTCCGCAAGCGCCTGACGGAACGGCGGAACGCAACGCTCGGTGATGTCCGCGGTGATCTCTTCAAACTTGGCGCGGGTTAACGTGACCGCAAGGTGCTTCGGCCCGTTCTGATCGGCCGTGATGAACGGGAGGTTGATTTCCGTCTGCATGACGCCGGACAGTTCAATTTTGGCCTTTTCAGAGGCCTCGATGAGCCGCTGCAGCGCTTGCTTGTCTTTGCGCAGATCAATCCCCTCTTCCCGGAGATACGTGTCGGCGACGTGCTTCAGGATGCGCTGATCATAGTCATCACCGCCGAGATGCGTGTCACCGTTGGTGCTCTTAACCTCAAAGACACCATCACCGACCTCCAAAACGGAGACGTCGAACGTGCCGCCACCGAGGTCCCACACGAGGATCGTTTCCGCTTTCTTCTTGTCCAA
>CAYFLJ010000268.1:0-2286 GCA_964343985.1 uncultured Thermoflexus sp.
CGTACCGCGCGTGCGGGGTCTCGTCGCTATCCCTATTCCGGCGGGCCGGTCGGCGTCACACCCGACGCATCGATCTACCCGAAGTTCTTCGTCGCCTCGTTTAGCGCGTAGATCCGATCCCCGACCTGCGGGGCCACCACCGTGTAGGTCGTCAGCAACGGCCCACCCGGTCAGTATCGCCAGGTTCACCCGATGGTCGGCATCCTAGTCGGCGGCAGAACCCGCACGCGCCACAGAGGTCCGCAGCTTCAACGAGTTGGTGACAGCCCAAGGTATAGCCGCAGCGCCTCGTCAATCTGCCAGAGTTCGCTATCCGACACGTGCCCAGCGACACCTCGCACTCGTCGCCGATCTACCGACCGCACTTGGTCGACCAATGCAACCGATGGAAGCCGGAGGCCCGTCGACTGTGACGTGCATCTGGGATAGAGCCAACCCGACATCGGCGTACTTGTGAGTGGCACCACAGCAATGAGCGGGAAACGCTGCCACTCGATAAGGAGAGGGTCACTCACGACAACGCAAGGGCGGACGCCGCGTTGTTCGTGCCCAAGAGCTGGCGCCAAATCAATGACGACGACGTCACCGCGCGTGACGTTCACTCGTCGTCCCGCACCCAACCGGCATCTGCATCCCAGTGGAGAGAAACGACCGACGATGGGTCAATGAGTGCCGCATCGCTTTCGTCGGCGAGGGCAGCCCACTCATCAAAGCCCACCTCGGCAAGCTCGAGTGTCTCCGGGTGAGCCACAACCTGAGCGCCGCGCCCTCTTCGGGCGAGTTCGTTCCTGATCGCGCCGGCAACAAACGCTTCGCGATCAGGATCGAGTTGGTCGATCGATGCGATCAACTCAGCGGCGACTGGAATCGGCACGCGCATCTCAGCGGCCATTCGTCACACATCCCACGACTTCAGCGTACCGCGCGTGCGGGGTCTCGTCGCTATCCCTATTCCGGCGGGCCGGTCGGCGCCACACCCGACGCATCGATCCATCCGAAGTTCTTCGTCACCTCGTTGAGCACGTAGATGCGGTCACCGACCTGCGGGGCCACCACCGTGTAGGTCGTCAGCAACGGCCCTGCCGGGCCGAAGTCCTTCGCCCCCTCGTACGGGCCGGACCAGATGCGCAGGCCCGGCACGAAGTTCGCCACGTAGGCCGGTCGCAACGCCACCGGCAACACCAACGTCGCACGTAGTTCCGCCGCCGTAAGCGACCAATCTTGGCGCCCGGTCAACGGCACGAAGGTTGTCGGTGCCCGCAGGTACCCCACAAAGTTTCCGCCACCGTCGCGCGTCTCATAGAGATAGCCCAGCGATGCGTCCGCCGGCACGGCAATCGACGGGAACGACAAGCCAATCGTCACGTCGTCTGGCGCCTCGACGTCCAACGTGAACGGCGAACCGAGTGGCGTCACGATGCCGCCGCCGAGGCTTCCCTTTTGCACTGCATTCAAGTTGGGAGGTGACGGGTCGAATGTGAACGATAGCGCCGTATCTGGCAGGTTCACGAACGGCAACGCACCCGACAAGCCGTTACCCAAGACAAGCGCGAGCGACGGCCAAGGCCCTGCCTCGTACCGAACCACGCGCGCGGCTTGACCCGGTCGCGCCAAAATCACTACGGCGCGCGACGGCGCACCTTGCGACTTCGCGCCGGCCACCTCGACGGCCCCGTAGCGCGACGCCACCGGCGGGGAGTCGACCGGGATCACGAACGACACGATTTCGCGGCCAGAGGCAGTCGTGGTTGAGCCGTACGGCGCGGCGATGGTGACCGGTGTCCCGGCTTGGGCAAGACTCGCAATCGACGCCATCGTTCGCGTGGACTGTTCAGCGGTCTGCCCCGCGACAAACTCCGAGAGGTTTGCGATCGCACTTGGCGGCGAACCCGACAACACCTGCACGACTGCCCGTGCCTGTTCCGGTGCCACGGACCCCACTGCGCCTACGAACGCCGCCCCTTGTGCCGGTGGTATCGAACCGATTATCGATCCAAGTTGCCAAGTCTCGCCGGCCGGCAGTGACCCAACCGTTGAAACGAATGCACGGGCCGAACCGGCCGGAACCGATCCAACCACGCCAATGAGTGCTCCGGCCGCCTCTCGGGGGAGTGCGCCAAGGCCCGTCGCGAACCCGCGAGCGGCCTCTTCGGGCACCGCCGACAACGCGACCGCGACGGCACGCACGACCTCCGGTGACGTACCGCCCGGCACTGACGCAACGGCAATCGCCAGTGATCGTGAAGCCGCAAGCGCTTCCGGGAACCCGACGGCAGGGAGCGGCGC
>CAYFLJ010000269.1:0-2284 GCA_964343985.1 uncultured Thermoflexus sp.
CTCAAGTTGCGTCACCTCGTGACGGATGGGATACCGGCGGACGAACGGGCCGCGTTTGCGGTCGGGATTGTCGTGTCGTTTCTCGTTGGGGTCGCCGTCATTGGTGGGCTGTTGCGGTACGTGCGCACCCGATCGATGGATGTGTTTGCGGCGTACCGCCTCACGATTGGGACAATTGTGGTGGTGATGGTGGTGGTTCGAGGCTAGGCCGGCGTCGACGACCGTGCCCGTCGGCGTGGGTCGCCGAATTTCGTTCACGATCCGTTTGACGTATGTGGCGGCCGCCACTGACACGACGGTTTGTAACCGCTACACTGCGCGAATAACATTCCCGCATACGTATCATTTACGGAATGTCACGCGATGCGGTACGGACTTTTGGGGGCGAATGGTGGGGTTGCCACCGACGTTGGTGAGGGACAGTGCGGATGAGTCAGCAACGTGATCGGTCCGGGCGTGCGTCGCCCGAGATTGGTACCGCAACGGAGGGTCTTCGGGGCCTTGTCGAGGATGCGCTTCTGCGCCCGCAGACGGCAGCCTACGCCACCACGATGCGGGTCGTCCTCTTCTCGATCCTCACCAGTGTTGTGGTGATGGCCGTCGAGACGGTGCACCCGTTGGTCGACGAGTACGCCACCCTGTTTGCGTTCATTGACGCTATTTTGCTGACGATCTTTACGGTCGAGTACGTTGCCAACGTGTGGGTCGCTCCGGACCGGCGAGGCTATCTGCTCTCCATTTGGGGCGTGATCGACCTTCTGGCGATCGCACCTTCCTATATAGAGATTGCGCTTGGGGGCATGGTGGGCGCCGCGTTCTTGCGTCAGCTTCGGACGCTGCGCGTGATGCGGACGTTGCGCGTCCTCAAGCTTCTGAAACTGGCGGCTGAACAAGCGCAGAAGTCGGCGGAGGGCGCGGCGAAGCGTCGGAACACCTTCGCTGCCGATCTTCAGATTTACGCGATCTGCCTCTTCACGGTCGTCTCGATTAGTTCGTCGCTCATCCACCTTGCCGAGGCCGTGCCTCCGGGTGTGCCCGAGACGACATCCGAGATGTTCGCGGCCCTGAAAGACGCGGAGGACGGCAAGGCCGCCGCCCCCGACTGGGCCGACGATCCGATGGTCAACCTGTATGAGGAGCGGTCGGGCAAGGGGTGGAGCACACCGGTCTACACCTTCACGAGTGTGCCGAAGGCGTATTGGTGGTCGTTTGTGACCCTCACCACGACGGGCTACGGCGACATGTTCCCGGTGACCGGCTTTGGGCGCATCGTGGGTGGGTTCACGATGTTGGCCGGGTTGGCCCTCTTCTCGTTGCTGACGAGCGTCGTTGGGCGTGCCTTGATGACGAGCTTGTTCGGGCGCGCCGAAGAGTCGGACAAAGCGAAGTCGTTCGTCTACCTGTTGGCGCCGCGTGTGCCGCCGGGGTTCGACGCGACGCGTACGCTCCGCGATCTTCAGGCCGCGCGTGCCGTTGCGATGCAGGCGCCGGCCGAGGCGATTGGCATCTTGGAACGCCCGCTCTACGGCGGGGACTCCGCCGTCAACGACATCGCGACATCGACGCAACACGTGGCAAGTGTGGTTGGCTCGGTTGCGACTGGAGCAGATACGCGTGACCGTCCTGATCACGCGAAGGAACGGACCAGTTGGTTTGACACCATCGTTCACGCCGCGTTTGTGGATGTGCGGTCGTCGCTCTACGGGCCTGTGCATAATGCGCTCACGGTCGCAATTTTCGGATCGGTCGCACTCGTGGTGTTCGACTCAGTGGCGTGGTTCCACGAGGCGTACCGACCGGCCATCGAGGCGATCGAAATCGTCCTTGTCCTCTTTTTCACCTTCGAGTTCGCGGCGAACTACCACCTTGCTGAACGCAAGCGCGATTACCTGTTCAGTGTCTGGGGCCTGATCGACCTGCTGGCAATTTTGCCGACCTACGTGACGGTCATGATCATGGCGGCACAAGTCTTCGGCTTTTCGATTGATCTCAATGGCGCAATTCTCTTCAAGGTGCTTCGCATGATGCGCGTCTTGCGCATGTTGCGAACGCTGAAGCTCGTACGCACCGCCGCTGCCAATATGCAGTTGACGCTCTCTGGATCGAACAAGTCGTCGTTCTGGAGCGACCTCCAGATTTACCTGATCGCCCTGTTCACCGTCTTGGTGATCGCCTCGACGCTGATCTGGAACGTCGAGTTCGACCCGACCGACGAGAACTCGACGACGATGTTTGTCGATATCCCGACCTCAATGTGGTGGGGCATCGTCACCCTGTGTACCGT
>CAYFLJ010000270.1:0-2283 GCA_964343985.1 uncultured Thermoflexus sp.
TGCATCCGCATCAGGACGTCCACGTGACGATCCATCGGGGGGATGGCACGACGACGGAGATCGTGACGACGGCGCGATGCGACACGCCGGTCGACGTGCGCTACTTGGCGAACGGCGGCATCTTGCAGACGGTCATCCGCAACCTCGTCGGCTAACGACGCACGACGGAAGCACCGTCGTCCACCGAAGACCGCACCAGAGGGGATCCCGCAAGGGGTCCCCTTCTGCATGGCCCACACTCCAAAGGGAAGCCCGCCGCAACCTCGTTACGAGGGCGCATCGTGCATAGCCCGATACGGTGTGGTCGTGGCACGATTCAGGTCGGCAGCGCGACAGACGCTGCCCAGCCTCACGCCGTGAGGCCTCGACGCGCACCGATGGAGGCGAGCGCCGTGGCTATCTCGACGCCATCCCCACAGGTGGCACCCGCCACCGACCATTCGTACGTCCTAGAGGACAATCCTGAGGACGACGGGATGGTCTCCGACGTGGGGTACCGCACCTTTCCCGCACCACGTCAAGGCACACCTAGAGCCGAACGACCCGTGAGCCTCTTTCGGAGTATCGGTACTTGGTTGGTGCAAGACCCGTCACGCAACGACGGCGCAGGGTCCGGGCACGAAACTGGCCATCACCTAGATGAGTCGAAGGGGCACGAAACACATCCGTGGTGGAAGGTCATGTGCCTTACGGGCGTCGACTACTTCTCGACGCTTGGGTATCAACCAGGCATCGCGTTTCTCGCCGCTGGCGCCCTCGCACCGGTGGCAACGGGCATCTTGATCCTCGTGACCCTTTTGGGCGCGCTACCGATGTACATCAAGGTGGCGAACGATAGCCCGCACGGGGAAGGTTCGATCCAAATGCTGCGAGGTCTCTTGCCTCGGTGGCAAGGCAAGACGTTCATTTTGGCCCTGCTTGGCTTCGCCGCCACGTCGTGGATCATCACGATTACCTTGTCGGCCGCCGATGCGACGGCGCACATCATCGAGAACCCACTCGCACCCGCATTCCTCCATCACTACCCGGTGGAGGTCACACTCTTCCTCATCGCTGCCCTCGGCGTCGTCTTCTTGAAAGGCTTCAAGGAGGCTATCGGCCTTGCCGTCGGCCTCGTCGTCGTGTACCTCATCCTCAATGCGGTGGTCATCGGCGCCGGACTGATGCAAATTGCCGCCAATCCGGCCGTTCTGCAGTTGTGGACGTCGGGCCTCTTCGCCACGTTTGGCGACCCGGTCGCCATGGTCCTTGCTGCCGCCTTGCTGTTTCCGAACCTTGCCCTTGGACTATCAGGCTTCGAGACGGGTGTCGCCGTGATGCCGCAGGTGGAGGGCGACGCGACGGATACGCCGGCACGTCCGAAGGGGCGAATCCGCAACTCGTACAAGCTGCTGGCCGGTTCCGCCGCGATCATGAGCGTCTACCTGATGGGCAGCAGCATCATCACCACGACACTGATCCCGGCGGCGGAGTTCCAACCGGGTGGTAGCGCCAACGGCCGTGCCCTTGCCTACCTCGCCTACGAGTTCCTTGGCACCGGCTTTGGCGTCGTCTACGACATCTCAACCGTCCTCATTCTCTGGTTTGCCGGTGCCTCTGCCATGGCCGGCCTGCTCAACCTGGTGCCGAACTACCTCCCGAAGTACGGCATGGCGCCCGAATTCGTGGCGGCCGTTCGCCCTCTGACCCTCATCCTGACCGCCGTCGCAGCAGCGGTGACCATCTGGTTCGACGCCTCGGTTGATGCGCAGGGCGGTGCATACGCCACTGGTGTCATCGCCCTCATGCTTTCTGGTGCGTTCGCCGTCTCGTTGGCGTATCTGCGGGAACAGCGGCCCGTCCTCGCGGCTGTCTTCGGCACCATCACCATCGTGTTTGCGTACACCATGGTGGTGAACATCGTGAAGCGTCCCGACGGTCTCGAAATCGCGATGTTCTTTATTGTCGCCATCATCGTGACGTCGATCGCATCCCGCCTGATACGGTCGTGGGAGTTGCGTGCCGACCGCATCGTTGCCGATGACGCGGCGCTAGCCATCGTCCGGAAGGCCGCAGCGTCCGGTTCGCTTCGCATCGTCTGCAACCGCCCAGAGGGAGAAGACGCCGCCGGCTACTTGGCCAAGGAAGCAGAGGAGCGCGCGATCCATAACATTGCGCCCACCGATCCAATCGTCTTCCTTGAGGTCTACGTCGCCGACTCGTCGGAGTTCCGATCTGAACTGGTAGTTACTGGCCACGTCGTGTCGCAGGCCAACATTCTGCGCGTCACCGCCACGACCATCC
>CAYFLJ010000271.1:0-2275 GCA_964343985.1 uncultured Thermoflexus sp.
ACTGGTTCGCGTCGCCTTATACAGCGCGCGAAGGTGCGCACCGTAGGCGTCGGCCCGCCCTTGCACGGCGGCGAGGCCATCACGAATCTCTGCCTCGAGTGCCGTCTCCTCGCCCTCAAGTCGGACTAACTCAGACTCGGCATCACGCAGGCGGGTAACCGCGTCGATGATCTCGGTATCGAGGCGTTTCAACTCCTCGGCGAGCGACCGGTTGGTGCCGCGCATGGCGTCGACCTGTCGCGCCGCTTGGTCGCGTTGGCCAGTGAGGTTGCTGATGGCGGCCTTCGCCGCGTCAAGTTGGGTCTGCAAGCTGTCAAGCAGTCCCTCGGCGGCGACAGGTGGCGCCGCCACCAGAGTAATCGCGAGGGTGAGCGTGACCATGTACCGCGGCCACGTGCGCCTAGCCATCGACACGCACTCCGACGGCCGGCCAAGACCCGGTGGTGTCGATGCCCGGTTCAAAGCGCCCGTATCGGTCGTCGCGACGCACCAAGCCACCCTCAAGCTCGACGACCCGGCGTCGCATCCGGTCGACGACCTCTCGGTCGTGCGTGGCGATCACCACCGTGACGCCGCGCCGGTTGATCTCTGCCAACAACTGGACAATCTGCCATGAAATCTCTGGCGGCAGGCTTGCGGTCGGTTCGTCGGCCAGCAAGAGCGATGGTGACCGGACGATGGCGCGCGCAATCGCGGCCCGCTGTTGTTCGCCTCCCGACAACTGGTGGGGGAAGCGTTTGGCGTAGGCGGTAATGCCGACGAGTTCTAAGGCGTCGGCGACGAGGTCGCGCCCGTCGGTGCGCCGATCCATGCCCGCCACGCGCAGACTGAATGCCACGTTCTCCTCAATCGTCTGCCGGGGGAAGAGGCGGATGTCCTGGAAGACCACGCCGAGGTTCTGGCGGTAGGCGGGGACGCGCCGTTCAGGCAGCTCTCGCAGATCAGTGCCACCAACCATGACGACGCCGGTCGTGGCAACTTCCTGGCGGGTCAAGAGCTTGAGCAGCGTGCTCTTCCCCGCGCCGTTCCCGCCGACGAGGAAGACGAAGTCCTCCGCGGGGATCGTGAGGGTGACGCCCGAAAGCGCAACGCGCCCGGTCTGGTAGGCCTTGGTGACGTTCCGAAGGATGATCATCGGGGTAGGGGTAGCGCCTCTCTCCCGTTTCCGTGGTCGGTCTGGATGGCAGTACTTGCAGGCGCCTCGACGAACGCGATACCCATGTGCCTCCAGCGCGAGGGGTGCTTCCGCGCACCGCGCCAGCGGAGTGCTTCCAGCACGGCGGGGGTGCTTCTGCCTCCCACGATGAGCGCGGCTTTGCGTCTTTCAGGCATCGAGGAACCGTCGCACGGAAAGATATGAACCGGTTGCCCCAACCATTAGGCCGACACCGGTAGACGTTGCGGAGAGTCGGACGGCCAAGAGTGGATCGGCGGTCATCGGGAGGAAACGAAAGACATCGCGCACCGCTCCTTCAACCCACGGCAACGACCCAACGACGATGCCGATGGACAGCGCGGCGCCAATCGCGCCGTACATCACGCCTTCAAGCAGAAACGGCCACCGCACAAACCAGTCGGTCGCGCCGACGAGTCGCATCAGCTCGATTTCGTGACGGCGTGCAAACACGGCGAGGCGGATGACGTTGCCCACGACGAGGGTAGTCACGAGTGCGAAACCGATAATCACAACGGCCCCACCGACGCGGGTGGCACGGGCGAGGCGTACGAGGTTATCGATGGCGTCTTCCGGGAGGATGACCTCTTCGATGGCGGGGTCGGTGCGGAGCGACGCCGCGACCTCGCGCAGTTGTGTCACGTCATCGACGCGTACCTCGACGCTTGCGGGTAATGGGTTGCCGCTGACCATGTCGATGAGGTCGGCGCGGTCGGCGAGGTCCTCGCGGAGGCGGACCATGGCGTCTTCCTTGGAGACGAAGCGGGCCTCAATGACGCCGCGTGCCCGTTCGACTCGGTCGGTGAGGATCGGGCCGGCGCTTGGCGGGGCATCCTCACGAAGATAGGCGATGAGGTTGACTTTTTGTTCAAGCGCGTCGACCGCGAGGCTCAGGTCGTTCACGACGATGAGGAAGCCGTTGAGGACGACGAGCATGACCACCATGGCAAAGATGGCGGAGGCGCTCTGGGTGGGGTGGCGCCAGAGGTTGGTGACGGCCGTCGAGACGGCATAACCGGCGAGGCCCGCCAGGCGCGACAGGCGACGCATACATTGGGAGAACGGGAGAGACGCGGTCGATGGGCCGCGGGAAGTGGTCAG
>CAYFLJ010000272.1:0-2248 GCA_964343985.1 uncultured Thermoflexus sp.
GTGCAATACGGCCTGCCGGTGACGACGATTGTGTGCAACGACAATGCGTACGGGATGATCAAGGCATCGCAAGAGCGACGCTATGCCGGGCGCGTGATCGACACCGTGTTACGTAATCCGGACTTCGTGGGGTTTGCCCGGTCGTTTGGGGCGCACGCCGAGAAACTGCACGGCCCAGACGAAATCGCGGGCGCGATCAAGGCGTCGAGACACCGCGAAGGACCGACGGTCTACCAACTCGACATCGTGCTTGAGCCGCCGTTCCACTGAGCGGCGGCGCGATGACAGGCGAGGGTCAGTTGCGGACGAGACCCTCGTCGCGCGGGTGCGCCTTCTCAAAGACGATGCGCCGTGCCTCGCTGGCGGTGAATCCTTGGCCCTCCAATTGCGTGCACCACGTGGCGAGAGTGCGTTTGGATGGTTTGCGCCGTGCGCGAGGCGTGGCAGTAGTCGCAGGTGCGGCCGCGCGAGGTTGGGCGTCCGCACGCCGCCGCGGTGACTTGCGGCCCGTGTTGTCAAGGCTGTCTGCCGATGCGCCCGTGCTGCCTTCGTCACTCGCCATGCCAACTCCCGGTCGCACTACCCTGTTTGGGCGGCTCACAACCAAACCCAATCATAGACCGCTCGGATAGGTAACGTGCGAACCAATGCGGGTAGTCGCTCGTCTTTGACCTAGCGAGGCGAACGAACTCGATGTCATCCTCGGCCGCCAATCGACCCAAGGAGCGAATGTCATGCCCAACACTCGGCCACGCCGGATTCCACGTCCGACGGCCACGCGCCCAACGGTGGGCGTTGAGGCGGCGCCCCACGCCACCACTCATGTGGACGACGACTCGCCGGGTACGACGAGTGAGTCCGTCGCCGGGGACATGGCGGTCGCACTCGGCATCGAGGTCATCGGCACGTTTTTGCTGGTGTTTGCCGCCGTCTCCGCGATTGTGGTGACGCGTGCGAACGAAGTAACGGGTGCGGCGATCGCGGCCGGTCTCGCCACTGGCGTTCTGGTGGCATCGCTCGGGCACCTGAGCGCGGCGCTGTTCAATCCGGCAATCGCCGTGGCGTTTGCAGTGACGGGTCGACTTTCACCGGCGCGCGCGGCAGTTGCCGTTATCGGACAAGCCGTGGGTGCAGTGCTCGGGTCGGGCGCGGTCGCATTCACGTTTCCCGCCGACGCACTTGCAAAGGTTGGCAACGGAACGCCTGGCATTGGTCCAGGGTCGACCGACGTCGGGGCCGCGATGGTTGAAGCGATTGCAACCTTCTTGGTCGTCACGGTGCTCTACGGCAGTTGGTTTGATGAGCGAAACCGGTCGGCGCTCGGCCCCTTATACGTGGGTCTCGCAGTGACCGTGGGGACCATGGCGACCGCATCGGTTTCAGGTGGGGCGCTGAATCCAGCGCGTTGGTTCGGCCCAGCCCTCTACAACGGCACACTCGCTAATGCGTGGGTCTGGGTTGTGGGTCCGACCTTGGGTGCGGTGGTCGCTGGCGCTTCTTACCAGTTTGGGTTTTTGCGCTCCCGCACGTCCTGACTTGTTCTGCGTGGGTGACCGCTCGGCGCAACAAATGGCTAGAGGGTGCGTTTAGACCATTGATGTCCCGTGAGTGCGGCCACACACACGGGGATCGACCAAGAGGGGTCGTCGGTATCGCCAGTACCGGCGGCCCCACTTTCTTAGTCGGCGGCGACGTATTGCCGAGTGTCTGGCAGGGGTCGCCGTCTGGCCCAGACTCATTCACTCGGCGCGCGTGTTGCCTGGTAAGCCGCCAGCGTTTCGGCGTCCGGCGGATAGGTGCCGACAATCGAGGCGCCTGCGCTGATACGGCTGAGGATGAACCGCTCGCGCCGTTCTTGTTCGGTGGCCCGAGCGGCGACCTCTTCCACGAGATGGCGCGGGATTACGATTACGCCGTCGTCGTCGCCGACGAGCGCGTCCCCGGGGAAGACTGAAACACCGCCGCACGCAATCGGTCGCTGCACATCCACCGGGTGGTGCAAGGTGACGTTTGTCGCGGCGTGGGTGCCCGCACTGTAGGCGGGGAGACCAACGGCGGCGATTCCGTCAGCATCGCGGAACGACCCATCGGTGACGATTCCGGCGGCGCCTCGCACGCGCATCCGGGTGACCAGAATGTTGCCGATAGTGCCGGCATCGACCTCTTCGCGGGCATCAATCACCATGACGTCGCCGGGACCAACGTGTTCGACGCCAATCCGTTGCGGGTTGGTGAGGTTGTCGAACCG
>CAYFLJ010000273.1:0-2247 GCA_964343985.1 uncultured Thermoflexus sp.
ACGAATGGGTCGCGATATTGCACCAACGCGAGGCCAACGGGTGTTGTGGGGATTAGCGGGTTGCCATGGTCCTTTTCGAAACGCGTGAACCCGTCACGTACATGGGCGACGCAAACAAGTTGGTGTTCGTGACGGTCATTGGACCCAGCGCGCACGCCGGTGTAGAAGAGAGTTGGTGTACCGTCGTCAGCCACGACCGCGTTGCCTGACCAAATGCCTTGAGCATCGTACGTGTCTTCGTCGGGACGGAGGGCGCAGGCGTGGTCATCCCAGTGAACGAGGTCTGGGCTCGACATGTACCCCCAATGCATGTCCGCGTGGACGCCGGCACGTGGGTTGTGCTGATAGAAGAGGTGCCAACGGCCTCCGTACTGCATCACTCCGTTGGGGTCGTTCATCCAACCCGCAGGCGGGCACGCGTGGTATCGAGGGCGATGTTGGTCGTGACGAAGGACCGACCGACCGACCGCTGCGCGGGCAACGTAGTCCTGGGTCAACGGCCAGTCGCGATCAAGTGGCGCTGGCGGGAGGCGGTCGGCGGGAGTAGCCATCGTCATCTTGCTCCGAGGAGTTCGGTCGCCATTGAACACGATCTGTTTGGATGCCCGGCACACGGGTCAAGAACACCGAGACGGCAAGCTAGCGGCGGGCGATCTCCGGATCCTTTTCGCGTGGCAGGTTGAACCACACCTCGTCACACGCCGCGCGCTCTTCATCTGACAAGCTGATCGAAAGCGCACCCAAGCTGTCCCGTAGTTGCTCTGGGCGGCTTGCACCGACGATCGCACTGGTGATCAAGGGCTGCCCCAGAACCCACGCCAATGCGAGGTGCGTGATCGAGTGGCCGTGGCGGCCGGCAACTTCGGCCAAATGCTCGACCTGCGAGTGAACCTCGTCGTTCCAGTATCGCTTGCGATACATCTCTCCACGCCCGTGGGCGAGGGTGAAGCGGCTCCCATCCTGCAAGGCACGTGACCCAAGATACCGGCCGGTCAACATGCCACCGGCAAGAGGGTTGTAGGAAATCACCCCAAGTCCGTGCGCCTTGCAAAGCGGGAACAACTCGTCTTCGATCATGCGAAAAAGGAGGTTGTAGCGCGGTTGGATGCTTTCGTATCTGGCCAAGCCGTTCAATCGACTCGTCCAAAGGGCATCTGCGAGTTCCCACGTGGGGTAGTTGCTAGCGCCGACGTACCGCACTTTGCCGGCGCGGACGAGGTCATCGAGGGCACGCATTGTCTCTTCGATTGGGGTACCGGCGTCGGGTGAGTGCGTCTGGTAGAGGTCGATGTAGTCGGTCTGTAGGCGCTTCAGACTCGCCTCACACGCCTTGATGACGTGCTTGCGGCTTAGGCCTTCGTCGTTCGGGCCAGATCCCATGCGGCCACGACACTTGGTGGCGAGGACGATGGATTCGCGATTGCCATGAGCGGCGAACCATCGTCCCATGATCGCCTCGGTCTCGCCGTTGTCCGAAGGAGCCCCACCCAGTGGGTACACGTCGGCAGTGTCGAAGAACGAGACGCCTGCCTCAACCGCCGCGTCCATAATGGCGAACGAAGTCGCCTGATCGGCCTGATTGCCAAAGGTCATCGTCCCGAGGCACACCTCCGAGACACGTAGGCCCGTCCGGCCAAGGTTCTTTATTTTCACGAGTGGGCGCTCCTTGTGCGTCGGGGCAATCTGGTGACGCGAACGTTCGCTGCGAGTGTACGTCGGTAGGTTGAAACAGCGGTCCGAGGGACACGGCGCCACCGGGACGCTTCACCCCGCAGGCCTCGAACCGAACGTGGCCACGGCTGGCCAATTCCGGCGGCAACTACTCGACAACTTCTGTTGCCATCGTTTCCAGATCGCCAACGGTAAGGGCGCCCGGTCTGGCACCAGTCGAATGCAATCGCGACGCGACCACCTGCAAGACCGCGTTCCGTGGCGTCGGTACGCCGTGCGCACGCCCGAGGCGAACGATCTCGCCGTTGAGGTAGTCGGTCTCGAGTGAGGGCGCGCCGCGCATCAGGCTTTGCCACGTCGATCCGAGATTACGTTCACCAGGCGCCAACTTTGTTGTCCCTCGGGCGGCGTTCACACGCGCTTCGAACGCATCTCGCGGCTCCCAAGCGATGCCTGCGGCGCGAAACGCGCCTTCTCCCTCGGCACGAACCGCCGCCATGAAACCGGTCGTGTCCTCACGCCCGTCGGTAATGGCGCCAAAGGCATTGCCGAGATTGCCGATCATCTTCGCAGCCT
>CAYFLJ010000274.1:0-2246 GCA_964343985.1 uncultured Thermoflexus sp.
CGACGCCCACCGTCACCTCTCGCAGTCGCCTGGCCCAATTGCGTCGGTCATTCGCGCTCAAGGGGTACTCAGTCCAGCGGTCGAGAGCGATTCGTGCCGGGCTGTCGTGTCTGCAATCGTCGGCCAACAGCTTTCGACACGCGCAGCAGAAAAAATTCGGACAAGACTTTTCGAACGTCTTGGGACGGGCTGCATCCCGGACGCTCTTGCTGGATTATCCGATTCTGAGCTTCGGGCGTGCGGACTGAGCACGGCAAAGGTACGGTCGGTGCGTGATTTGGCGGCACGCGTTCAAGTCGGCGCCCTTGATTTTCTCGCGATGCAGGATGCTGAAGACGAACGAATTCGCGAGACGTTGGTGGCGGTTCACGGAATTGGTGATTGGACTGCCAATATGTTTCTGATTTTTGGTCTGGGCCGGCCGGACGTTCTCGCGTCGACCGACTTCGGGATCCAAGTTGCGGTCGGAAGGCTTCTCGGTCTCTCGTCGCGCGCAACCGCTCAGCAGGTTGGGCAAGCCGCCAGGGAAGGACATTGGCATCCTTTTGCGTCAGCTGCGTGTCTCCATCTTTGGCGGTACCTCGACGACCCAGCGGACCAAAAGGCCTAGCACCGTCGCTTGCGACTACGCCGACACCTTGAGGAAGGCATCGAACCGGTCAAGGACTTCTGGAAACCCCTTTCGCCCTAAGCCCACCCTGAACCGGTGCGAAAGATTTATTCCACTACCTAGGTTGCTCCGTGGATCAAAAACTTCGCCTGGCAGCACCATTACCCCAAACTCTCGTACGGCACGTTGTGCCATCTCATGCGCTGTACCTCGGCCGCTCCAAAGGGGAAAGCATGTAGACCCTCCAGCGGACGGTACTGGTGCAATCAATTCACTATGGTCTGATGTGAATTGTGCAAAGAGTTGAGCATTGCGCTCGATGATCAGTTCCTGATCAGCGACGATATTGCGCCAGCTTCTCAGGGCGATGAGCGCGAGAACCTCCGCGGGCGCACTTGCACAAATCGTTGTGTAATCCTTGTATTCCTCTAGGCGCTGCAGCAGGTTGCGGTCGCGCGTGGCCACCCAACCGATCCGTACGCCAGCGAGGCCAAACGCCTTTGAAACTGATCCGAGCGAGATTGATGGGGTGTCGGCCGAAATAATTGGGCTTTGGATCAGCGTGCGTCCGCGTCGGACTAACGGGCGATAGACCTCATCGGCGAATAGCACGGCGCCGACGTCACGTGCCTTTGTGGACAGGTGTGCCCATCGTTCCTTGGAAAGGATCAAGCCCGTCGGGTTGTGGGGTACGTTCACGATCACGAGACGCGTGCCAGGGCAAATCGCACGTTCGATCGCCTCAGCCGATAGATCCCACTCGCCAGTAGTGCGCACTGCGGGGATTGGGCGAACTGATGCCCCGCACTCAAGCGCTACTTGATAAAGCGATTGATACGCGGGCCATACGCATGCGACAGTGTCGCCGGGGCGAACGAGCACTCGAGCAACGGTGTAGATCGCCTCTTCGGCGCAGCTGAACACTAAGACGTCGTCTGCCGTTATCGAACTATCTGGGGCGCGGTTGGATTCCGTGATGAAACGCGCAATCGCGTCCCGCAGGGCTGGGAGTCCGCGGCTTTCGGTGTATCCCAGCGTGAGCGACTCCCAAGCCGCTCGGCTCTCTGAGTCGGCTCGCGCTAGAAGGTCAACGAGAGTCCATGGCTCAGTGTCTGACGGCGACAAGAGGTACGGGGCGGTGAACTCATAGCGGGCAAAGTAGCGTTCGAGCGCGAACGGTTCCATTATGAATCCCCTCTCCGTGCCTTATACGGTCGCTCGATGAAGTTGAGGCCTCAGGCGCCCGACGGCAAATCGACAACCGATACAAGCCACGCGTTCACAGCGGTTGCCGCACCCCGGGCGTGCGCGGCTCTCGCCAGCAATATGGCAGTTAGAATACGGGCGCCTCTTTGCCAAGTCGGCTCGATACCGGCATCGCGTCCTCGACACTTCGGGTCTGTTCAGGTCAGCGCCAAAAGCCCCCGACTGTATGTTTAGCATCGTAATCTGTGGGCTTGGATCGTACCGAGCGAAACCTGCCGAGTTTCTTAACTCGCCAAGGACTGCATAGTGACTGATCGTTCCATTACTACCGTGGCGTCTCCTCAGGGTGGCTCAACGGATGCTGGAGTCGCACCGCGGGTAGCCGGGCGAACGTACGTGTCTGAGTCACCATTTCCCGGGCAAGCCAAGC
>CAYFLJ010000275.1:0-2242 GCA_964343985.1 uncultured Thermoflexus sp.
CCCCAACGCTTCGCAACTTCGCCCACCTTGAGGGCGTTCTGTCGCCTGCAGGAACCCTGAAAGGGGACGCGGCCGCCTTGGCGCGGCCGTCGCTCACGGGATCGAGAGGCGAACGATGGTCGAGTCCCCGCAGGTGACGCGCTTGGAGGCGTCGGCGGACGTGCCCTTGGGATCCCGTGCCGTCTGGGCCGCCATCCTCGATGGGTCGCGTTGGCCAGACTGGATGGCGAGCGGCGACGCCAGTGGCAACTGGGCCGGCGGCGCGCCTCGCCTGACCCTCGACCACGTCTCGCCGTTCTTCCGGCCTTCTGGCGGTCGCGAGGGTGCGACGTGCGCCGTCGGTGACATTCGCCAAGAGTCCGCGGTCGTCTCTCGACCATTTGGCCTTGGTGCGCGGCGCGTTGAGTGGCACTCCATCGTGACCGACATCGACGACGGACGATCGATCGAGATTGCGTCGCCAGCGGTTGGGGGCTTGCGAGAGTGGCGGCTCCGCGTGAACATCCTGCCGACCGGCGTGCAACCGCTCCCGTCTTGGTTTCGCCTCGCGCCGCCCGTTGATCGCGGCGACGGCATACGACGTAACGAACGCGACCAGATCGAAAGCACACGGGTCCGTGCGATCCTGACGTATCGGCCGGTCAGCGTTTTTTCTCGCCTCTTCGACCGCGTCTCACTTCGATCAATGGTGCAAGCGCGCCTTGAGGCCTGGATCGCTGGTCTCGCGCGGTCGCTCTCGATCCTCTCCGATCTTGAGTCGCGCGCGATCTCGGAGCCAATCCGGTACATGCCAGATCTCGGGCGTCCGGCGACGAACTATGCCACCGCTGGAAGCGCAAACCAGCGTCCGGCATCGCGCACTACCGGACGCTATCCCGTCGTGCGTAGCGCCGCCGCCTCAATGCGTCACGCGGAAGGCACGGAGACCGCAACGTTCCCAACCGTCCTCGCCGCCGACGACCATCGGGAGCGTGGCTTTCGTGAAGCACTGTCGGCCCCGGTCCATTACGACGGTTTCGACGACATCGTGGCCGAACACCCTGCCGCGTCGCACACGACCTCGTCGGTCCCTGCCGGCGAATCCCGACTGTTCGCCAACGACGGCGGTACACAGACTCCGGACCTTTCGGCTCGACCCGTCCCTGCGCGTGCGGTGCCAGACGTCATGCCGACACCGGTCGTCGTGACCCCGGGCGCCCTCGTCGCGTTGGCCGAGGCCCACGGCACATCGCCGGCGACCACGAGAAGCGATGCGGGCGGTCCTACGGATCGTGGAGCGCCCAAGGCGACGGAAGTTTTCTCCGGCGACGCCCCGGCGACCGAAGCGCAGACGACGGCGGACCAGGCACCTCCCGACACGTCCGTACCCGCGTTGACGTCGGTCAGCCTTCTCGACATCACCGTGCAGGCACTCGAAGAGTCGGCGTCGACGCACCTTGCCCTGCCCGCGCGTGATCCTGCGCGGTCCGCATCGTCCCTGTCCACCAGTCCCTCTCCAAGCGGACGAGGGGAGACCGATCAGTCGACATCCGGGCCCGTCCGCGATGACGCCGCCGCGCCACTCAGCAATCCCGCAGGTGGTGTCAAGGCACCAGCACCACGACCCATGTTGTTCGGTGAGGCGCGCCCGTCGACCATTTCGGCATCGGCAATCGCCGCGTCACGCCGCCTCGCCGCGATGGCCGCGAACCGGCCAGTCACCGGCCTCGGTGGTGCTGCGACACGGTCCGCGCCCGCAGTGTCTCAAGGAGCTGGAGCGCCAACCTCCGAACCCATCGCGACGGACATGCCTAGCGCGCCGCCCGCAACGGTCCCGACGATCGCTGCGGTTGTGGGCGCATCACGCGCCGCGGCGGCTGCGCGCGTCGACACGCTACCCGCGGCGGCGCGGGCGGCCTTCGTTTCGAGTGTGCTTCCGCCGAACACGTCGTCGGGCACACCCGCCGCACCTCCTACCCAGTCCGCACGCACGGATGTGCCGTCGCCCTCATCAGACGCCGCCGCCTAACCCCCCGTCTGCCAGTCGGTAGCGCGCAAGCCGCGCCGCACTCCGCTCGCCCAACGTTGCGTGGGAGCGACCTGTAGGAGAGCGGCCGTCGGGGATGACCGCGGTCTGCCATGGCGAACGCAGAGGTGTCTCTGGGAAAACCAGATCGTGAGGCGGCGCCCTCGTGGGTACACTGCCTCGGCCCCGGCGCCTTGCCACCACGGGCCAGTTCGTTCCGCGCGACCCGGTGGCCCC
>CAYFLJ010000276.1:0-2212 GCA_964343985.1 uncultured Thermoflexus sp.
AGCGCGCCGCGGCTGGGGACCTATTGGGTCAGGTCGATTTGACAGCGCTTGGTCCGGGCACCTACCAGATTCCAGTTACGGCGACCGCGCCCGAGGGACTGCGAGTCGAGCGCACCGACCCGGAACGAGTGGCGGTCGTGTTGACACTTGCGACGCCGACGGCTACGCCGGCACGATAGGCGGTCGGCTCTCGGCGGTGCGGCAACACGCGCCCAGTCGTTGCATGACGGGAAGGACGTCCGTGCGCCACGCGCCGGGTTGGAGGGTGAATGGGCACGAGCGGGGAGGCGGTCAACAGCCTCGGTGCGGACCGCGCGTATCGCTATCGTGTCCGGCGTGAAGTTGGCGCGTGGTTTGATCGATTTGCCACGACCCGTCGTCAGTGGCGTGCCCGAAATGCGTATTACCACGCCGAAGTCGCGCGGCTTGCCCGGCAAGTCGTCCCGCCTGGCGCGCGGGTGCTTTTGCTTGGCTGCGCCACCGGCGATCTTTTGGCGTCGCTCCGTCCATCTTTTGGTGTCGGGATCGATGTGAGCGGTGCGATGGTTCGTGAAGCGAACGATCGTTGGGGGCGTCCAGGTGCAATTCCCGGCAGTACGCTGACCTTCGTTCAAGGTGACGCGCAAGAGTTGCCCTTGCGTACGACCTTTGACTACATCGTCTGCTCTGATCTCCTTGGTTATCTAGAGGATATTCAGGCGACCCTCAGCGGCCTGCACGCCGTTTCTCACCGACGGACGACCATCGTCGTCACGTCGTGGAACTGGGCGTGGCAACCGCTACTGCGTGTCGCCGAGGCCGTTGGCCTCAAGATGCCAGATCCGGGCCAGAACTGGCTCGGCCGCAACGACATCGAGAATCTTTTTGCGCTTGCCGATCTGGAAGTACGGTCACGCGAGGCGGCGATGCTGTCGCCGATTGCCACCCCCGTTCTTGGACCAGTGCTTAATCGCGTCTTTGTGAACGTGCCCGCGCTCCACCATGTGGCGCTAGTTCACGCATGGGTCGTGCGGCCGAAGGGATTTCGTCCCATTGCGGAGGCGCTTACGACGACCGTACTAGTTCCGTGTCGGAACGAAGAGGGGAACATTCAAGCGGCGGTTGAGCGATTGCCCGCGCTTGGGGCACACACCGAACTGATCTTTGTGGACGGTGCCTCGACCGATGGGACGCGTGCGGCGATCTTGGACGAGATCGAGCGGTACCGGGGTATTCGGGACATCAAATTACTTGATCAAGTGCCCGGCCCAGACAGTCGACCAGACCCAAATTCGCCGTTTGCGGCGACGACGGGGTTTGTGAATGGACGCTTCGTTGCGGAGGGGCTGGTCCGCCCACTGGGCATAGGCGACGCGCACGACGGCGGAGGCCTGAAAGACGCTGGGCCGGTCATCATGCTGAAACTCGGCAAGGGTGATGCGGTCCGGAAAGGCTTCGCCGCGGCGTCGGGGGACGTGCTGTTTATTCTGGATGCCGACCTGACCGTGCCGCCTGAGGACCTCCCGAAGTTTCTCGAACCGATTGCCGCAGGACGCGCCGAGTTCGTGAATGGGACGCGGTTGGTGTATCCCCTCGAAGACGAGGCGATGGGACCGATCAATCTTGTGGGGAATCGGTTCTTCAGTATCGTGTTTACAT
The DNA here is from genome assembly GCA_964343985.1 of uncultured Thermoflexus sp. Classification (GTDB taxonomy): domain Bacteria; phylum Chloroflexota; class UBA11872; order UBA12225; family UBA12225; genus CAILQO01. The sequence continues at coordinate 1,639 of CAYFLJ010000276.1, forward strand.
GGCTGTTGGGCCAACCGATCAAAGACACCTTGTGTGGCACGAAGGTGCTGCGGGCGTCGGATTACCGAATGTTGGCCGCGAACCGCTCATACTTTGGCGACTTCGACCCGTTTGGCGACTTCGACCTACTCTTTGGAGCCGCGCGCCTCGGTTTGAAGATCCTTGAAGTGCCCGTCCGTTACCGTCGCCGTACCTCGGGGTATTCCAAAGTATTGGTGTTTAAGCACGGCATTTTGCTTCTACGGATGAGCGTGATTGGGTTTAGGCGCCTCAAGCTTGCACGGTGGCTCGGGCAGGCCGTCCCGCCCTCGATTCCGGCGTGAACGCCGAGAAAAGCGGGGCAAGACCGTGACTTGGAGGTACGTCGAGGTCCGAGACCGCGACGGGCCGCTTTGGCGTCGCCTTCTTGGCATTTGGCGTCAACGGCAGCTCTTGAAGCGCATGGCGCAACGTGATGTGCGTCAACGCTACGCTGGGGCTTCGCTTGGGACGTGGTGGGCGTTAGTGAACCCGCTCGTGTTCGTGGGTGCGTACACCTTGCTGTTCACGGTGATCTTTCGGGCACGGTTGACGC
>CAYFLJ010000277.1:0-2208 GCA_964343985.1 uncultured Thermoflexus sp.
GGCGCGGCGTTCCGTCAACTGCGACGCCTACCGCAGACCGCGCGGTATCTCGTGGCGTACACGTTCTATAACGACGGCATCCAAACGGTCATCGCGATGTCGTCGGTCTTTCTGGCGCAAGAACTCTTCACGCCGGCCCAACGGGAGGCGGGCGAGGACGTCGCCTTCTTGACCGCACTGATCTTGATGGTGCAGTTCGTCGCCTTCTTCGGCGCGACGGGCTTTGCGTTCGCGGCGCGAGGCTTCGGCACCAAGTCGGCGGTGATGGCAAGCCTAGTCATCTGGTGCGCCATCGTCGTCTACGCCTACGGCTTCCTCGACACCACGGTGCAGGCGTTGGCGATGGGCGCCGCCATCGGGGTGGTACTTGGCGGGTCGCAAGCGCTGTCACGGTCGCTCTTCTCGCGCGTCATCCCCGGCGGGCAAGAGGCGACCTTCTTCGGTCTCTACGAGATCAGCGAACGCGGCACGTCGTGGATCGGGCCGCAGGTCTTTGCCGTCGTGTTGGCGACGACCGGTTCGTACCGCGACGCGATTCTGTCGCTGATCGTGCTGTTCGGCATCGGCACGGTGTTGTTGTGGACGACCGATGTGGCGCGCGCCGAACGTGATGCCGGTGCCGTGACAACGTCGTGACCGCGTTGCCACGGACACGTTTCGCGGGCAGTCACGCGATGCTATCCTTCACGCAGTAACTACATTGGAGGCACAATCATGTCCGACCGCGCCCTACGCGAAATCCGTGCAACGTATGCCGCGACGCGCACCCTTGAAGGCGCGGGCGTTCCGATCCGGCGGGCGTTGCCACCGCCGAACGGGCGCTACGACCTCGTGGACCCGTTCCTGCTTCTCGACGACGTTGAGCTTATCCCTGGCGCCGGCCCGTCGTTCCCGCCCCATCCGCATCGGGGATTCGAAATCCTGACCTATCTGGTGACGGGAGGGATGAGCCACGAGGACAGTGAGGGGAATAAGGCCGGCGTCGGCCCCGGGGGCCTGCAACACATCGTCGCGGGGAAGGGCATGTGGCATGGCGAGGAGGTCGACGCGGCGGCGGGGCCGATGCGTGGCATTCAGATGTGGATCAATGTGCCGCGCGCCGAGAAGGGGGTCGACCCGCGCTATCAATTGGTCGATGGGCCAGACGTGCCGGTGACGCGCGACGGCGCCGCCACGGTTCGTCGACTTGCCGGAGAGGGCGGGGCGGTGACCTTTGCCCGGCCCTCGATGTATCGCGATGTGACGGTCGACGCCGACGCCGAGGTGACGATTGCGATCCCGGATGGGTGGCAAGGATTTGCGTACGTGATCGACGGCGGCGGGCAGTTTGGCAGCGACGGCGACGTGGTTGGCCCGTGGACGAACGCCATCCTTGGAACGGCGGGCGACTTGCGCGTCGTCGCCGGCCCGGGCGGCGTGCGCTTCATGCTTGGGGCGGCGATGCCGATCGGTGAGGCGCCGCGGTGGCGTGGCCCCTACGTGGACTGAGCGCCCGCGGGCGCACGGTGGTCCGCGGGCTTCCCTGCCCCACGTGTCCCAACTCATTCGCTGAGCGATCCTCGGAAGGTGCTGCGACTGAGCACTGAGAGGCGCCGCGAGATGCTCAAGCGCACTGACTGGGAGCGCCGGCGCCTTCGCCGGCCCGGCTTCCCTATTCAGGCAGTCACGTTGCCCGGACGCTCTCGCGTCCCCAACGGCCCGGAGCGGGCGAGACGCCCGCGGTCCCAGGCGAAACGGGCGCTGTGCGTGGTCACGAGCGGGATGCCCCCATTGAACGACATATGAGAAGGGAATCATTTGGGACGCATGATCCCTGCCCGCCGTTCGTCCATCGAGGTCCGCGGGCATCCGTGCCCGCCTTTTGCACGTCGTGGTCCGCGACCGCCTACTGTTCGCCGAGTTGCGTGAGCAAGCCGTGCGTGCCTGCCGGGTCGATGTTGAGGATCCGCCACCCCGCGGCGGTATCGATTGGGCCGTGCGCGGTGGAACCGGCAAGGGTCAGGCCGCACGACTTTGCGTGGTCGACCGCTTCGGTGAGGTGGCCGTCCACCGCGTACGCGACGTGGTGGAGCGCGCCTTTCGGATTCGCCCGCAGGAAGTCTGCGAACGGCCCGGTCTCCGTGGTCGGCTTCATCAACTCGATGCCAGTCGAGCCGTCGCCGAGGCGAAAGACCGCGACCTCGAAGTTGAAGCCCGGGCCGGCGTCGC
>CAYFLJ010000278.1:0-2207 GCA_964343985.1 uncultured Thermoflexus sp.
ACCAGCAACTGGTTGAACGGGTCCGGCGTCGGCGTGACAATCGCCCCCACGATAAAGGCAACCACGACCACGTAGCGCCGCCACGACCCGAAGCGGGAAGGATTTATCACACCGGCCTTTGTGAGAATGAACATGACGAGCGGCATTTGGAAGATGCCACCGACGGCCAACAGGAGCCGAGTCACAAAATCGATGTAGCTTGCGACCGTGGGGATGACTTTGATCTCGTCATCGCCGAAGCCGAGCAGGAAGGTCAGCGCCGCCGGCATCAGGGCGAAGTATGCGAACGCAATCCCGGCGATGAAACTCACCGTTGCTCCGGGGACAAATGCCAAGATCCACCGTCTCTCCGATCGTGTCAACCCGGGCGCAATGTACCGCCAAACCTGATACACAATGATCGGCATCGACGCCGCAATCGCGACGACGAACGACACCTTGAAGTACGCCATCACCTTTTCGGTCGGCGTGATTGCCTGCAGCTCATGGCCTCCAAGCGGCCAGAGTGCGATCCGCATCCACTGTTGATAGAAGACGAACGCGGCCACCGTCGCCAACGTCACTGCAATTCCAACGATTACAAATCGGTTTTTCAGCTCGACAAGGTGTTCGATCAAGCTCATCTCAACCGTTGATACGCCGCGCTCATCCTCATCCGGGCGAATTGTGTCGTCGTTCCACCACGCGCGCACCCGAGGGACCCCAAAGGTCACCCCTCCACCGACAGCCGCGCCGACGACTACGAGGATCACAACCGCCGCCCACGGGTACTCGGAGCCGGGGATTGGCGTCCACAACCAGTCAAGAAACGATTGAACGACGGAGGCGAATTGTTCAGCGGTCACGCGAAGCCGAACTCCATACGCGAGGGCGGAGTGCCGACGCGATACTTGCAGTGTCTGCAGAAGAGATTATCTACGGCGGCCACGCACGCGCCTCAAGACCCCGCAGGAGACAACGGCACGCCGTCCTCGGCCGAAACCGGTTCGGTCGCACTGCCTTCCGCGACATCAGTCGTGAGCAGTCCGTCAGACGGCGATGAAGAACTTCGTCCGCCGGAATCGTCAGAAGAAATCTGACGCGCGACCGCCCCCAGAACACCGTTGACGAAGCGGACCGACGCCTCAGTGCCGAACAAGCGCGCTAGTTCTACCGCCTCATTGATGGCAACGCGGACAGGTACGCGCACCCCAGATTGGTCGCCGTCCATGCGCCCATTCAGTAATTCGTACGTAGCAAGCCGCAGAATGGCGCGTTCGACCGGGTCGATGCGATCTACCGGCCACTGCGGCGCCCCATCGGTGAGCGATCGGTCAATTTCTGTACGGCGCGAGACGACCCCAGTCACCATGGTGCGCGCAACCGTTGCGGCAACGGTTGGCGTCATGTCATCGATGACGCGACGTTCTAGGATTGAGACTGGGTCACGGCGAGTGAGATCCAACTCGTACAACACTTGAACCGCAACCGCACGGGCACGACGCCGGTCGTCGCGGAATTCTTCCGGCCACTCTGACGCATCCTCGCCACGTACTTTCCAGCCGTCGGGCAGGCGCGAGAGTTGTCCTGAGGTCTCGCTTGCGAGACTGCTGTTCACACCCACTCCACGGTGGGCAGCCACCGTTCGACGTAGGTCGTCGTCGTCGCCTGCGCAATAAAAGACGGGTCGGCGAGTAATCGTTCGTGAAACGGGACGGTCGTCGCCAAACCCTCGATCCGATATTCGTTCAGCGCGCGGATCATTCGCACCCGTGCTTCCTCGCGGTTTGCGCCGTACGAAATCAACTTCGCCAACAGCGAGTCGTAGAACGGAGGCACCTCGTACCCCGCAACAACGTGCGTGTCGACGCGGATGCCCGGGCCACCTGGTAGATCAAAGCGAGACACAAGGCCGGCATCAGGCGCAAAATTTCTTCGAGGATCATCCGCGGTGATCCGGCACTCGATCGCATGCCCACGGAACTGGATCTGCTCTTGCGTCCACGGCAAATGACCACCCGCCGCGATCTCAAGTTGCATCCGAACCATGTCGACGCCCGTCACGGCTTCGGTCACTGGATGCTCAACCTGCAGGCGGGTATTCGCCTCCATAAAGTGAAAGTTGTCGTCGCGATCAACGAGGAACTCCCAAGTCCCAGCGTTGATGTAGTTCGCGGCGCGTGCACCAGCGACCGCCGCCGCGCAGATACGATCGCGAACCGCCGTCG
>CAYFLJ010000279.1:0-2198 GCA_964343985.1 uncultured Thermoflexus sp.
TAGGCGTATTCGTGCGCGCCGTCCCGGGTCTCGAGGAAGGTCGCGCCTTCGAGAACCGGCGCAACACTAGCGGTGACGAGGCGCAGGCGGCGTTGCAGGCCAACCGTCGTGCGGAGGCGCTCGAACTCGCCGTCGAACGCGATTTGCCCTTGGTGGACCATCACCATCCGCCCGGCGAGGGCCTCAAGGTCTGACAGGTCGTGGCTGGTGATGATGATCGTGACGCGACGCTCACGATTGATCTCCCGGCAGAACTCAAGGACGTGGCGCTTGGCGAGGACGTCGAGGCCAAGCGTCGGTTCGTCGAGGATGACGAGTTCGGGTTCAGGTAAGAGCGCGAGAGCGAGGTCTGCGCGCATCTTCTGGCCGAGACTGAGTTCACGGGCAGGGACGCGCCAAATGTCGTGTAGGCCGAGCATGTCGGTCAAGGCGCGGAGGCTGCGATCAAACTGCGCTTGCGGGAGATTCCAAACTACGCGCTTCCAGTCGAAACTGGAGGCGACCGGGTGGTCCCACCACAGTTCGGTGCGCTGCCCGAAGCAGACGCCGATGCGTGAGACGTAGCGCAGACGGTCGCGGATAGGGTCGCACCCGAGGGCGACGACGGTCCCCCGATCCGGCGCAAGCAGGCCTGAGAGTAGTTTGACCGTGGTGGATTTGCCGGCACCGTTTGGCCCGGCGACGGCCACTATTTCGCCGCGATTGATCGTGAGGTCGATGCCTCGCAAGGCTTCAACGGTGCGGTAACGCGGGGTGACGAGGCGGGTCAGGACCTCGCGAACCCCAGTGCCGCGTTCACGCAAGCGGTACGTCTTCCAGACGCCGCGAAGGGCGACGGCGGGTTCGACAGTCATCGGCGATGTCCGAAGTCTGTGTAGCGCGATGACCCGACACGACGGTAGCGACCGAGACCGGCGCGAAAGGTCGCGGCGCCAACGATTGCCAGCGCGATCGCCGCCGCGGGGGTTGCCCACAGTGGTGTGGCCGCTTCGCCGACGCCGAGTAGCGCACGGGCGGGCAACCACGCGACGAGGCCTGCCGGAACGACGGCGACGAGGCCGACAGTCAGCGCCGTGCCGAGACCATCGAGCGGAAAGACCCCGAGGCTGCGAATGGCCTCGTGAACATTGGTCGCGACCTCCTCAGCGGCGACCGGTGCCCAAAACGCGAGGGATGACCACGCAAACATCGCCCCAAGTACTGCGAGGACCGACGCGCCTAGATTTGCGAGAAAGAGCGCCCACCAGGCTGCGTCGAGAGTTACGGCAAGGTGTGCAAGTGACCACGCCAGAATCGCAATCCCCATCATGGTCGAGGCGCCACCCGTCAATGGCGCAAACCCTTCGGAAAGGAGCGAAAGCCAAAGCGGCTGCGGTTGTACGAGGAGGTGGTCGAACTGTCCGCGCCCAATGCGTCGGCTGATATGACTGACGTTGTAGGTGAAGGCAACGGACAGGATTCCCTCGACAAGCGTTGCGTAGCCGAGAAGAAATGTGACCTGTGGGACGGTCCAAGCGCCGAGTCCGGTGAGCCGCTCGGCAAGCAGAAACGTCGTGGCACCGGAAGCGGGCACCAAAATCGCGTCTAACGCGAGGTAGTAGACGGCGAGGCCGGGGCTACGCAACAGGAAGGCGAGGTCCATGCGGAAGCCAAGCGCGTAGCGGGCTGGTACGCGGGCGAGGTGCCACCAAATGGTCGGTGAGTGTGGACGGTCGCTAGCCACCGTAGCCCACCAGTCGCTCGCGTTGACGACCCCACGCGGCGAGCGCAGCGACCCACCCGATGGCGGCCCACGCGGCCTGTCCGGCGATCAAGGTCGCCGAGTCACCGTCGCCGATCCAGATGCGCAGCGGTGCCGAGGCCATTGAGGCCAACGGGAACCACGGTAGCCAGTCAGCAAGTCCCCACGGCAGGTACGCCAACGGGATCACGGCGCCGGAGAGGACGGTTCCGACGGCGACCCGCAACCGCTGCATGTCCCATGGGCTCCATCCGGTTCGCGCCATGAGCGAGACGAGAAGCAAGTCGAGTGCGAACCCGATGGCAATCGCAAGGGCGAGGCTTGGGATGAACGAAAGGGCGGCGATCATCGAGGAAGGGCGTGCATCCACGCCGAAAATCGGAGCGAGAAGCATCACCGGTAGGGTGTACCCGAGCAGTGATGGCAACCATCGGCCGAAGGTATTGGCTACCGCAAG
>CAYFLJ010000280.1:0-2193 GCA_964343985.1 uncultured Thermoflexus sp.
ACGAAGCGCGCCGCGAAGCGGTCTTTGTACGACCCGGACGGGTTCAGGTACTCCAACTTGAAGCGCAGGTCGCGCAGGCCCAAGTGCGGGCCAAGCCACCGGCTTCGCACCAACGGCGTGTGCCCCTCACCAAGGGTCAGGGGGAATGGGGTGGTCGTCGATGCGGTGGTAACCATCGACGGCATCGTTGCACGCCGTGCGAGTGGGTGTGTTAGCAAGTCGTGGGGATTCGGCCCTGAAATGCAGGACGGGGGTGCCGCCAGCACACCGCCGGCGGGGCCCCCGTCAACGTTTTCTGCAGAGTGAGGCGGTTTCTACGCGGCGACCGCTGCCTCGTGGGCATGGTCCGCGCTCTTGGCAACGGCGATCTGGTAGATCAGGACGCCGTACCCAGCTTTCGCGATGATGTCAGAAATCGTGTAGCCCACCTGCACGTACGGGTTGACTGCACCCGCGGCGGCGAGGCCAATCATTGGGAGGATGAACACGATCGGATAGAAGCACCACGACACAATGGTGACGTTGCGCGCAAGCTCAATCAAACTTTGCGCCCCCGCCGGTTGGCGGGAGATCGAGTCCCCAAGCCCTGTGTACAGCGTGTACACAATGTAAAGGAACGGGATCATCGAGAGAACCCACCACGTCCAGCGGGTACCGCTGTCGGTGGCAACTTCGCCAGGATAGCCAAGCAGGATCATGACCACCGCGGCACCGCCGAGGGAGATGATCCGCGACCGTGTCTCCGCGGCGCTCAGTCCCATGACAAGGATGAGTTCGGCGACCAACAGCGGCACGGTCAGTAGCCAGTCAACGTACCGGTAGGCGTCGTTGAATGGCACGCCGGTGTCAACCACCTTGCCACCCTTCACCTCGAACGCATGCCCGAGGCTTTCGAACATCCGGAAATAGTGGTAGAACGCAACCAAGGTGACAATCCCAGAGATGGTGATTGCCGTCCGGTATCGGCTATCCACCTGTGACCGGTTGAGCCAGAAGAATGCCGTCGCCGCGCCGAACGTCGCGATCCCGAAGGACAACGAGTTGTAGACGAGGCTGTACTGGGAAAGGTCCATTGCCCCTGCACCTTTCGCCTGACGATGCGCTTGCGTCGCGCATCCACACTGGACCGCCGCCGCCCCCGCGATTGGGGCCGTACCACGGCCGCCCCCTGCGCATCATTGCACAGGATTGCCACCAAAGCGAAACCACGCGTGTGCGCTTCATCACAGCAACGTACGACCGACCGACGCCTCGCGTCGACACGCCGTCATCGGTGTCCGGCGTATCCAGTCACCGCATCCGCATCGGTGCGTCGGTGCGCATCGTGCAGGCGGGCCGGACGTTTACACCGTGGTTCGGCCTCGCATGGGTGGTCGTACTGGTGATCACGCGTGGCGCGCCGACATGACGGCGCGACCTTGGGAGAGACAGAATGAAGGTCGGATTTGTAGTGCTCTACGTCAACGACACCGAGGCGTGCCGCGCCTTTTGGGTCGACCAAGTGGGCATGGTCGAGAAGAAGCGTAGCGAGGCGGGGCCGTTCGTTATCCCGCAGGTTGGCTTTGCCGACCAAGACTTCACGTTCCAACTCGTGCCGCTCGAGATGATGAAGGACAACCCGAACGGCCTGAATCTTGGGGCACCATCGATCTGCTTTCAGGTGGACGACCTGCACGCGATGCGTGCGCGCCTCGTCGAACACGGCGTGCAGGCTTCCGAGGTCGGCGAGTTCCAGGGCATGCAAAACTTTGCATTCTCAGACCCAGAGGGCCGTTGGTTCGCGGTGACGCGGTAACGCGATAACGCCGCCCGGCCGACCCTGCAGGAGTCACGGCATGAGCGAGACACGCCCGCACCGAATCTTCACCACGACTTTTGCGTCGGTCTACCCGCTCTACCTCACCAAGGTGGAGCGGAAGGGGCGCACCAAGGCCGAGTTGGATACGGTCATTCACTGGTTGACCGGCTACGACGGCGACGCCTTGACGCGCCATATCGACACTGGGTCAACCTTCACGCGCTTCTTCGCGGAGGCGAACCTCAACCCCGGTGCCACCAAGATCACGGGCGTCGTTTGCGGCGTGCGCGTCGAGGCTCTCGAAGACCCATTGATGCAACAGATCCGGTGGCTTGACAAACTGGTGGACGAACTTGCCAAGGGGCGCCCCCTCGAGAAGGTCCTGCGCGCCTGAG
>CAYFLJ010000281.1:0-2191 GCA_964343985.1 uncultured Thermoflexus sp.
AGGATGCCCGCGGACCGGCGAGGCTCCCCCGCGACGGCGAGAGGCGGGCAAGGATCATGTGCCCCAACTCATTCGCCGGATTGCCCTCGGACGGTGCCACGATTCCCACCGCGAGGCGCCTAGGCGCCCCCACTGGGAGCGCCGGCGCCCTCGCCGGCCCGGTTTCCCAGTTGCGCCTGTCACGTTGCCCGGACGCCCTTGTGATACGTATGCCCCAGAGCGGGCGAGACGCCCGCGGTCCCAGGCGAAACTGGCGCAGTGCGTGGTCACGAGCGGGACGCGCCCATTGAACGCCATACGGGAAGGGAATGAGTTGGGACACATGGGGCAGGGATGCCCGCGGACCGGCGAGACGCCCTGCGGACCGGCGAGAGGCGAGCAAGGGTGCCCGCGCACCATTTCGCCATCTACCGCGCATCGTCACCGTTGCGGTGTGGTTCGCGGCGAGGCAATGGCGCTACCCCCGAGGGTCGAGGATGCGATCCAAGATATCGAGGCTGAGGTCGCCCAAGCCTTCGAGGGCAGTCATCGTCTCGGCGGCGCGCGTCGCCGCGTCGCGCAAGAGTCGGGCGGCTTCGGCGTCGAGGGCGTGGCCCGGCTCAGACGCCCGCACGGCCTCTTCCTCGTACGCATCGCCGAGGCGACGCAGGCACAAGGTGGCCGTCTCAAGCAGGAACTGCCGGTACATCGCCTCGGCGATCTGCGGCCCGCCGCCATCGCCCGAGACGTTTCGTGCCCGAGACGAGGCGTCTTGGACGACATGACCGGCAAACGCCATCGCGGCGTTTAGGACCGCCTCCTCGGCGAGTGCCTCGCGCCCCTGACGGCTCAGGGGGGTGTCGGTGTCGTGGGCATCGGTCATCGGCACTCGTCCCTCTCCATGACGAGTGTACGTCGGCACGGGCAGGAGTGGCACATGGAACAGGATCGCGTGCACATTGACGTGCGACCGCTCGGACTTGACGAGTTCGAGGCGTGGCGCACCCTGCGCCTTCGAGCGCTTCGCGACCACCCAGACGCCTTCGGTGCGTCGTACGAAGACGAGGCAGCGAACGGCTCAGCGTCGCGGCGCCAACGCTTCGAGGCGTCGGCGCGCGGCGAGGGCAGTGCGATCTTCGGCGCGTTCGACGGCGATGCGTTGGTCGGCATCGGTGGGGTCATCCGGTCTGATGGTCGAAAGGACGCCCACCGCGCGACGATCTGGGGCATGTACGTCGCCCCAGAGGCACGTGGGCGCGGGGCGGGCCAAAGCCTCGTGCATGCGGCCGTCGAGACTGCCCGCGCGTGGGGGTGCGCGCAGGTGCACCTCACGGTGGTGATTGGCAACGGGACGGCAGAACGTCTGTATCGCCGCGCGGGGTTCGAGGCGTACGGCGTCGACCCGCGCGCACTTTATGTCGACGGCCACTACGTCGACGAACTGCTCATGGTGCGCTTTCTTGATCAACACGCCGCACCACGCGACGGACGCGCGTAGACTGGGGTCGCCAGAGGCAAAGGGGACCAATCTTGATGAGCAAGGCATTGCGGATGGGCGTCATCGGTTTCGCCCACATGCACATTAACGAGCTAATGCGGCAGATGCACGACCAACCGGGGGTTGAGTGGGTGGCATGCGCCGACACGGTGCCGGCGATCCCGGAGATGGTCGAGGCAAAGAACACGCGTGGGTGGAACAAGAACGCCATCGCGCTTGGTGAGTTAGGGATCCCGAAGGGGTACGACGACTACCGCGAAATGCTCGATAAAGAGCATCTGGACTTCGTGATCTTCTGCCCCGAGAACTCGCGCCACGGTGAGGTCGCCGAGGCGATCGCGGCGCACGGTGCGCACATGCTTACCGAGAAGCCGATGGCGGCGTCGCTGTCTGAGGCGTTGCGGATGAAGCGCGCCGCCGACCGCGCGGGCGTGAGTCTCATCACCAACTGGCCGATCACGTGGTCGCCGGCGGTACGGACGGCGCAACGCGTCATCTCCGAGGGCCTGATCGGTGACGTCTGGCAGGTCAAGTGGCGGGCCGGGTCGATGGGGCCGCTCTCCCATGGCAGCGTCCATCCCGGCGTCGACGGCACGATGGTGGAGATCACCGAGGTCGAGAAGGGCGCCACGTGGTGGCACCACGCGGCGGCCGGTGGCGGCGCGCTGCTCGACTACTGCTGCTACGGCGCGTGCCTGTCGCGGTGGTTCATCG
>CAYFLJ010000282.1:0-2188 GCA_964343985.1 uncultured Thermoflexus sp.
CCCAAAGAGGCCCCCTCCCCAACCCCTCCCCCGCTGCGGCGGGAGAGGGGCTATTCGAAACCCCTCGTATACTTTTAGGGAATGCCATCCGCACCCAGCAAGCGGAGTTCCTCCAACGGGCGAGCGTTCCACGAGTTTTCGCCGTGCGGCGTGGCGGGCCGCGTCGGGCTTCCCTGATCGATTTTGTGAAAGTGAGTAGAGAGAGCATGTCTCGAAAGTGGGTATGGCTTTTCCGTGAGGGCAACGGCTCCATGCGCGACCTCCTCGGAGGCAAAGGCGCGGGCCTTGCCGAGATGACGAACGCCGGTCTCCCCGTCCCGCCCGGCTTCACCATCACCACCGAGACTTGCAACGAGTACTACCGCAACGGCAAACACTTTCCTGCTGAGACGATCGATCAGGTGCACGCCGCGTTGCGCGATGTTGAGGCCGCGACCGGCAAGCGCTTCGGCGATCCAGCCAATCCGTTGCTCGTGTCCGTGCGCTCCGGTTCGAAGTTCTCGATGCCGGGCATGATGGACACCATCCTGAACCTTGGCCTGAACGATGTCACGGTTGAGGGACTCGCTGCTGCCACCGGCAATCCGCGCTTTGCCTACGACTCGTATCGACGCTTCATTCAAATGTACGGTGGCGTCGTCCTTGAGGTCGATAAGCACCACTTTGAGCATGCGCTCGCGGCGCAGCGCCGGAAGGCGGGCGTTGAGAGCGATCCGCAACTTTCCGCAGCCGACCTGCAAGAGGTTATCGCGACCTACAAGGGCATCATCTCTCACGAGACGGGCCACGACTTCCCCGCCGACCCGGTCGCTCAACTTCAAGGTGCCATCGAAGCGGTCTTCCGCTCCTGGAATAACGACCGCGCAATCGTGTACCGCCGTCGCGAGCGGATCTCCGACGATCTGGGCACGGGCGTCAACGTCCAAGTCATGGTCTTCGGCAACATGGGCGACGACTCGGGCACTGGCGTGGCGTTTACGCGCAACCCGTCCACTGGCGCCCACGAACTCTTCGGCGACTACCTTCGGAACGCGCAGGGTGAGGACGTCGTGGCGGGTATCCGCACACCGAAGCACATCAACGAGATGCGCGACGACCCGATGCTTCCGGGCGTCTACGACGAGTTTGTGGCGATCGCGCAACGCCTCGAAAAGCACTACCGCGACATGCAGGACCTCGAGTTCACCATTGAGCGGGGCAAGCTCTACATGCTGCAGACGCGTAACGGCAAGCGCACCGGCGGTGCCGCCGTCAAGATCGCCGTCGACCTCGCCAACGAAGGCATCATCGACCGCAAGACCGCGGTTCAACGTGTGCCCCCGGGCGACCTCGTCCAATTGCTCTACCCCGTCATCGACCCGAAGTCCACCGCCAAGCCGATCGCCACCGGCACGAAGGCGGGGCCGGGGGCGGCGATTGGGCGCGTGACCTTCACCGCCGAGGCCGCCGAGGCGCAGGGCAAGGCGGGCGAGAAGGTCATCCTCGTGCGTCGCGAGACCTCCCCCGAAGACCTGCGCGGGATGATCGAAGCCCAAGGAATCTTGACGAGCACCGGGGGCCCTACCAGCCACGCGGCGGTCGTCGCTCGAGGCATGGGCAAGAGTTGCATCGTCGGCGCGCAAGACATCGTCATCGCTGATGATGAGTCGCACTTTCTGTGCAAAGGCACCCGCGTCAACGTCGGCGACTACATCACCCTCGACGGCACGACGGGGAACATCTACGTCGGTCAGGTTGCCACGGTCGATCCGGTGCTCGGCGACGACTTTGCGACGCTGATGTCGTGGTCGGACGAGTTCCGGACCATGGGTGTACGTGCAAACGCTGACGTGCCGCGCGATGCGCTCAAGGCACGCGAGTTTGGGGCGGAGGGCATCGGCCTCTGCCGCACTGAGCACATGTTCTTTGACGACCCGGCGCATCCGGACGAGTTCCGTACTCGGGCGATGCGCGAGATGATCCTTGCGGATGGGGTGGATGCCCGTCGCGCGGCACTCGAAAAACTCCTCCCGTTCCAGCGGCGCGACTTCGAAGGCATCTTCCGCGCGATGGACGGCTTCCCGGTCACCATCCGTACGCTCGACCCGCCGCTCCACGAGTTCCTGCCGAAGGAAGCGCACCAGATCGCAGAGTTGGCGCAGATCACCGGCCGGACAGTCCACGAGGTTGAGCGCCGCATCGAATTGCT
>CAYFLJ010000283.1:0-2173 GCA_964343985.1 uncultured Thermoflexus sp.
GTGCGTCGCTCTCTCTTCACGCTTCGTTATCCGAGTACTCGTGCGCCGGCGAGGCTTTTCTTTACGTCGCCGGGGATACCGGCCAGACCGCTGGCATCGGCGCGATCGAACCGAGGGACGCATCACGCGCGCAGGTGCGGATACAACTGTGTCGCTTGCGTTGATTGCGACGGGAGTCGCGGGGGTTCCGGCGAGGCAGCGGTCGCACGCCTCTCGCCAGCCCCGCTGCGCCGCCCCTCTCCCGTGTCAAATAAGGCTCGCCGCCGCATGAGGCGTTTAGAACCCGCTTGCTGGGCGCGGAGGGGCCTTGGCGGAGCATTGATGATCGCTCGCGATGGAGGAAGTAATGACTGGCAGGAACGGTTCGCTCGACGCTCGTACGCACGACCTCGACGCCACCATCACGGCGATTCGGTTCACACGGATTCAGGACCCGTTCACGCCGCGGCACGACGTCCATATGCCGCGACTGAGCGGGGACTGGTCGCTCATTGATGTCTGCGAGGTTGAACTCGCGTCGGGGGTCGTGGGGGTTGGCGAGACGATCATTCAGTACACGTGGGGAGGAGTCCCGCGGGACGCGGTCGCGCGTGTTGTCGGCCGCAACGTCTTTACGGTGCTTTGGGACGACTCGCTCGGCTGCGGCCTACAGATGGCGATTTGGGACGCAGCGGGGCATCAAGCGGGAGTGCCCGCACACGCGCTGTTCGGCAAGAAAGTACGCGACGCGGCGCCGATTTCTTGGTGGTGCCTTGACTTCGACGACCACGAATGGGTTGCCGAAGCGCGCCTCGCGGTGGGTCTCGGCTACACGTGCTTCAAGCTTAAAGGGCGCCCTTGGCGCGATGTCATCGGCCAGTTGGATGCTCTCGCGAACGTCCTGCCCGATGGCGCGACGATTGACCTCGACTTCAACGCAGGATTAGCCAACGCAGGCTTCGCGGTGCCGTATCTGAAGGAGCTCGAGCGGTTCCCGCAGCTGCAAATCATCGAGACTCCGATCCCGCAAGGTGACGTGGCGGGCAACGTGCGCATCCGCAGTCAAGTCCGCTTTTCAATCGCGATGCACTACGGAAGCCCACCGATCGTCACGGCGTTGCACGAGGACGTGTGTGACGGCTTCGTCGTTGGTGGCGGGGCGGCGGCGCTTGCGAACCAGGCGCAGGTGGCAGCAACCGCGAACAAGCCGTTCTGGCTCCAACTCGTCGGGACGGGCCTGACGACGGCATGGACCGTACAAGCCGGTGCCGTCGCCACACACGCCCAGTGGCCGGCCATCACATGCATGCACATCTGGCAAGACGACTTGATCGTCGAACCGCTCGTGGTCGCGGGCGGATACATCACGGTCCCGACCGGAGCAGGTCTCGGCGTCGCGCTTGATCGCGAAGCGGTTGCACGCCTGAAGCTATCGGACCCTGAGGTATTCCCGTCACGCCCCGCGCGCAGTTATCACCTGGCGTGGCCGGCATCGGTCAAATCAGGCGGCCTGAGCATTCCTGCCGGGCGCGCAACGATTCACGGGTATGAGCACGACCTCTTCCGTGAACTTGATCTTGGGAATGTGCCGAGGAACGCCCGCGGGATCACGATGCTTCAAGAAGTACACCCGTCGTAGCGTCAAGCGCCGGTCATGAGCGTCCGTCGTTTTCCATCGGAATAGCCCCTCTCCCCCCGCAGTGGGGGAGGGGTTGGGGAGGGGGCCGAACTTCAAGCCTCATGCGCCAGAAACTTATCTCACTCGTGCCAGGCAAAGCGGTCGCGATGCGTCGTTATCAATTCGTCCGAAGAGATTGGCCCCACTAGAACAACACATCGCAGAAAATAAAGCTTGAACACATTGGGCAGGGATGCCCGCGGACCACGACGAACGAAAGGCGGGCAGGGGTGCCTGCAGACCGAACGCGCGTTCTCTGGAAGCGTCGCGGGTCTCGTCCCCCTAAGTATCCTGCGCCCCCTCCCCCGCTTCCACGGGAGAGGGGTTACTCAACGGCGCCTCCACCGGACAGAACCACCCATCGGCCTACGCACGACAACCATACGGTGGAAACAGACGATGAACACCGACAATACCCTACGGCTTGATCGGGACGATTGATCCCTTGTACGGCAAGCAGCCGCCGTACTCAACTTCGTTGTTGATCCGCGCGGTGAACGTCTTGAGCGTGTCGGC
>CAYFLJ010000284.1:0-2169 GCA_964343985.1 uncultured Thermoflexus sp.
TTTGCGTAGGCGCCCCGTGTCCCGCTCTCAAGATGGTGAGCGATGTCCGGTCCGCACGTGCCCGAGGGTTGATGGTCGTTCAGGTACCTCCTAGGGTACCTGCCTGCGATGTGTGCGCAACGCTCCTCGCGGCTCAGGTTAGTGGCGTCCCCTTGGGCCTCCGGAATAGACCCCAAGCCGGTGCCGCGCGAATGCAGGAACGGGGCCAGGCGGAGAGGGCGGGACGCTCACGGTCTCCGGCGCCTCGCAACCTTGGAGGCGGCCCTCAATCATCGGGACCGCCGCGGAGTCAGTCCTTCGCGGATTCGCGGTGACGCTCGATCTCGCGGTGGTGGGCGAGTGCCCAGGCGGACAGGGCCGATACCGGTTCGATGAGTGTGCGTCCGAGCGCAGTGAGTTGGTATTCGACCCGAGGCGGCACTTCCGGGTAGATGGTGCGACTCACGAGGCCGTCACGCTCGAGGTTCCGCAACGTGAGCGTGAGCATTCGCTGCGAGATCCCCACGACGATTCGGTGGAGTTCTCCGAAGCGAAAAGTGCCCTCCGCGAGGATCCGGACGATGAGCAAAGACCACTTGTCGCCGAGAAGTGCAAAGGTGTCGCGGATGATCTGGCACTCCGCCGACTGTCCGAACGGAGCAAGGCGGTTCCGTGGGGCGACGGCGGGTTGTTGATCCGAGATGGCGAACTGTCCCGAGCGGTTGAGACGCGATTCCATGGTTCCCTCCGTGTGACGTAGGCACCTTTGTGTGCCGTCTTGCGGATGCCAGCAATGTTCCTAATAGTTTGGTCAGGCACAAAGAGTAACGAAGCGATGGTTGGGGACTCGAGCCGTGTCAAACCGGAAGGGAACGCCGTGGTTCAAGAACGCGATGTCTCAATTGGCGTGATGGCAAAGGCTGGTGCCATTCTGTGGGCGATCTGGGGAATCCTGCACGTGTGGGTTGGCTACGAAGGCGTACATCAGTACGTCAGTGGAGGCGTGCGTGGCCAGTGGGCGACCTTGATTGGCGGTGCGCGCGTGCCGAGGGAGACCTTTGAGTACGCCACGGATGCAGGGACCGCCTTCGCGCACTCCCAACTCATCCTCAACTTCTGCCTCGATGTTGGGGGCTACGGCGTCCTTGGAATCTTTATTGCGTGGATGATCTGGGCGCACGCGTCGTGGATGGCGTACCTAATCGGTCTCATCGCGGTTGGCATCGCGGACCTGTCGTTCTTGTTCGCGCTCGTCACTTCTGGGGTGATTGAGTATTCGTTTGCGGTCATTCTTGGGCCAATCGTTTGGGGTCTTGCCGTCGTGGTGACACCATTCGGCTTGCCCCGAGTGCGGCTTGGCGCGACACCGTAGATCGGTTCGGAGGCCCCGGCGCGACGGGAGAGGGGCGAATTGGCTCCCTCCCGAAGCCCTCTCCCGCGGCGGCGGGAGAGGAACGCTCGCCTAGCGTCGGCCTTTCTTCCGTGCGCGCCGATCATCGTCGTGCGTGCGACGGGCCGTACGGATCGCTTTCGAACCTCTCGCGCCCTTGAACCGCGCCCCATTGAGGGTCGCACCATCGAGGTTTGCCCCGCGCAGGTCGGCACCGTCGAGGCGGGCGCCGGTGAGGTTTGCGCCGCGCAGGTCGGCGCGCGCGAGGCAGGCCTTCCGCAGGCGCGCGCCCGCGAGATTCGCGCCGGAGAGGACGGCGCAACAGGCGTTGGCGCCGTCGGCGCGCGCCTCAACGAGGTAGGCGCCGACGAGGTTGGCCTTGACGAGGCGGGCTTTGTCGAGCCGCGTGCGGTAGAGGATTGCGCCGGCAAAGTTCGCCCGCGCCGCGCGCACCCCTGTGAGGTCGCGCGTCGACAGGTCACGCCATCGAAGGTCTTGCCCCGCGAGATTCTTGGACATGCGCGGCAGCATACTCGACAGGGCCTGAGCGCGTCGGAGAACCGAGGTGGCGTGAGTTACCGGCGGGGTATGCCTGATGCGGGAGTGAGATTGCGCATCTCTAGTGGATCATGTGCGGACCGGGGCGTGCGGGACGGCCGACGTGCCGGCGCAAATCTCGCGTTGGTCAGGCGTCCAGAACCGAATTCGGGGTACCGGCCGGCGTGTTTATCGCTTCGCGAGGTTGGCCAAACTCGCTGCCAACTTCTTGGTGCCGACCTTTGGGTCGTCGAAGCGGACCT
>CAYFLJ010000285.1:0-2155 GCA_964343985.1 uncultured Thermoflexus sp.
TGACTACGCCGCCATGAGGGTGGCGCGCGTCGGTCTCGAGACCTTTCAGCGTTTCGGGGCCGAGTCGGGCGCCTTTACCCTTGACGGGGGCGAATACGCTCGACGTGCCTCGCGTGGCCGTCTTCACCTTCGCGCGTCGGCGCGCCATTACAGACCGCAACCTCGCCCAAACTCGCGTCACCCTTAGAAAAGGATGTGAACAACAGCTAAGTCTCGACCACGGCGGCTTGGCTGCACGTCGGTGCCGCCTTCTCGATACCGCAGCCCGGACGAATGCAACGACGTCAGGTGAGGCGCGGCCCCGAACTCGGAGCCGTCAGGAGCCACGCGCGGCCAACCTCGGCGACACTCCACGCTTGAGAGACGGCGCCACGCGCTTGGAACGGGATGTTGCCGTCGAAAATCTCGCTGATCGTGCCGACACATGCCTCGCGCCACACGTGATCGCGCATCGGTTCGACCACCGCATGCGCGGCGGCTCGATCCGCCCCGGCAAGGAGAAGCGCGTCGACCATCGGGCCAAGCAGCCACGCCCAGACGGTGCCCTGATGATAGGCAGCGTCACGTGACGCGGCATTGCCGACGCACTCGCCGCGATACCGAGGGTCCGCTGGCGAGAGGGTGCGCAACCCGCGTGGAGTAAGCAAATGCGTCTTCGCGACGTCGACAATCGCCGCACGCTGCGCGACGGTTAGTGGCGTAGTGGCGAGCGCCGCCGCAACGACCTGATTCGGGCGCAGCGACGCATCGTCGCCGGCCGGTCCATCGATGACGTCATAGAGATACCCAGCGGTGCCCGAGATTCCGTGCCCGGCCACGCCGTCACCCGGCCACCAAAACCGGGTGGAGAATGCGTGGACCGCTCGGTCTCTGGCGGTCGCGTATCGCGAGGCGGACGCAGCGTCGCCGCAGGCTCGCGCCCAGACAACCGCACGGTCGAGCGCATGGATCCACAGGGCATTCACCTCAACCGGCTTACCGGCGCGTGGTGTCTGATCTTGCCCTTCCACCCGTGCGTCCATCCAAGTGAGTTGCCCGTCGGTCGTTCGTAACAGCCCGTCGCCCGGGTCGACGCCAATCCCGTGCCGCGTCCCTTGCAGATGCGCGTCGATGATCGACACGACCGTTGGCCAAAGCTCCCTCGAGAGCTCTGCGCCACGAGGGACGACGCCCAAGGCGTCAACCTCGCCGAGTGCACGGATGAACCACAGGGTGGCATCGATCGTGTTGAAGTCACCCTCGCCAAGCGGTGCCCCACTGTCTGGGAACCGGTTCGGCACCATCCCTCGATTGACAACTCGCGCCCACGACCGGAGCACCTCGCGCGCAATGTCGTGGCGTCCGGTCAGGCGGGCAAGCCCCGGCAGTGCGATAAACGTGTCGCGCCCCCAGTCGCCAAACCAGTGGTAACCGGCGAGGACGGTCCACCCCGCGGACGACGGGCCGGTTTGATCGCTGTCTGGCTCCTCACGACGTACGAGAAATGACGCCGCGGCGTCACGGAGGGCCTGCGTAACCCGTTCCGATACGGCGGTCTGCGACGTCACCGATTGCGGTGTGCTTTCCGCGGACCGTTGGGTCGAGGCGCGACGACCAGTCTCAAGGCGCGCGGCAGTCACCGGACCATCCTCCGCAAGTGACGCGCCAATCGTTACGGCTTGCCCCGGTTGGAGTGCGACCGAGATCGCTCCGAGGCAATAGAGGTCCTCAATGCTGTCGAAACCGCGCGCGTGTTCCTCCCGATGGCGAAAGTTCCACCACCAGTGCGTCTGGTCAAAGTCCCAATGCCAGTGGACACCTGCCGGCGGGTCGACGAGGAGGTGCCAAATCGGCGAATGGCGGTGGGCGCGCACCTGCAAGCCGCCAACCTGCATGTGGTCGATATGCTGGATATCGAAGGCCCAGTTGGCGTCGCCACGCCACTCATGGTGGAAATCACGCGAGGTGGCGAGTGGTCGCAACACGAGCGTACAAGCGGTGTGACCCGTCCACGAGTACCGAATGTAGGTCGCAGTGCGTCCATCCTCCATCCAGATTTGGCGCTCCAGTACGCCCCGTCCATCGACGTCGAACGTCCATGTTGGATGGCCTGAGTCGAGATGAAAACGGGCGAGTCTGACGCCGGCCGATAGATCGACGAATGCGTCTTCGAACT
>CAYFLJ010000286.1:0-2145 GCA_964343985.1 uncultured Thermoflexus sp.
GCATCCTTGCCCGCCTCTCGGCTGGCGGGGGGAGGGGGTCTTCAAACGTGGCTTCGGGGAACGGGGGCTTGCCTCCCACGTTCTTTCGACGCGTGCGTGACAGAGCCTGCGCTACCAACCGAGGCTACGGCGCAGCGACCACCACAACGCACCAATCGCGAGTGCGCCAACCAATGCTGCCGGCACTAGCCACGTCGCGCCCGTGGTGGGGTAGCCGAGAGGGATACCGCTTGCGTCGAGCCACGCGACCGTCGCCGGGCCGGCGCGGAGCACACTTGCCCCAACGGCCGCGATTGACGCCACCCATGCAGACGTACGCCCGATCATGTCCGGTCGATCTCCGGCGAAGCCGGGCAGTAACCGGATCGCCATCCCGACGATCAGCGGCACCATCACGCCGGCGCCTATGGCGTGACGCACGGTGTCACGTGAGGTCTCTGGACCGAAGCCCGAGAGCGACGCCGCGCCACCGACCGCGAGCATCGACCCCGCGACCGCAAGCCATGTGCAGGCAACCAAGATCGCGACCTCACTGGCGGTGCCCGTAATCGCCTCGGCGCGGCGCACGTATGGGTCGGCAATCCTGCCCGGCAATGGTGGGCGTGGGCGCCAGACCCCGAGGGCGTAGAGCCACCCGAGGAATGCGACACCTTCACAGACTTGGCCAACAGCACCGATCGTTGGGGTGACCAACCCTGCCCGCCCGGTGAGGTCGACGATCATGCCGACCACGAAGACGCCGAGCCAACTCCGCATCGCACTCGCGGTTGCGAGGCGTGTCCGGAGGTAGAGCGGAAACGTCCGCGAGGCGAACGCCATCGCGAGCGGGATGAACCACCCCGGGATTGCCAACCACACGATGGCGTCATCGAGTGTCGGTCCGACGAGACCGGCCGTCGACGCCGTCAACGCACCGACCGTCCCGACAACATCGAGTGCCTGCGCAGCGAGCAACGATGCCCACGCTGACCCGACGAGCGGGATAACCGGCGTGATCGCCGCGTCGCTTGTCGGCGTCGGCGCGGTGACGTGGGTGCGTGCGAGAACCGCCCCGGCGGCGGTGGTACCGGCGAGGGTCAGCATTGCGCCGAGCGCCGCTCCAAGTGCCGCCGTCTCGGTCACGGCGGGGTCGTCTGCCAAGAGGGCGAGTGCCGGGCCAAGTCGGAGCGCAACCCCCGTGGCGACCAGAGCGATCGCCGCGTTCGCGAGGCGGGGCCATGCGAGCGGCGCGTGGCGCAACTTCGGCAAGAAGTGCAGTGCGATGCCGACTGCAAGCAACTCGCCGAAGCCGAACGCCTGCGCTCGCCCGTGTGCTTGGAGAAGGGTTCGATATTGCGGTTCGGCAGCGCGTCCTTGGGCGGCGAGATCGCCGAGAAAGCCAGCCGCGAGGAACCCGAAACCGGCGCCATATGCAAGCGAAGCGAGAGCCGCCGAGCGCCATGCCACGGCGGGTCGAGGGTTGCGGGTCGATCCGGACATCTCCGGCCTCCCGGCATCCACGGCGTCGCCGCTACGGGCACCCGCGCCGTGCGGTGCCTACGCCTCCACCCTAGCACTGCGTCGGTGTTGATGCGGGTGGCGCTCTGGTTTCAGCCGGAGCGCCACCCAATTGTTAGGCGGCGATATCAAATGTCGCGTGCACCTGTGCGGAGACGGTGAGTTCGCCTGGCGAGACCGGCGTGGGCGGGGGTTCAAACGCTTGCCTTCGCAAGCTTGCAGCCGCGCCGTAATCCCAGCGGGTGTCGCGTGGGCGCACCCCGTCGACGGACGCTTCTGCCTCGGAAAGCGCGCCCAATGAGACACCGAGACCGGCGGCGACCGCCTCGGCATTCGCCCGGGCGTGCTTCCCCGCGAGGGTGAGCGCCGCTAACTCGTGCGCTTCACGGTCCTGAAGCGCGAACTCCAGCGCGTCGGTCACGACCGCGCCGACGCGCGCGACCTCGTCAAACAACTTGCCGAGGACCGGCAAGTCCGTGATCGTCACGTCTATCGTGGTGGACGCTTCGTAGCCGACCAGTTTGCGAGGTTCGGCGGTTTTGCCTGGCTTCGCTTGCGGGTACACGTAGGTCGGGATGAGTGCGACTCGTTTCGTTTTGATCGCGCGCTCCGGAATCCCCACCGTTTCCAGAACTGCCTTCACCGCGG
>CAYFLJ010000287.1:0-2134 GCA_964343985.1 uncultured Thermoflexus sp.
GCGGCGATCCTTGGGTTGGCGCGCGCCTTGGGCGAGACGATGGCGGTGACGATGGTCATCGGCAACTCGTCGCGCAAGATCACTGGGTCGCTGCTGACGCCGGGGTACACGATGGCGTCGGCGATCGCGAACCAGTTCAACGAGGCCGACAACGAGTTGTATTTCAGTGCCGTCGTCGGGGTGGCGGCGATCCTGCTAGTCGTCTCCGCACTCGTGAACCTCTTCGCGCGCTTCCTGATCTGGAGCATCACGCGGAACGCGGCGCAGGGGGCACGGGCGTGACCGGTGCCGCGATCGCCTCGCCGTATCCGGTCGCGCCGGGCTTGCCGTTCTCCGACGACTCGCGCTATCGGCGTCGTCGCACCCGAAGTCAGGCGATGGCCGGCCTGATCGGCGTCGCGGCCTTTCTTGGTGTCTCGGTGCTTTGGATCATCCTTGGCTACGTCGCGGTGAAGGGCGCGCCGGCACTCGACCTTGCGTTCTTCACGGAACGGCCGTTGCCGTACGGCGAGGTCGGCGGCGGGATTGCGCCGGCCATCGCGGGCAGCCTGCTGCTTTTGGTTGTGGCCGCCGTGCTCGGGGTGCCGATCGGGATCGGGGCCGCGATCTTCCTCGTGGAGTACGGCAAGGGATCGGTCGTTGAGGGCGTGCGCTTTGCGTCTGATCTGGTTGCCGGCTTGCCAAGCATCGTGGTGGGCGTGTTTGTGTGGGCGGCGCTTGTACGGAACGTGATCGGCAACTTCTCAGGGCTTGCTGGTGCGGTGGCGTTGGCGATCATCATGGTGCCGATCATCATCCGCACCGTGGAGGCGGTGCTGAACCTCGTACCGCACACGCTACGTGAGGCCGGGTTGGCGCTTGGTGTGCCGAAGTGGCGAGTCATCTTGGGCGTGGTTCTGCCCACGGCGCGCGCCGGCATCGTGACCGGCGTGGTGCTTTCGGTGGCGCGTGCGGGGGGTGAGACGGCGCCCCTCTTGCTGACGACGCTTGGCAACCAGTTCTTCAACTGGGACTTGGGGAAGCCGACCGGCGCCATCCCAATCCAACTTTACAACTATGCGGTTGCTCCATACCCTGACTGGCATGAGAAGGCATGGGGGGCGGCCCTTGTGCTGATCGTGATCGTTGGGTCGTTGAGCATCCTCACGCGCGTCGCGACGCGGGGCGGCGTTCGTTAGGCGCCACGCGGCGGGAGACATCTATGACGGCCACGCATTCTCAGGTCGAGGCACTTACCCACCCCGAGCCGGTTCGCCACCATGTCCCGCACGGCCCCGAGCTACCGGGGCATTGGATGCAGGTCATCAACCTATCGGTCTGGTACGGCGCACGACAGGCAGTTGGGGGCGTCAACATGACGGTGCGCCCCAAGGCGGCGACGGCGATCATTGGGCCATCCGGTTGTGGGAAGAGCACCTTTATCCGGTGCCTCAATCGCATGCACGAGGTTGGCGCCGGCGTGAACCGTGTCTCGGGTCAGGTCTTGCTTGACGGCCACGACATCTACGCGCCGTCGGTGGATGCCGTGAAGGTTCGGCGGCACATCGGCATGGTCTTTCAGCGGCCGAACCCGTTCCCCTCGATGTCGGTGGCAGAGAACGTCGTGGCGGGGCTGCGGCTCGTCGCCAACCCGACCAAGTCGCAGGTGGACGAGACGGTTGAACGGTGCCTCGACCAAGCGGCGTTGTGGGACGAGGTGAAAGACAAACTGAACGCGTCGGGGGCGTCGCTCTCCGGTGGACAGCAACAGCGCTTGTGCATCGCTCGGGCGTTGGCCATTTCGCCAGACGTGTTGCTGATGGACGAACCGTGTTCGGCGCTTGACCCGATTGCGACGGCAAAAATCGAGCAGTTGATCATTGAGTTGAAGCGCGATTACACGATCGTCATCGTGACACACAACATGCAACAAGCGCAACGTGTGGCAGATGAGACGGCGTTCTTCCTCGCGGCGGAGGATCGGGTCGGGCGCTTGGTGGAGATGGCGCCGACGGAGCAGTTGTTCGCACGTCCGGCAGACGAACGGACCGCGGCGTACGTGTCTGGACGATTCGGGTAGGTCGAGGGGGGTTGGTTCGCAGGGAGAGGGTCGTGCATTCGCGGTGGTGAGTGCGTCGGCAAGGCGGGCAAGGAT
>CAYFLJ010000288.1:0-2131 GCA_964343985.1 uncultured Thermoflexus sp.
TTGGTGACGCGACCCATCACACCTTCTTTGAAATGCTCGGCAATTTTGCGTTTGGTGCGACGCACGGCGGCGGATACTTCAAACGAGAGGCGATTGCGTACGCCTACGAGTTTGTGGTTCAAGAACTCGGCTTGCCGATAGAACGCGTCTGGGCCACCACGTGGTCTGGGGAACCGGGCATCCCGCCAGACGATGAGGCCGTGGAACTCTGGCAGGCCGCCGGTATGCCGTTGGCGCGCATCCGAGGCCTGAACCGGAAGCCCGACGGATCGCGCGAGAACTTCTGGGGACCGACCGGCGACAGTGGCCCGTGCGGCCCCTGTAGTGAGTTGCACATCGACACGATGGGTGCATGCCCGCAGGGTGCGCCGGACGCCGAGTGCGGGCCGGGCCACGAGTGCGGGCGCTTCGTCGAGATCTGGAACCTCGTTTTCAACCAGTTTTATCAGGATGTCGATAAGTCGTTACGTCCGCTCGAACATACCGGAATCGACACCGGCGCGGGCCTTGAACGGATTGCGGCGTATTTGCAGAAGGTGCCGTCGGCGTACGAGACCGACCTGTTCCGCCCGATTGTCGCGGCGGCCGAAGCGACGCTTGGCGTCACCTATGGCGTGACCGCAGAGACCGATCGGAGTTTGCGCATTGTCGTTGACCATGTGCGAAGCGTGACCTTCATGGTCTCGGACGGGGTCTTCCCTTCGAATGAGGCGCGTGGGTACGTTGCCCGTCGGCTGTTGCGTCGCGCCGTGCGCTAC
This sequence comes from uncultured Thermoflexus sp., assembly GCA_964343985.1. Classification (GTDB taxonomy): domain Bacteria; phylum Chloroflexota; class UBA11872; order UBA12225; family UBA12225; genus CAILQO01. The sequence continues at coordinate 759 of CAYFLJ010000288.1, forward strand.
GGCCGCTTGCTTGGGCACGTTGGGCCGTTTCTTGGCGCTCTGGTGGATGCGACGATCGCGCGCTTTGGTGGCCTGTACCCCAATCTGGTTGAGCGCGCGGCGACGGTTCGGCAGGTGGTTACGCAGGAAGAGGCGCGCTTCTCCGAGACGCTCGCCGCGGGAACAGAATTGCTCGACGCCGAACTCGCGCGCCTCGCACCGGGGGCGGCGTTGTCCGGCGCGGCGGCGTTCCGTCTGTACGACACGTACGGCTTCCCCCTTGAGTTGACGCGTGAAGTCGCGGATGGCCGCGGCGTCGCCATCGACGAAGTGGCCTTTCGGGCAGAACTTGAGGCCGGGCGCGCACGTAGCCGCGCTTCGGCACGCTTCACGAAACTCGCCGAACTTGATCTGCCGGCGATCGAGACGGTCTTCGCGGGGTACGCGTCGCTCGACGTCGCCGAGGCAACGGTCGTCGCGGTGCGCGCCGGGGGCGAACGTGCCCTGAGCGTCTCGGCGGGCGCCGATGGCGAGGGCGCGAGCGACGACGTGTGGGTAATCCTCGACCGCACACCGTTCTATGCCGAACGTGGTGGTCAGGTTGGCGACCGCGGGACCCTTGTCGGGCCATCGGGAACGTTCGTCGTCGCCACGACGCAAGCACCGCAAGGCACCGCCGCAGTGGTGCACGTCGGGCGCGTCACGGCGGGGACAATCGCCGAGGGAGACGTCGTGCGCGCGACCGTCGACGAGGCGGCGCGTGCCGGCACGATGGCGCACCACACGGCAACGCACTTGCTTCACGCTGCCCTGCGCGCCGAGTTGGGCGAACATGTCCACCAATCCGGGTCGCTCGTTGCGCCCGACCGTTTGCGCTTTGACTTCGCACACGGCCAACCGCTGACGGCTGCCGAACGTCGCGCGGTGCAGGCGCGGGTCAATGCTGCGATCCGTGCCGACCTGCCGGTAGACGTGGTCGAGATGCCGACCGCCGAGGCGCTGAAGTCTGGTGCCATGGCACTCTTCGATGAAAAGTACGGCGACGTGGCGCGCGTCGTCACGGTGCCGGCCCCCGGGCCGCTGCTTGGTCCGGAGGTAGTCGACGGCGCGATCCTGAGCCGTGAGTTGTGTGGGGGGACCCACGCGCGCCGCACGGGGTCGGTCGGGCCGTTCGTAATCGTGTCGGAGGGAAGTACCGGGTCGGGGATCCGGCGCATCGAGGCGCTCGCTGGCGCCGCCGCCGAAGCGTGGCTGGATCATCAGGCGCACCTGCTTGAGGAGGCGTCTGGGCGGTTGGGTGCCACACCGGACGAGTTGCCGGGGCGCGTCGATGCGGTCCTTGCCGATTTGGCGGAGGCACGTAAGCGCCTCGAAGCGGCGGAGCGACGCGCGGC
>CAYFLJ010000289.1:0-2130 GCA_964343985.1 uncultured Thermoflexus sp.
CGCCGAAGGGCACGAAAGCGTTCGGCGATGGGCAGGACTACGTCGTGCGCGACCCCGTTCATGCCAAGTGGCCGGATGCACAGCGAGACGCCGTAACCAAAATCCTGAATGAGCAGTTCTGGACCGGCAAATCGCCGGCGGCACAGGTCGCGAAGGACGTGAAGGAGCGCGGCGACGCGATGTTGAAGGGGTAAGTAGCGCCGGAGATTGCTCCGGTGCCTGTGCCGCCGTGAGACGGCGTCGGGTTACGCCGCCGCTTACAGGAGTGCCTCGATGCCATCGCCGAACGCGCCGAACGTCCTCCTGATCATGGCGGATCAGCACCGAGGGGATGTCCTTGGGTGCGCACAACCTCAAGTGGGTGCGTCGTGGCCTGTGCAGACGCCAAATCTTGATCGGTTGGCCGCATCGGGAGTGCGCTTCCGCCGGGGATATACCGAGTCGCCGGTCTGCGTCTCGGCCCGGTCGATCCTTCTGACCGGTCGCCTTCCGCATCGAACCGGTGTGGTCGACAACGGCTACGCCGTCGCGCCGGGAACGACGACGTTGCCGGGCCTTCTCGCAGCGCGCGGCTACCACGGGCAAGCCATCGGGAAGATGCACTTCACGCCGGTGCGTGAGACACACGGCCTTGACCGGATGTGGCTTTCGGAAGAGATTCCCGCGTCGGCTGATGAGGACGAGTTCCTGCGGGATTTGCTTGATGCCGGCTTTGGACACGTCGAGGAACCGCACGGTGCCCGACACGAGATGTACTACATCCCGCAAGTGAGCCAGTTACCGGCGTCGCGACACACCACGGCGTGGACTGGCGCGCGAACCGTTGAGTACCTGCAAGAGCGGGCACGGTCGTCTGACGGGCGCCCGTTCTTCTGCTGGACCAGTTTCATCAAGCCCCACCCGCCGTTCGATCCACCGGTCCCGTGGCACACCCTCTATCGACCGACGGACTTTGCATTACCGGCGCGACGTGTGGACGAACTAGACCGCCACACGCACTATCACCGTCGTCAAAACCGCTTCAAGTGGACGGATACTCGCCCGGACGACCATCTTGTGCGGTTGATGCGGTCCTACTACGCCGCGTCGGTGTCGTTTGTGGACTACTGGGTCGGGCAGATCATCGACACGCTTGAGAGTCTCGGTCTGCGCGATGACACCCTTGTGATGTATGTCGCCGATCATGGGGAGTACCTCGGCGACCACCACGCTTTCGGAAAACGCGGGTATCACGATCCTGCATGTCGGATCCCGTTCATCGTGTCGTGGCCCGGTTGCGTCCCTGCGGGCGAGATGCGCGACCACCTTGTTGGCCTTTCGGATGTTGTGCCGACCATCCTCGCGGCGACGGGTGGGCATGATCGCCTCGACGTTGACGGAATTGACCTGCTGCCGATAGCGCGCGACAGTGCAGTCCATGGGCGCGAAATCCTCTTCGGGCAGTTGGCCGAAGGTGGGCTTGGCTTGTACTTGGCGATGGATGAAGCGTGGAAGTACGTTTACTCGGCGCCAGATGATCGGGAATACCTGACTCATCGTGGGTCCGGTGACGGTGTGGAGACGGACTGGCGTGAGTGTGACGACCACGCCACGTCGTCGGCCCCCGAAGCGACCGAGGCGCGTGGGCGATTGCGCCGGGCGATCCAGTCGCGGTTTGCGTCGGACGGGTATGACCTGCCTCTTGACTCGTCCGAGGCACATGGGTGGCGACGCTTCCCTGCGCCGACGGTGCCTTGGGAGGAGTTCGACGAGATCGAGCGGATCAGCGTGGTTGCGCGCGGGTGGCAGTACGCGCGGTGGAACCGGGGCGGCCCGATGGACTCGCGGACCGCGCCGGAGTTAGCGGCCTATCGCTTCCCTGACACAACGGTGAACTGATCCGGAACGACGCAACGACGAGTGTCGGTACTTCGGGACAGGTTGACGCGGGGCGGCACGCCACGTACCGTGCAATAACTACGCTAAGGTGCGTGGTCCCGGGGGATTCCGCATGTCCATGATCGTTCACGGCACCGATGACACATCTACCGACCCGATTCCGGTCACGGTTGGCGATTGGTCGCTGCTCTTGATCGGCGGTGCCGTGCGCGTGATCTGTTGGCGCGGCGTCGAGGTCGTGCGAGGCATCGA
>CAYFLJ010000290.1:0-2127 GCA_964343985.1 uncultured Thermoflexus sp.
TGGCGCCGCCGACTTGGAGGGCGAGGGCGAGGCGCATCCACATAGCCCTCCCGACGAGCGACCTGTAGACGGCGAGGAGCACCAACACCACTGCGAAGGCGATTGGGAGATGGATATCGCCGAGGTTCTGAGCCAATCCGAACGCAATACCGCGGTTTATCGTGTGGTGAAGGTCAAGTGTTGGGACAATCGGCACCGTGGCGCCAAGCGCCAAGTTCGCAACCACCGCCGCTTTCGACGCTTGGTCGAGTACGAGAACGGTCGAGGCGATCACTGCCAGCGTGCGCCATGGATTGTCTGCGATTGGGGAAGCAGCGGACGCAGACGCTTGCGTGAACGTCGGTGAGGGATCGGCCGAGGCCGTGGTGGGGTCGGCCGTCATTGGAAGAAGCATACCGAGGTTGGCGGCGGATTACACCTACCGCCAACCCGGCCCCAGCGGTTACGGTCGTCGCGTGGGGGTGCGCACCGTGAAGTGCGGGGCCAAGGCGTCGAGGATCACGTCCAGTTCTTGATGGTCGATTTCGTCGAGAGTCAGCCCTGGCAGACGCTTGACCGGCGAGGTGATGATCCGCCGACGGTACAAGACCTCTTTGTAGACGGCCGTGCCAAACGCCGCTTCGATATTTAGGAGCGGCAAAAGGTCGTTGAAGAGGGCGCGCGCGCGGTCGAGTTGCCCGGCGTCGATGAGGTTCCAGACCTGCGCGTGGACGTCGGCACTCTCGCATGCCGGCATCGTGCCGCAGGCGCCGCGGCGGACTTCATCGAAGAGATACCGTCCGGCCTTGCCGCCCATGATGCCGAGGCAAGCGTCGCCTGCATGGGCGAGGACGTGCGTGATCTTCGGGCCGGTGCCGAACGACTCTTCTTTGACGTATTGGATCGGGCCAATCTCCACGCACAGGCGCGTCACGAACTCGGCCGACATTGGATGCCCAATGCCGCCGGTCTTCTCATGGTTCTGGATATAGACAGGGATGCCGGCGGGCGCGACGGCGTCGGCAACGGCGGCGTAGAACGCGAAGATGGAGTTCTCATCGGTCGCCTCACCGTACGCCGGCATCGTGATGACCGCGTCTGCGCCGGTGTCGGCGGCCTGAAGGGCGTAGCCCACGGCCTCCGCGGTCGTCGGTGCGCAGACGCCAATGACGGCGGGGACCTGCCCCTTCTTGCCGGCGCGGGCGATCTCTTCCACGGTGGCGCGAGCGACGATGTGGCGTTCCTCGGTGGTGAGGGTGGAGAACTCACTCGCGTTCACGGGCGTCACGATGCCGTGTGTCCCGGCTTCAAGGCAGAACGCAAGTGTGCGTCGCAGCGACGCTTCGTCGAAAGCACCATCGTCGGTGAACGGCGTGGGTGGGATCGCGAAAAGTCCGCGGTGCGTGGCGGTCATTGGCTTTGGTTCCAGTCAGAGCCGGAGAGGAAGCCACCGTCGACGGCGATTACCTGCCCAGTCACAAAGTCGGAGGCGCTACCCGCGAGGTAAACCGCGGTCGGTGCGCAGTCAATCGGTGCGCCAAACCGCCCGGCCGGGATGCGACCCAGAACCCACGACTTACGCGGTTCGGCGCTGAGGAACGCGCGGTTGAGGTCGGTGAGGATGAAGCCGGGGGCGATGCAGTTGGCCTGGATGTTGTGGGGAGCCAACTCGACGGCCAACGCCTTGGTGAGAAGCGCGACGCCGCCTTTGGAGGCGGCGTAGGCGGTCATGCCTGGCGCGACCCCTTGCACCGATGCGAGAGAGCCGACGGTGATGATCTTGCCGGAGACGTCTCGCGCGCCGCCGTCGGTGGGGATCATCGCGCGGACGGCGGCTTGACACCCGGCGTAGACGGCGCGAAGGTTCGTGCCGACAATCACGTCGTAGTCGTCGTCGGTGATATCGAGGATCTTCTTGCGCCGGTTCGTGCCGGCGACCGGCACGTAGATGTCGAGGTGGCCGAAGCGGGCGACCGTTTCGGCGACGGCACGTTCGTTGTCCTCGCGTTTGTTCACGTCGCCCGCGATGGCGATGGCGTGATCCGGCCCAATCTCCGCCACGAGGTCGTCGAGGTCGGACGCCGTGCGTGCCATGGCGCCGATGGACGCGCCAGCACCCGCGAGGGCGACCGCCATCGCGCGGCCGAT
>CAYFLJ010000291.1:0-2120 GCA_964343985.1 uncultured Thermoflexus sp.
CTGGCCGCGGCGCACGGTGCGACGCGCGCAAGCATTGTGGAAATCACCATCCATGCCGGTCAGACATCGCGGCCAGTTCGGCACCGGACCGTTGAGGAGGCGTGGTACGTGCTCGAAGGCCACGGGCGCGTGTGGCGGCAAGCCCCAGGAACCGACGCAGGGACCATCGCTGACGTCGGACCCGGCGACTCACTCGCGATCCCTCTCGGGTGGGCATTCCAGTTCGCGGCGAACGACGACGCGCCAATGCGGTTCCTCTGCATCACGATGCCCCCATGGCCAGGCGAGGACGAGGCGGTGCCGGTCGCCGAGGGCGGGCTTGGCACGCCGACTCTGTAGCACGCTGCACCCGGCTTCACCTGGACGCACCCGCGCCAGCGAAGTCGCGCACCACACCTGTCATGCTTTAGCCATGAATACTGCACTGCTTGGCAAGGTGTGCCTCGTTACTGGTGGCACGCGAGGGATCGGTCGCGAGACGGCGCGAGGACTCGCGAATATGGGCGCCAGCGTTGTCGTCGCCGGCCGAGATCAAGGGCGCACGGACAACGTCGTTCGATCACTTGTCGCCGAAACTGGCAACCCAGCGATTACCGGCCTTGTCGCCGACATGTCAATCCAAGCCGAGGTGATTCGCCTCGCCGCGGCGTTCCGCGCATCGCATGATCGCCTCGACATCTTGGTCAACAACGCCGGCGCGATTTTCGACACGCGCGAAGTGAGTGCCGATGGCGTCGAGATGACGTGGGCGCTCAACCATTTGGCCCCGTTCCGCCTGACGCATGAGTTGCGGGACCTGCTTGTCGCCTCCGCACCAGCACGCATCGTGACGGTCGCGTCGGGGGCGCACATGATGGGGCGCATGGACTTCGACGACCTGCAAGGCGCGCGTGGCTACTCCGGATGGCGCGCCTATGGGCAGTCAAAACTCGCCAACATTCTGTTCACGGTCGAGTTAGCGCGGCAGTTGCAGGGAACACGAGTGACAGCGAACGCTGTGCACCCGGGCTTCGTGGCAAGCAACTTCGGCATGACCGGTCAGCGCACGCCGATCATGCAGGTTGGGTGGCAGGTCGCACGCCTGTTCGCGCGGTCGCCGGAAGCGGGGGCGCAGACGAGTATTTACTTGGCGTCGTCGCCCGAGGTGGAGGGCGTGACCGGCGTATATTTCGCCAATCGCAAGCCGGCGTTCACAAGCGGGGCGGCGCGCGACCTCTCCGCGGCGCGCCGCCTGTGGGTCGTGTCGCTGGCCCAATGCGGCCTCGACGGGACCAATGTCAACGCGGCGTAGAGTTCCGTCAACCCGCCGCGGTTGGACCCACACCAAAACTGAACGTCCCCTCAGCCATCGCGGGCGAGGGGACATCGATGGGGTGAAGGCGCGCCGGGGCCTCAGGCACGCGGCACGATGCGCACCGAGTCGCCCGGGCGGATCGTGCCACCAGACACGACGCGCCCGCAGATCCCGCCTCGGCCTTCAAGCGCGGCACGCCCACCAAGGCCGATAGCCACCTCCATCTGTTCGCACGGGTCACACGCTAACGTCACGTCAATAACCACCTCGCCAACGGCGACGTATTGCCCAATCGTCGCGTTCAGGTCCATTCCACGCACGGTGACCTGCCGCCGAGAAGCGCCGGGCGCAACCTCGATCCCAAGGGTGCGTCCGACGTCGTCAAGGACGTCGGCATCCACGAGGGTCAACTGTCGACGCGAACCCGCGCGAACGCGCCAGTCGCCGGTGATGCCGTGATTGGTAACCACCTCCGCGAAGGCAACTGGCATCGCCGGTGCCCCCTTCGACGCCACGACATGCACCCACTCAATCGTGCCGGTAGAAGTCGCGTTGCTCATGCGAGGGTCCCGTCTCGATCGAGGGCGTTCATCGCCCGCGCAAAGGCGGCGATGGTGAAGTCGATATCGGCCTCAGAGTGCACCGCCGAGATCATGCCGCCGGTGCTGAAAAGATCCACCCCCTGCACGATCATCGCCTTGCGCAACTTCGTCACACGCGGGTCACGACCCTTGACGTAGATCGGGCCGCCCTCGGCGTGCAGTCGGCCACGATCAAGGACGAGGTGGAACATGCTGAACGTGCCGTATGCACATCCGTCAAGGTC
>CAYFLJ010000292.1:0-2119 GCA_964343985.1 uncultured Thermoflexus sp.
CCGTCTATAAGTTGCTTGGCGGCCCGACGCGTGACCGTATCCGGATGTACGGCACCGCCGGAGGAAATACGCCTGAAGCGGCGGCGCAGAGCATCCGCAATGCGGTCGCCGACGGCTTCAACTGCATCAAGACCGGCGTCGGCCTCCGGGGCAACGGGCGCGTCATCGAAACCGCCGAACACACCGACAACGTCGTCGCCATCTTCGCGGCCATGCGCGAGGCCGTCGGGCCAAAGATCGACATCGCCATCGACTTTCACGGCGCCGTCGCCCCGCAGACCGCCAAGCGACTGGTCAAGGCACTTGAGCCGTACCACCCGTTCTTCATCGAAGAGCCGGTGCAGTGCCAAAACGTCGACGTCCTCGCCGACATCACGCACTCCACGAGCATCCCGATCGCCACGGGTGAGCGCCTCTTTACGAAGTGGGGGTTCCGTGAACTCCTTGAGAAGCGGGCGGCCTCCATCCTGCAACCCGACCTGTCGCACGCCGGCGGCATCCTCGAAACGCGCCTGATCGCCGGCATGGCCGAGGCCTATTACGCGGCGATCGCCCCACACTGCCCGCTTGGGCCAATCGCCCTCGCGTCGTGCATCCACCTCGACGCCGCCATCCCCAACTTCCTCGCCCAAGAAGGCGGGCGCATCACTGGCGAGGGGTACATCAAGACGCCGTATAAGCACGTCGACGGGTACCTGCCGCTCCCAACCGCACCGGGCCTTGGCATCGAGATCGACGACGAAGCCATCGCCGACAAAATCGGGCACGATTGGCAGAACCCGAAGGCGTACGCCGAAGACGGCAGCGCCATCGACTGGTAAGCACCGAAGCCCCTCTCCCGAAGAGTTCTTTCGGGAGAGGGCGTGGCGCAACGCCGCGCACACCACGGTGTCCCCGCCGCGGTCTCATCGCGCACGTATCCCGAAGGCGATCCCACGCGCGGCGGCGGGTACCCTTCCGGTATGGCCGACCTGCGCATCGAACTTCGATACTTCGCCCGCGTGCGTGAACTCCTCGGCCGCCGCGCCGAGACGCGTCACGTGCCCCCCGGCACGACCGTCGGCCACATCTGGGCAGCCCTCGTCGCCGAGTGTCCAGACCTCGGCACCGGCGTCCCCGTCTTTCGCCCGTCCGTCAATCAGGAATACACGGACAACGACGCCGTCCTTACAGACGGTGACGAGGTGGCGTTCATCCCACCGGTCAGTGGCGGTTCCGACGGCCCGGCACGCGTTTGCCGTCTCACACACGACCCAATCGACGCGAACGAACTCGTCGCCGCCGTCTGGACCCCCGCCGACGGCGCGGTCTGCACCTTTCACGGGATCGTCCGTGAAGACAGCCGCAACCGGACCGTTCGGTACCTCGAGTACGACGCCTATCCGGCAATGGCCGAGAAGAAGATGGCGGAAATCCTCGACGAGGTGGCGGCCAAGTGGCCGAAGCAACGCGCCGCCATTGTGCACCGCCTCGGCGTCGTACCGCTTGGCGAGGCAAGCATCGTAATCGCGGTCGCCTCTCCCCATCGAGGCGAGTCGTTTGAGGCCTGCCGCTACGTCATCGACCGGGTCAAAGAGGTCGTGCCGATCTGGAAGAAAGAGGTCTTCACCGACGGCGAAGAATGGATCGAAGGGTCCTGACCGTGCCCCGGTTTGGGGTGGACCGACGCCCTAGCGGACGCCGATCATCACCCCGACTTCCTTCCAGATTCGCATCGACAGCAAATCCGCCGGCCCCGTCGCATCAAGCACGACAAAACGATTTGGGTCAGCCTGGGCAAGTGCCTTGAAACCGGCACGTACGCGGCGGTGGAACTCCAGCGATCGCTCGTCCATGCTGTTAAGTTCGGCCCGACCAGTGCGGTGGGCGTGACGCTTCCGCGCGATGCCAAGCGCCGGTTCTAGATCAAGGAGCACCGTCAAGTCCGGTTCAAGACCGCCGGTCGCCAGTTTCGTCAGCTGTCGCAACTCTGCAAGGTCGAGACCCTCGCCGTAACCCTGATAGGCGTACGTGGAATCGGCATACCGGTCGCTGATAACCACCGCACCCATCGAAAGCGCCGGCCGGATGACCGTCGCGACGTGTTGCGCGCGGTCTGCACTCATCAGGAGGGCCATCG
>CAYFLJ010000293.1:0-2115 GCA_964343985.1 uncultured Thermoflexus sp.
ACGCTTGCATCGGTGCCAGTTGCGATCCTGTACTTCCTCTTCATGGACCGGTTCGTCGGCGGCATCACGGCCGGCGCCACCAAGGGCTAGGCGAACGATGGCGCTGCCTCAATCTCCCGCCCCTCGCGCGGGCACCTCCGCCCCATCCGTGGATGCGCACATTCGCCATTCTGAACCGCTTCACGTCGTCCGGTTGACCGGACCGATCTTCCCTCCGAGCGACCATGAACGCGCCCAAGTTGCCCGTCGCGGATGGTCCTTCACGACGGTGAGCGGGACGACACCAGACGAGATCATCCCGCACCTCGGTGATGCGGACATTGTGAGTGTCGTTGGCACCAAGATGCCTGCGCCGGTCATCGATGCTCTGCACGCGAATGGTCGCTGCCGCGCCATTGCTCGACTCGGTGCCGGGACCGACCGGATCGATGTCGCGCGCGCGACCGAACGCGGGATTGTCGTCATGAACACGCCGTATTTCTGCGTGGAGGAGCAAGCGGACCACGCGATGGCGATGATCTTGTCGCTTGCGCGGAAACTCCCCCTGTCGCAACGCCTGATTGAGGCCGGCGACTATGCCGGCGCGAGGCGCGCGGCTGCTACCAACCCGCGCATGAGCCACACGACGTTGGGACTCGTCGGCTTTGGACGGAGCGCCGAGCATTTGGCGCGCCGGGCGCGGGGCTTCGGAATGCGCGTGGTGGCGACCCGTCGGAACATGTCCGCGCCGCAAACGTCCGCCGACGCGCTCGGTGTGCAGATGGTGGACTTCGACACCGTGCTTCGCCAGTCCGACTTCGTGTCGCTGCACTTGCCGCTCACTCGTGACTCGTACCACCTAATCGACGCGGCGGCGATCGCTCGAATGCGTTCCGGGTCGTTCCTCGTGAATACGTCACGGGGTGCCCTCGTCGATGAGGTTGCGCTCGCCGATGCGATCCGTGCAGGCCACGTCGCCGGAGCGGGTCTCGACACCTTTGAGACGTTCGATCCGCTTGAGGATGGTGGACCGCCGAACGTTCACCCGCTCATGGGACTCGATAACGTCGTACTTTCCCCACACGTCGCTGCCGGGTCGAATCGCTCGGGTATCGACTCCGTTGATGCGGCGATCGCCAATATCGCCGCGGTAGCGATGGGGCAGTGGCCCCTCCCAGAACATCGAGTCAACCCAGAGGTTGCGCCGCGGTTTCCCCTTACCGAAGGTGTTGAGTGAACGGACTCGCCGAAGGAAACATACACCGATGAACATGTTTGACATGACCGGCCGGGTTGGCGTGGTGACCGGCGCCGCCCAAGGGATGGGAAAGGCGATGGCCACCGCATGGGCCGAGGCCGGCGCCGACGTGGTGATCGTCGACCGTAATGTCGAAGGGCTCGCCGCGACCGCCGCCGACATCGCTGCCCTCGGGCGACGGGCGCTGCCGTTTACGTGCGACCTCGCCGACCTTTCGCAGATTGATCGGTTGTGGGAGACCGTCGACGCCGAGTTCGGCCGGGTGGATTGCGTTGGCAACGTCGCCGGCGACGCCAAGGCGGGTCCGCCTGAGACCGCGACGATCGAAGACCTTCAGTTCACGCTCCAATGCCTTGTCGTGAGTAAGTTTTATATGTGTCAAAATGCTGGGCGCCGCATGCTCGCACAAGGGCGTGGCAGCATCATCAACATCGGTTCGCTTGCGAGTGTGTCGGCGCTTGGACGAGGTCACGCCTTCTACTCGATGGGTATGGGCGCTGTCGTTCAGATGACGCGCGAACTCAGTACGGAGTGGGCGAGTGGGGGCGTGCGTGTCAACGCAATCCTGCCGGCGCAGGTCGTCAATCCCGGTCTGCAAGCCCGGATGGATGCCGACCCGGCCCTGCGCGACCGCTTCCTGATGGGCATCCCCGCCGGGCGCCTTGGCAACCCGTCGGACATCAAGGGCCTGTCGATCTTTCTGGCGTCAGACGCATCGCCGTGGATCACCGGCGCGATCATCCCGATGGACGGCGGCAACCTTGCCATGAACGGTGGTGGTTCGGTGCGACCACCGAAGGCAGTGTCGGCGTGACGCAACTAGATGTCAACAGACGTCGCCTCTCCGTTGGGCGGGGTGGCGGGTTCCAATTGATCGC
>CAYFLJ010000294.1:0-164 GCA_964343985.1 uncultured Thermoflexus sp.
TCATCGGCGCCAAGACCATCGTGCCCTCGCCGACGCGCAACGCCGTCTCCACCGAATCGGTCAGGCGTTGCCGGTCGATGGCATCCTCGGGCACCGTGCCGTCCGGCCCGGCCTCCGGCACACGCACGCGGTCGACGACGATGTCGATGACGTGCTTCCGCTTC
>CAYFLJ010000294.1:174-2110 GCA_964343985.1 uncultured Thermoflexus sp.
CCCCTCCCCCGCGACGTCGGCCGAGGGGTGTGCCGGCGACGTCATCGGCGCCAAGACCATCGTGCCCTCGCCGACGCGCAACGCCGTCTCCACCGAGTCGGTCAGTCGTTGCCGGTCGATGGCATCCTCGGGCACCGTGCCGTCCGGCCCGACCTCCGGCACACGCACGCGGTCGACGACGATGTCGATGACGTGCTTCCGCTTCTTATCGAGGGACGGGGGAGAATCGACGCCAAAGACCTGTCCGTTGACGCGCACGCGCACGAAGCCGTCCTTACGCGCCTGAGCAAAGACGTCTTGGAACTCACCCTTCCGGTTCCGGGCCATCGGGGCCAAGATGAGCCACTGGCTTCCCGGCGGTTGCGCAAGCACTTGGTCGACGATCTGCTCCGCCGTCTGCGCGGCGACCTTGCGCCCACACGACGGGCAATGCGGCACACCAATGCGGGCGTACAACACGCGCAGGTAGTCGTGAATCTCCGTGACGGTGCCGACGGTGGATCGTGGGTTGCGGCTCGCCGACTTCTGTTCGATAGAAATGGCCGGTGAGAGGCCGACGATGTAGTCGACCGCCGGCTTCTGTTGGTTCCCAAGAAACTGCCGTGCGTAACTGGAGAGACTTTCGACATAGCGACGCTGCCCCTCAGCGTAGAGGGTGTCGAAGGCCAGCGACGACTTGCCGGACCCGGAGACGCCGGTCAGGACGACGAGGCGGTCGCGCGGGATGGTGACGGTGACGTTCTTGAGGTTGTGTTCGCGCGCGCCTTGGATGACGATCTGGTCTGGCCGCATGACGGGCTCCGAGTGGGGCGCCCGTACGATCGGGACGCGTGTACCAGAGTGTGAACGGTCGGGGTTGGGTGCGCGCGGTGTCAACGTCGTGCCGCCACGTGGCGGCGGGCAGCGGCCGCGTTTCGGTTCCGTATCGGCGGGTGGTCGCGAGGCCTCAGCGACGCCTTGTCACCCACGTTGACTCGTGGTTGCACGATGTCGCGCGTTAGTCTTACGCAGAACGGACCGGCGCCCATGGTTGCGCGCCATGCCCCCACGGGCCGCATTGCCGTTCCGGATGAGGTTGCGCCTTTATGGCGACGCCCTCTGCTTGGCTCGTGGGTCAGGTGGTAGGGTGAACGACGTTCAGAGCCGTGCCGACGAGCGGCAAGTCGATCTTCAACAGGTCGGTATCCGTCGGGTCGAGTTGCCGTGGCACATCGCCGGCCACGACGGCGCCGCACAGGTCACCACGGCGATCGCGCATCTCGCCGTCGATCTGCCGGCCGACCTCAAGGGGACACACATGTCCCGTCTCGTTGAGGTCCTTGAGACGTGGAAGGATCAGCCGCTCACCCCGGCGGTCGTCGGCGACCTGTTGCGCGCCACGCGGGTGCGCCTTGACGCGTCGCGTGCGCACTTTGGCATCGCCTTCACCTACTTCAAGGAGAAGGCCGCGCCGGTGAGTGGGCAACGCAGCACGATGGGCTACGCCTGCGGCGTCGAGGCCACAATCTCTGGCGACGACCACATCGACATGACGCTCGCCGCGAACGTGCCGATCACCACCGTCTGCCCATGTAGCAAAGAGATCAGCGTGGCGGGCGCACACAACCAACGCGCGTGGCTGCGATTGCGGGTGCGGTTCGTCGAAGGCGCTTCGATGACCTTCCAGGAGATGATCGAGGCAGGCGAAACGCTTGGTAGTTGCGAGATCTACCCCTTGGTGAAGCGCGCCGACGAGAAGTACGTCACCGAACGCGGGTACTTCAACCCCAAGTTCGTGGAAGACGTGGTGCGCGACGCCGTCGTGTGGTTGCGTGGCGATGCGCGCGTGCGGTGGTTCCGCGCCGAGTGCGAGGCCGACGAAAGCATTCACCTGCACAACGCGTACGCCGCGCAAGAAGAGGGCGAGGCACCACCGCCGCGGTAGCGGCGCGAGGCG
>CAYFLJ010000295.1:0-2106 GCA_964343985.1 uncultured Thermoflexus sp.
GCCCTCGACACGAGCGGCGTCTCTCCGACGGCACAGGTCCAAGACCTGCGAAACGTCATGCGAGACGACGTTTCGCGCCCGTCGGCACCGCGCGACGCCATCTTGCTCAATGCCCCGCGCCAAGAGGACGGCTTCTTCCGCGTTCAGGCTGTCCTCGACGCCTGACCCGCGCCCGGTACTCGCCCCTTTCGCGCCCAACTAGCGGGGCGCCTCCACGGGAGACCGCGGGAGATCACCACTGATCGTATTCCCTCCTCCACGAACACCTTGCCGAGGAACCTGACCACGTGTCCATCCCTGACGACCTGACATCGCTCACCGCCCCCGAGGCGCGCGACCTCCTTGTCCGCCGCGACATCTCGGCGACGGAACTGGCGCGCGCCGTCCTCGACCGCATCGCGCAGGTCGAACCGATCATCCGTTCGTTCATCACCGTCACCGCGGATGAGGCCCTCGCCCAAGCGAAGGCCGCCGACGCCGCCCTCGGTGCAGGCGACCCGGCATCGACGCCGGAACTCACCGGCATCCCGGTCGCCCTGAAAGACCTGTTCTGCACGAGCGGCGTCCAGACCACCGCCGGAAGCCGCATCCTCGAAGGGTTTGTCCCGCCTTACGACGCCACCGTGGTCGCGCGCCTCCGCGAGGCGGGCGCCGTCTTCGTCGGCAAAGCGAACATGGACGAGTTCGCGATGGGCAGTAGCACCGAGAACTCGGGCTACCACGTCACCCGCAATCCGTGGGACCCGACGCGCGTCCCAGGCGGGTCGAGTGGCGGGTCGGCCACCGCGGTGTCGGCCGGTCAGGCGCTGCTCTCCCTCGGCACGGACACGGGGGGATCGATTCGCCAACCCGCCGCCCTCACCTCGGTCGCGGGCCTGAAGCCGACCTACGGGCGCGTCTCCCGCTACGGCGTCGTGGCGTTCGCCTCGTCGCTCGATCAAGTCGGCCCGTTTTCGATCGGCGTCGAAGGGTCGGCGATGATCCTGCGCGCCATCGCCGGTGTCGACCCACTCGATGGCACCACCGCAAACATCGAGGTGCCCGACTACCGAGCGACGATCCGCGACGGCGTGCGCGGCCTGCGCGTCGGCGTCCCGGCCGAGTACTTCGTCGCCGGCATGGAACCCGATGTCGAACGTCTCGTGCGCACCGCCATCGACGAACTGGCGCGCCTCGGGGCGATCATCAAGCCGGTAAGCCTGCCGTACTCCACCCACGGCCTCGCCACGTACTACATCATTGCGCCCGCCGAGGCGAGTTCCAACCTCGCCCGCTACAACGGCACGCGCTTCGGCCTCGCCGCCCTCGACGAAGCGGACATGAACCGTGCCATGGATGCGGCGCGCGAACGCGGCTTCGGCGCCGAACCGAAGCGCCGCATCATGCTTGGCACCTACGCCCTCTCATCCGGCTACTACGACGCCTACTACCGCAAGGCCCAACAGGTGCGCACCCTCATCAAGGCCGACTTCGACAACGCCTTCCACGACGTCGATGTCATCGCCTCACCGGTCAGTCCCACCGTCGCCTTCCCCATCGGGGCGCGCGTCGACGACCCATTGGCGATGTACCTCTCCGACGTCTGCACGATCCCAGTCAACGTCGCGGGCCTCCCGGGCATCAGCATCCCGTGTGGCTTCGATGGTCAGGGCCTGCCGGTCGGCCTACAACTCATTGGCCGGGCGTTCGACGAAGCCACCCTCTTCCGCGCCGCGTGGGCGTACGAGGACGCAACCGGGTGGCACCAGAAGCGCCCACCGCTCACTCTCGCCGGAGCGGCGTCATGACAATCGCCACCACGCGCGCAACACGCGACTTCGTGTCCCGCGCCGTCGCCGCGATTCCGCCAAGTGGTATCAGGCGCTTCTTCGATGTCGCCGCGACGATGCAGGACGTCATCTCACTGGGTGTCGGTGAACCAGACTTCGTCACGCCTGCCCACGTCATCGACGCCGCGAAGGCCTCCCTCGACCGCGGCAAGACGGGGTACACCTCAAACCGTGGCTTGATCGAACTGCGCGAACGCATCGCCCGCGAGACCACTACACGTTACGGCGCCACCTACGACCCCGTCTCGGAGGTCATCGTCACCACCGGCGTCTCCGA
>CAYFLJ010000296.1:0-2100 GCA_964343985.1 uncultured Thermoflexus sp.
TGGTTTGTCGGCCAAGTACCGGATGCCCACGGACAACAGGTAACGGTCACCCCCACAGCGATCGTGCGTCCTGGTGGCCGGTTTGAGGAGAGTGATCTGCTTCTCCTGTACTCCGGCCAATGGACGCAGATGGCGGATACGCGCGCGTCTGGTGGCGGGTATCGCCGGTCGAATGTGCAGGGGTCTCAGGTGGTCCTGAACTTCCCCGGCCCAAATGTGAAGTGGGTGACCTCGCGGGGGCCTGATCGTGGCTTCGCACGTGTGTGGGTTGACAACGAAGATAAGGGCACCTTTGACCTTTACAACCCGGGTGAAGAGTTTGGCTACACCCGCGAGTGGGGTGGCATGAACGGCGAGATGGTGCACACCATCCGCGTTGAGGTCACTGGGCAACGCAACGGTGCGTCGGCGAACGCCTTTGTTGACGTCGACAGTTTCATGATCGTCGGTGCGTACGTGGCCGAACCCATGCGCTTCGAAAACACCGACGCGGCAATCCTCTACGCCGGGCCGTGGCAAGTATTGAACTTCGCGAACGCAAGCGGTGGAACGGTGCATCGCACCAACCAAGGCGGCGGTTTTATGCAGTTCAACTTCAACGGTGGGCAGGTGTCGTGGTTGACGACGCGTGGGCCGAATCGCGGCATCGCACGGGTCCTCGTCGACAACGTATGGCGCGAGACCGTTGATCTCTACAACCCGTCGGAACAAGCGGGTTGGTTGATTGTCTACTCAAGTTTGGGTGACGGCCCGCATACCCTCAAGATTGAGGTGACCGGCACCCGAAGCGGTCCGTCGGTCGACGGTTTTATCGACGTCGATGCCATCGTCGCGAACATGGCCCCGACGACGCCGCAGCCGACACCGACCCAGACCATGACGCCGACGCCAACCGTCACGTCGACACCGACGGCGACGGCGACACTCGTGCCGACGATCACGCCGACCGTCGCCCCGGCGCCACCCGGCATTCGCGACGACCGGTATTTCGCGCAGACGGCGTTCCGCATCGACAACGAGGCGTTCTGGGCCTATTTCAACACCATGGGTATGGAGAAGACGTTTGGGTACCCCATCTCCCGCACGTTCCAATTCCTTGGGTGCCAAACGCAGTTCTATCAGCGCCACCTAATGCAACAGTGTGCCAACGGGCCGGTTCAGACCATGAACCTGCTTGATCCCGACCTGATGCCGTACAACCAGATCAACTTCTCGACGTTCCCCGCGCATGACCCGCAGATTGCCGGTGGCGCACCCGGACCATCCGCTGCGAATTACGGCTTGGCAGTTCTTAGCCATGTGCAAATGGTGGCGCCAGATGTGTTGCAGGGTGTGGCGGTGAACTTCTTCCGGACCTTCATCAACAGCGTGCCCGGAACGAACCCGCAGGTCGACCCGAACTTCGCCGCGCAAGTGAACTTGCAGGTTTGGGGCTTCCCGACGAGTGGGCCGGTGGCCGATCCGAACAACCGCAGCTTTGTGTATCAGCGGTTCCAGCGAGGGATCATGCACTTCGACGGAACAAGCGGGACGACGCAAGGCATCTTGCTTGCCGACTGGTTCAAGAGCATTGTGACTGGCCGGAACCTGCCAGTAGACCTCGCGGCGCAAGCGCAGGGTAGCCGTTTCCGGCAGCAATACTGCCCAGGCGCGACGGCGTGGTTGTGCCGACCCGCGGAGTTGCCGGCGACCGATCTCACGTGGGCGTTTGAACCCCAATAGGCTGCGGGGGCGATCTCAAAGAAGCGATAGGGCCTCGGAGCGATTCGGGGCCTTGTTTGTTCTCGACCTCGTTTGCGAGGTGCTATGAGGGCGCGCGCCAGACGACGTCGCCGCCGACGATGGTTGCGACGCACGTGCCGGTCGCGGGGTCCCACGCAGCGATGTCGGCACGGAGGCCTACGGCGAGGTGCCCGCGGTCCGTGAGGCCGAGGACGCGCGCGGGCGTGGTCGCGGCCATTGCGAAGGCGTCGTCGTCGGTGATGCCTTGATCGGGCAAGGCGCGGACAACGCGAAGGTGGGCGCCGATTGGGCCGACGCTTCCGGAGATCGTCGCGGTGGGGTTTCCGTCGGCATCCGCGAGGCGCGCAACGCCACCAC
>CAYFLJ010000297.1:0-2090 GCA_964343985.1 uncultured Thermoflexus sp.
ACGAACGACCCGAAGTGGACGGCGACGAGGGCACCGTACGCCACGAACTCAAGCGCGAAGAGTTGGCGCCACGCGATCCGGTGGCGAGTGACCGCGGCGAAGAGCGCCACGGCTACCGCGCCAGTCGAGAGGCGCCAGAACGCGATCTCTACCGGACCGATCCCCGGGGCAAAACGGGTGAGCGCCGGGGAGGTGCTGAACAGGAGGACGGCGATTGCGGCGAGGGCGTAGCCGTTCACGATGGGTCGAAGGCTACCTGCTATCGCCGGGGACATATGTGCGAGGCCGGAGAGAAGTCCGCGCGCCGTCTCTCCGGGTGCAGTCACCTGCGTCTGTCAAGAACTCCTACGACGGCGCTGCGCTACGGAGGATCGGACGCAGGGCGAGTATTGGCGTGAGAAGGACTACGCGGGAGACAGTGCCCCGTATTGCGTGATCGGCAAGACCTCGAAGTCGGCGCCACCGTGTGCGATCGATACGGCGAGGGCCGCGGCGGTATCTAGCGAGGTCAAACAGGGGATCCGTGCCTCCACGGCAGCGCGACGGATGTCGAAGCCGTCCATCAGCACGCCGCGCCCGCCGCTCGTCGTGTTCACCACCAAACTCACCTCGGCGGTGCGGATCAACTCGACAATCGTCCGGTCGCCGTCCGCAATCTTGCCGACTTCGCGGACCGGCAGACCAAGCGTGCGGATGAGTCGCGCCGTCCCTGCGGTCGCGAAGAGGCGGTAACCGGCCGCCGCAAACTGTTTGATGATCGGCACCGCTTCATCTTTGTCGCGGTCTGCGACCGACAGCAATACGCCGCGCGGGTGGTCCTTGTCGATGGGCGTCATCGGGATGACCCCCGCACCCACCATTGCTTTGAAGAGGGCCGGCGCGAACGTGCGGTCGATACCCATCACTTCGCCCGTCGACTTCATTTCCGGGCCAAGATACGAGTCCACGCCGACCAGTTTGCTCATCGAGAAGACCGGCGCTTTGACGGCCACCAGTTTTTGTCGTGGCCAGAGGCCGCCGGTGTATCCCATTTCGCGGAGAGTGCGACCAATTTGGATCATGGTTGCGAGGCGCACCATCGGCACGCGCGTGACTTTCGAGAGGAACGGCACGGTGCGGCTCGACCGCGGGTTCACTTCGATGACGTAGACCTGCCCCTGATGTATCACATATTGGATGTTGACGAGTCCGCGAACCCCGAGACCGATGGCGATCCGCGTGGTGTACTCGACGACCTGATCGACAAGCGATTCAGAAAGGTTGATCGCCGGGTAGACGGCAAAACTGTCGCCGGAGTGGACGCCGGCACGCTCGATGTGCTCCATGATTCCGGGGATCAGGACGTCGGTGCCGTCGCAGATGGCGTCGACCTCCACTTCCTTGCCCTGCAGATATTTGTCGATGAGTACGGGGGAGGCCTCGGTCGGCGTCACGACGTCGCGCAGGTATCGCTCGAGTTCGGCGGCGCGGTCGATGATCTCCATGGCGCGGCCACCCAAGACGTAACTTGGTCGAACCAGTACGGGGTAGCCGATGTGATTGGCGATCGTCACGGCGTCGGCGGCGGAGGTCACGCCGGTGCCGGGCGGCTGCGGTATGCCGAGGCCGTCGAGGAACCGCTCGAAGCGCCGGCGGTCCTCGGCGAGGTCGATAGTGTCGACCGAGGAACCGATGACTGGTACGCCGTGGCGGGCGAGTGGCGCGGCGAGGTTAATCGCGGTTTGGCCACCGAATTGCGCGATCACGGGAGGCAACGTGCCGACTGGTTCAGGATTGATGCCCGTGCCAATGGCGGAGGCGCGCGAGGTCGATGCCTCGTTCCGGATCACCTCCAGGACGCTCTCTTCGTCAAGTGCCTCGAAGTAGAGGCGGTCGCTCGTGTCGAAGTCGGTGCTGACCGTCTCGGGGTTGGAGTTGACCATCACGCTTCCCCACCCGGCCTCGCGCAAGGCCCATGCCGAGTGGACGGAACAGTAGTCGAATTCGATGCCCTGCCCGATACGGATCGGGCCGGAACCGACGACAATCGCGCCTGGCCCGGCGGGGGCGATGGCCTCGTTCTCGACTTCGTATGTGGAATAGAAGTACGG
>CAYFLJ010000298.1:0-2083 GCA_964343985.1 uncultured Thermoflexus sp.
GATGACCGCCACCGCCGCGACCGCACCCTTGCCTCGCGACGCCATCGCCGCGCCTGACGCGCGCCGAGGCCTCATCCTTGGCGCCATCGGCGTCGTCATCTTCGCGTTCAGCCTGCCAATGACCCGCCTTGCGACCGGTTCAACCGACGAACCGCAACTGCCGGGCGCCTTCGTCGCCTTTGGCCGGGCCGTCGTTGCCGGACTTCTCAGCGTCACCTACCTCCTCGTGACGCGCGCGCCATGGCCGACCGGCACCGTGTGGCGGTCACTTGCGATCGTCGCCGGCGGCGTCGTCATTGGCTTCCCATTAGGCATGTCCGTGGCAATGCGCTACGTTGAGTCGGTCCATGGCTCCGCCATCCTCGGTGCGCTACCCCTTGGGACGGCGGTCATCGGCGCATGGGTGAACCGCCAACGGCCACCCGCCGCGTTCTGGGCCGTCGCCGTATTCGGGAGTGCGCTCGTGATGGCCTTCCCGATGGTGAAGGCGGGCGCATCGATGGCAGGAATCAGCGCCGCCGACCTCCTCCTGCTCATTGCGACCGCCTGTGCATCAACGGGCTACGTTTTCGGGGCGAGGCTTGCCCGAGAGATGACGGCAGAACAGGTGATTTGTTGGGCTTGTGCTGCGTCGCTGCCGGTCACTGTGCCGCTCATGCTCCTGACTTGGCCAGAGGTGTCGGCGTCGACCGGGGCATGGCTCGGCTTTGCGTACGTCTCCGTCGGCTCGATGTGGGCCGGCTTCTTCTTCTGGTACCGAGGCCTCGCGCTCGGTGGGACAGTGCGAGTCAGCCAAGTCCAACTGGTGCAGCCAATTCTTGGGATGGCATTTTCGGTGCCGTTACTCGGGGAAACGCTCGATCTCATTACTGCTGCGTTCGGCTTGGCAATCGTGGCGACCGTCTTTGTCGGGCGACGCCTCGCATCAAGGTCGTAGGCACCGTTGAGTAGGTACGGTTGAAGCCCACGTTCTCGCACAAGGTACGGTGACGGCGCATGTCCGTAACCCGCACCACGACGCCCGTGTCGGCGCACTTCCGGTTTGTACCGACCGACGCAACGCAAGGCCTGATCATGGGAATGGTCGCCGTCGCAATCTTCGCTCTCGGCGTCCCGATGACCAGATTGGCGACCGGCGGGGTCGACTCACCCCAACTTCCCGGTGCGTTCGTCGCGTTCGGGCGTGCCGTCGTCGCCGGTGCACTTTCTGTGGCATACCTCGTCGCAACACGGGCACCGCTACCGGCGCGGTCTGATCGCCTGACCCTCGCCATCGTCGCCGGCGGAAGTGTGTTCGCGTTCCCGCTCGCCATGTCGATTGCATTGCGCTATGTCGAGTCCACACACGTTTCGGCGATGCTTGGCTTTGCGCCGCTCGCCACCGCGGTCGTGGCGGCACGGGTGAATCGTCAGTCGCAGTCGAACGGCTTCTGGGCAATGGCAATCCTCGGCAGTCTGCTCGTTGTTGCATACCCCTTTGCCAAAAATGGAGGCGGCACGGTTAGCGCCGATGTCGGTTTCGCAGACGCGATTCTCTTCGGCGCGATCATCATTGCGTCGTTCGCCACGGTGTTTGGCGCCCGCCTCGCGCACACCATGCCGGCCCAACTGGTCACCAGTTGGTCGGTCGCCCTGACCTTGCCAGCAACCATCCCCCTCGCAATCCTGACGTGGCCAGATGCCCCCGCCACGATCGCGGCGTGGACGGGCCTCGGCTACGTTGGCGTCGGCACGATGTGGGCAGGTGGAATCCTCTGGTACCGCGGCCTCGCCGTTGGTGGGACGGTCCGGGTTAGTCAGCTCATCTTGGTGCAACCGATTCTCGGGATGCTGTTCGCCGTACCAGTCCTTGGCGAGACGGTCGACCCTGTCACCGCCATCTTCGGCGTTGCGATCATCGGCACCGTCTTTGCAGGGCGACGCCTCGCCTCGTAAGCGATGGGACCCCCTCCAACATCGGTCGCAACCTGTCACGATTAGCCTCGGCGCCGCGTCAGGTGAACGCTGTCGGCGCGAAAGGAACGCACTCGATGCAGCGACGCACCCTTGGCACCAACGGCCTTGAGGTCTCAGCGATTGGCCT
>CAYFLJ010000299.1:0-2082 GCA_964343985.1 uncultured Thermoflexus sp.
ATGTCATGGGCTTGATGCACGTGACGTGGGGATCGTTCGCGACACGCTGCGGGCCCTAGGCGCGGCGCGGTATCGAGTGACTGCGACGCGGATTGCGACGCGCCTGGCGGCGATTGCCGATCGTCCGGAACAAGACGACGCGTTGAATGGCGCCGACGCGGTGGAGCAATTGGCATTCGAGGAAATCGCGGCGGCACTTGGGTACGCCGGCAATGAAGGCCCGATGCGTCGTTGCGCGCAGGCGGTGCCGCTCGCGGCGATTCGTGCGATGCCAGTCAGCGATGCGCGATCTTCCGGGCCAGACGACCCCGCATTCGATGCAATGCAGTACGTCGCGACGCGAAGCGGTTCATTCAACCCACGAAACAACCGGGCGACGGTTCAGTGGGTGCTCAGCGGCGTGCGCCCGTCGAATCATCCGCGCCGTCGCCTTGCCCAACTGGTGTCGATTGCGCGTGTGTGGCCAGAGGGCGGCATGGTTCGAGCGGTACGAGTCGCTTTGCGCCAGTTCAACCACCTACCCCGGTCGAATACTGTGCGGTTACGGGCGCTCGTTGACCCAAACGCTGCGGCGGGGTCACGCGTGAGCGACGTGGTCGTGAACGTGCTGCTGCCGCTCGCTCGGGCCGTGGCGATGCGTGACGGAGATGAAGTTGGGGTCGCGTTGGCCGACGCCGCTTTTCTGGCACACGCAAGCCTTTCCGGCAACGCCGTGATCGCGCGCGTTGCGGCACGAATCGGTGTGGCACCACGTCTGGTTGCGGGCAACGCCGCGGCGCAACAGGGCCTGATCGCCATCTGGGATGGGCCGTGCCGACCGCTGCACTGTGATCGCTGCCCGTTGGCTCTATCGAGGGCGACAGCGCCGGAGTCGACGCTCGGCGCGCCAGTAGTTATGGCCGGACGCTGATCCCAAGCTCCCTCGCACGTGCACCGACCGTCGTTACTTCGTCCGACGTCGGCGTATGCAGCGGCGCGGAAAGAGTCGGGTGTGCGATGACGCCGATGGCGGCGAGAGCAGCCTTCATCCCGCCGAAACTGCGTGCGTGGCGCCCGCCACTCGTCAGTTCAAGCAGGCCCATAGCGGCGTCGACCGTCGACTGAGCAACACGTGCTTCCTCGATATTGCCTCGTGACGTTTGGTGCCATGCGTCGACGCAGGCGCGAGGCACGACGTTCGCGATCCCGGGGATGCACCCGTGAATGCCCGAAATCAGTCCGACTTCGGTCATTGCCTTCGATCCAAGGAAGATCCGTAAAGGCGCGCCGGTGGCCGCGATGGCAACGGCAAGCTCGCGGGCCCACGGGAGGTCACCCTGGGAGTCTTTGATGCCTGCAACGGTGCCCTCCGTTGCGAGCTGAACAATCGTGTCAATCTCGACCCGCGTTTTGACCGTCGACGGGATGTTGTAGATGTAGAGCGGGAGGTCGATGGCGTCTCGGACCCGCCGATACATGTCGAGCAGTTCGTCTTGGCTGTTTCCGTAGTAGTACGGGGGCGTGACGGCGATGGCGTCGGCGCCGGCAGCGTCGGCACGCCGTCCGTGGCCGATGGCGAGGCGGGTACTACAGTCAGAGACATTTGCGATGACCGGTAGTTTGCCTTCAAGCGTCTCGATGACCGTCGCGATGACGTGTTCACGTTCGTCGGCATCGATGCAGGCAAATTCGCCAGTGGTGCCGCACGCCCAGATACCGTCCACGCCGCCGATGGCGAGGTAGCGCACGAGGCGGGCAAGCGAACGGAGGTCCACTTCACCGGCGGGGTTCAACGGGGTCAAAATTGGGGGCACGATGCCGCCGATAGTTTCCGGTCCAGCGCCAACGCTCGTCATCGCTCGCCTCCATGTGAGATAGCTAACCGCATCGGTGATCGACCGCAACGGCAGTCGACCGCTCGAGTGGTCGTCACGATGATCGTATCGGGGAGGGGGCGGCTCGGGCGTACCGAAAAGTCGTCGCAGGCTTGCCTGCACATACGTATGCCGGTGATGCTTGCGGCGCGCCGACGGAATCCAAGCGTCGTGGGCGCACGAGACCGCGAGTCTGCGGGCCGTCGTACGCCGTAGGGGCTCGATTAGG
>CAYFLJ010000300.1:0-2076 GCA_964343985.1 uncultured Thermoflexus sp.
GAGAACGGGCCTAACCCCCCAACCCCCCTTCCCTACGAGGGAAGGGGGGCTATACCGCTCCAACCCCTCTCCGTTGCGACGGGGGAAGGGTTTGTGGCTTAGGCTGCCAAGAACGGAAAGAGGAGGTCACGCGCAAGCAAAAAGGCGCCAAGCACCGACGTCGCCTCACCAAGTGGCGTGACACGCAAGCTTCGCGGCACGACATCGAGCAGGGCAATTTCTTGATGCACTCGCGCATGGACGGCGGGCAGAAGCCGATGTTGACGCGCCAGCGAAACCGAGCCGATGAAACTGACGGCTTCGAGCGGTTGCCCACTCAAACACAGCGTCAAGACGAGGTCGCCGAGGCGACGCCCGCACTCCTCCCAAAACTCGGGATCGTCTGGGATGTCTGAGTGGTGCGTGCCCGTGAAGTCTGGGTGCCGTTCGCGGTACCGATCCGGCAGCGCCCACCCGCCAAGGAACGTCTCATAGCACCCCGCGTGCGCGCGCCCACGACATGGCGGACCCCCAAACTGCGAGATGCTGTGCCCCAGTTCGGCTGGGAACTGAATCCCGTTCCGCAAGATGCACACGCCGACGCCGGTCGAAAGGGTGATCAGGGCACCGTCGTTGCACGCCACGAGTGCGCCCCGGCGCCGCTCACCTTGCATCGCCGTATCGGTGTCGTTCCGGAGTTCAACGGTGCATTGCAGCCGCTCCGAAACAAGGCGGGCCAATGGCACCACGCCGTCCCACTCGCGGCCAAGATTCGACGCGGCGTTCACCGTGCCTTTGGCCTCGTCGACATTGCCTGGCAAGCCGATAACGACAAGTTTCGGCGCCGCCTCGACTGCCCGAACCACTGACTCGATCGCATTGACCACAGATGCGACATGTGCAGGGTCGTGCGCCACCGCGTGCGCGTTCTCCGGCGAAGTCGATGCCGTCGCGCGGCACATCTGCGAACTCAGGTGAACGCCAACCGCGCCGCCGGCATACACGCGCGTCTTCGCCGGCATCGGCACGTGAAGGTGAGGCAGCCCACTTGCGATGATTGCTTCCGGATCAGGTGACATGACCGGTATTCTAAGCCGCAGGCTGCGCCGAAACGAGTCGCTCATGGTCGCACGGTACCGAGTGCAACCTCCAACGGAGGCGGCGCGCCACGGATCACGCAACCCAGCGAAGCGTGTCCCGGAGAAGTCTCCGACCCAATCCCGACCCCTCTCAGGGGAGCCCTAGCAGGTGATCGCATTAAGTTCCTGGTGGCGTCCTTCGAGACGCCATTCAGTCGGTGCGCAAAACGTCGGGCCAGTTGCGTCGATGACAGAAGCGGGTGAAGGTCGGACGGGTACTGGAGCGAGCATCAATGGCACGACGTGTGGCCGTTTCGACCGGGGGCGGTGATTGTCCGGGCTTAAACGCCGTTATTCGGGCGGTCACCATCACCATGATCCGCGAGTACGGGATTGAAGTGTTCGGGATCGAGACTGGCTTCGACGGCCTGCTCGGTCGAGGAGGCGCGCGGGTCCGACCGCTTACCGAAGACACCGTTCGAGGCATCCTTCCTGAAGGTGGGACGATCCTCGGCACGAGCAATCGGGGGACTCCCTTCGCCATGCCACGTGAAGGCGGGGGCACCGTCGACCGTTCCGCTGAGATCATCGACCGCCTTCAGGAACTCGAAATCGAGACGGTCGTCACGATCGGCGGCGACGGCAGCATGAAGATCGCCGCCCAGTTACTGGGTCTGGGCGTCAACCTGATTGGCGTCCCAAAGACGATCGACAACGACTTACTCGTCACCGATGTCACTTTCGGCTTCGATTCGGCCTTGCAGGTCGCCACCGAAGCCATTGACCGCTTGCACTCCACCGCCGACAGTCACCACCGAGTCATGATCGTGGAGGTGATGGGGCGGGATGCGGGATGGATCGCCCTGCACGCCGGCATCGCCGGTGGGGCCGATGTCATTCTCATCCCCGAAATGCCGTACGACATGCAGGCTGTCGTCAGTTCACTGGTCAAGCGGGCGCGAAGCGGGCAGAAGTCGTCGATTGTGGTCGTCGCTGAGGGCGCAATCGAGGCGGGAAA
>CAYFLJ010000301.1:0-2068 GCA_964343985.1 uncultured Thermoflexus sp.
CGCCCCGCGACATACGGACGTGGAAGAGGCACCTGCATGCGTGAGGGCCTCGTCCCAAGATTGGGGCGCCGTCGCGATGCCCTACGTCCGCAGCCGCGCGTACGGGTCGGCGACAAACACCTGTCGGTAGACCTCAAGGTTCTCTAGGCACGCGCCCGTCCCGCGCACGACGCACTGCAACGGGTCATCGGCGATGTGCACTGGCATATGGGTCTCTTCTTGGAGGCGCACGTCGAGGCCACGCAGCATCGCACCGCCGCCCGCGAGGATGATCCCCGAGTCCATGATGTCGGCCAACAACTCCGGCGGGCACTCTTCAATCGATCGCTTCACCGCATCGACGATCTGATCGACCGGGCTCGAAATCGCGGCCCGGATGGCGTCGTCGGTCACCTCAACCTCTTTGGGGAGGCCCGTCTTCAGATCGCGTCCGCGCATCAATGCACGGATTTGTGAGTCGAGGATGTGCGCCGAACCAATCACCATCTTGGTCTCCTCGGCGGTACGCTCGCCAATGAGAAGACCATATTCGTTGCGGGCGAAGAGGGAGATCTGTTCGTCGATCTTGTCGCCGCCGATCCGGATGGAGTGCGAAAGGACGACCCCGCCAAGCGAGATGATGGCGACCTCGGTGGTGCCACCACCGATATCCACGATCATGCTGCCGGCCGGTTCGTGGACGGGCAGGCCGGCCCCAATCGCCGCCGCCATCGGTTCCTCGACGAGGTACGCCTCGCGCGCGCCCGCGTTGACCGCCGCGTCCTGCACCGCGCGCTTCTCGACCTCTGTCACCCCCGACGGCACGCCGATGATGACGCGCGGCCGCGGGATGAACGGGAAGCGGTCGTGGACCTTGCCGATGAAATACCGGAGCATGTGCTCCACCATTTCGTACTCGGCGATAACTCCCTCGCGAAGCGGGCGCACCGCGACGATATTCGCGGGCGTCCGCCCAACCATTCGTTTCGCTTCAATACCGACCGTCAGGACACGTTTCGTGCGCGTGTCCATCGCCACAACCGACGGTTCAGAGATGACGACCCCTTTTTGGCGCACGTACACCAGCGTGTTGGCGGTGCCGAGGTCAATCCCGATGTCCTTGGAGAAGAGCCCAAGGAAGGCGCTAAGTGGGCCGGCCATGTCGAGGTCGTTGGGTCATTGGGCCGGCACACGACGCGTACAGGCGCGGCGGGAAGGCTCTGTCAGTGTACCCGTCAGGGCACCTCTCTCCTGCCAACTCGCTCGTCTCCAGTGTGTGCGCAGCGACGGGCCGAAGGGGATCGCCCGTGCCCTCGTTACCCGCCTAGGCGCCAGCCGTCCGTATCCGGCCCGAGCGCCGCTACGGAGTCGGCGATGCACGATGCACGGTGGCTTCTGACTCGGCGGTTGCCGCCGCGGCGTACTCCTCTGGAGTGTTCAGGTTCAGAAGCGCTGCCGGGTCTCCGAAGTCCGCGACGCGCACGCGTGCCGCATGACGCGTCACAACTGCGCGCATGCCAGCCGTCGCCTCGTCAAGCACGAGCAATTCCAAGCGGATCTCTGGCACGAAGATGATGGGATGGCCACGCCTCCCGTCATAGCCAGCGACCGTCGCGACACGGCCATCCGCAAGCCCAGTGGTATGTGCCGAGATCAGACTCGCGATGAGCGAGTTTGGCCGCGGTTGGTCGATGGCCGCGATCAGGAGGTGATGGCCCTCAGACACGGCACCAACCCCGCGCACGATCGAACCGGCCTTTCCGTCTGCCCATCGGTCATTCGGCACCAACGTGACGCGAGGGTCCTTCGGTATGGCCGCAACGACCTCGTCCGCCCCATTGCCCGTCACCACGACGATGCGTTCGATCGGCGCCTGAAGCAGCTCTCCAACCACGTAGTTCGCGAGCGACGTGCCCTTCCACGCCAACAACGCCTTGAGCGACCCCATACGGCTCGACGCCCCCGCCGCGAGGACAACGGCACTGACTGGCGCGTCGTCGCGTCGTGCCGTTTGTTTTGTGGCCATGCGCACATTGTCCCGCGACGGTCGTCGTCGTGCGGCGCGTCTCGCCTAGGACCCCGCCCATCC
>CAYFLJ010000302.1:0-2041 GCA_964343985.1 uncultured Thermoflexus sp.
GCAACCAACAGGGACGAGAACGCAGCGGTAACGAGTGAGGTGAGGGCCATGCCCGAGAGCATGGTGAGGAAGCCGATGATGCGCCCGGGCGTGGTCTTGGGCACGAGGTCGCCGTACCCAACGGTGGTCATCGTCACGATCGACCACCAGAGGCCCTTCTCAAGTGACGTGATCTGAATGGCCTCGCCCTCGGCGCTTGTGCCGGTCGGGGCGACCCAGTGCTCCACCGTGTAGACGAGTGAGCCGAGGCCGACGGTGAAGATGACGATCATCATGACGTACCGCGCGAGACGGTTGTCGTTGGCGAGGTTCCAGACAGAGGTGACGCCCTCGCCCACGTCTGCGAGGGTTTTCTGCGTGCGGGCGATTGTCGCGGCGATTCCCGTAGGCACGGCAGGTGTCGCGGGACCTTTCGCCTTCGCCGGCTCGTCGACCGCTTCGCGACCGAAGCCGAACAGGCCAAGGAATGCGCGGACCCATGACGGCCCGCTAGGCACGGCTGGCGTTTGCGCGACCTGCATACTCCCCTCCGCGTACCGAGACGCGTTCCCGGCACTGGTAAACGCTATGATAGCGGCCGTTCCGCGCGGCCGGAAGCGGCCGACTTACGTAGGTGGGAGGTGCGGCGCCCCCTTCCACGTAGAATGGCGGGTGCGAGGCGCAAGTCTGAAACGCGCCCAGTCGTGAGGGCATCGGCAGCATGGACCAGCGGTACGTTCAGCGCGAGCCAAGAGCCTGGACCGAACACTATCTGGTGCTCGGCTGGCATCGCGGCGTCCCAGCGATTGCCCGGGCAATCATCGCGACCGCGGGCATCGCTGCACCGGTCGTCTTCGTAAACGTCGGCGATTCCGAGGCGATTGCCAAGAGCCTCGATGAGCTGAAGGACAGCATGGCGACGAAGGATCAGATGGGTCACGTTCTCAGTGCCCCAACGTTCCTTCATATCCAAGGCTCTCCGGCGGACAAAGAAGTACTGCAGTCGGCAGGCGTGTCCGGCGCCAAGGCGCTCGTCATCGTTGCTGACGAGGCCGCTGGGGCTGTGTCTGGAGCCGATGACCGTACGTTCCGCTACATCATTGCGGTCCGTGAGATCAATAAGGACGGCACAATCGTTGCCGAGGTAATCAAGCCCGACCGCTCGTCGTACATCAAGAACGCGGGCGCGAACGAAATCGAAATTCGTGACACCCGTCAGCCGTTCTACATCGTCGCCGTGTCGAGAGCACCTGGTCTCGGCTCCGCTGCACGGCAACTGTTCGGCGCCGGAAGCCCTCAGGCGGTGCGCAAGCACGTCGTGCCGAGTGAGCTTTGGAACAAGACGCTACGAGAGACGCGCGAGTGGTTCCGCAATGAGCGTTCCGAGATGGTCATCGGGATCATCAGTGACCCGGAAAGCCTCTCGGTGAATGACGTCATGGGTACCGGAACCGGTTGGGTGAGTTCCTTTATTGAGCGCATGCTTGCGGAATCGGGGCAGGACGTCCTCGCAGAGGCCCGTGGCCAACGACAGGTTCGGATCAACCCGAAGGATGACTACCTAATTGGCCCGCGTGACTCAGCGATTGTGATCCCGAGCGGACGCAAGGTGACCGCAAAGGCGGCCATTCGAGGCAGTACTGGCTAATGCGCCGACGAGTGGTTTCAGTGTTCGCACCCCCGCCGCTCTCCGGCGGGTTGCGCTTTCAGAAGTCGGAGTAGGACGCGTGGAAACACCCCGCTGGCAACGGCTTGATGCCGCCGCCGCCCCCGGTGGCGACACGTCCGGGAGTGGATCGGGAGGTGCTCCGGCGCCTGAACCACCTCCAGTCGCACCACCGCCACCTCCGGTCATGCCACCGCCGCCGCCCGGCGCGCCCGTTGCGCCCCCGCCAGAACCTGCTGCGGAGCTGAAGCCAGCCGAGCCAGAACCGCCTGCCAACGCCTTCCAGCCCGCTCCCACGCCGGCCGCGACACACCCACCCGAACCGGTGGCGCCGCTGCCGTTACCGGTTGCGGAGATCAAGTCCGATATCGCTGTGCCATCTGCCGATCAGCCGGA
>CAYFLJ010000303.1:0-2037 GCA_964343985.1 uncultured Thermoflexus sp.
CCGCGCAACGATGGCCGGCCACGTGGCGGTTGGCGACGGCGCCGCGCGGCATTGGGTGATCGAACTGCCGTAGGTCACCCATCGCGGGCGGGCATCTGGGGCGGACTCGACGTTTGCGCTGGCATCGACCTCGAGGCCCGTGATGGCAAACGGGCCGAACTGGGGCAACCAGAGTTCCACAACCTTGCGGCCGGTGGGCAAGCCATCGACGCGGAAGCCCGGCTGCCCCGCGACGGGTATGGAGGCGACCAGATGGCCATCGCACAGCACGTCGATGGGGCTACTCTCCGCATCCGCGGCGACCGTCCCGACGATGGTGCGCGTGTCGGTGGCGAAGCGGATGCGCACCCCCGCCGGCATTGACGCACGGATGACGAGTTCTGGGTGCCACAGGCCGATCTCGTGCGACGGCATCCGCCACGGTCGCGTTCCGCCGGCGGTGTGCACGACGTCGATGGCACCCTCCCACGCGAGGCGAGGGTCGTTCAGCGCAAGTGCTTGGGTGGCAGTCACGGGCGCATCCTTCCGTCGGTCCAGGAACGACCACTCTGGTGCGAAGCTGGCGGGTCGGTCACGGGGCGGTCTGGGCCGCGTCGCGCGCCTGCAGGCAGAGGCGGGCGCTCGCAAGACCGATTGCGAGTGATGCCCGTGACGTGTCGGGCGTTGCGCCGGGTGCCATCACGCGCAGGAAGTCACGGGCGAGTTCGTCGTCGCCGCCGTGGTGACCCTCGTCACCCTTGCCGTAAGCGTGGCGTTCGACGCGACCGTCCCGATGGTGGTGCACCACCAACTCGTCGCGGTACCAGTCGAAGGTGAGTGTGGCGTCGTGGCCGATGACCGTCGCGCCCCGAGCGGCGGCGCCACGTCGGGTGACGAAGTTCTGGGTGTAGGTGGCGTGCAGGCCGGACTCGAAGCGGATCAGGGCACTTGCACTGTCGTGGTTGCCCGTGTCGGTCGCGAAGGCGCACATGAACGAGGCGGGGGTGCGTCCTGTCGAGCGTGCCTGCGCACTGCCAGGGCGGTACGGACTCTCTGGGCAGGTCCGCTTGATCTCACAGTCGATGCAGTGCAGGCCTGCGGGGTTGTCGCCGCGGAAGACCATCTTTGATTCCATGGCGAGGACACCTGATGGAGCGCCAGCAAGCGCGCCGTCGCCGAGGAGGGAGAGCAGGTAGTCGAAGTCGTGCGTGGCCTTCTGCATCCACAGACCGCCGGTTTGCGACTCGTCGCGCATCCACCCCATGTAGTAGCCGATGGAGTAGGCCGGCACGTTGTTCACGGCTTGGACCTGCGCAAGGGTGCCGAGTGCGCCTGAGCGGACGATGCGGGCGGCGAGTTCGCACAGGGGCGAGACGCGCAGGGGGAAGCCGACGACAGTGGGGCTGGTTGAGCGCGACAGGGCTTCCGCAAGCTGGTGGAACTGGTCCCAGTTGATGGCGACGGGCTTCTCGAGGAAGAGCGGCAGGTTTCGGGCGAGGACCTCGATTGCAACGGGGGTGTGCAGGTCGCACCGGGTGCCGACCATCACGCCGTCGAGGTTCGCGGAATCGAGCATGGTCGCGACGTCTGGATACGCCGTCGCGCCGTGGAGGAGATCGGGGAACTCCACGCGGAGAGCGTCCGTTGCCGGATCGACGATCGCCACGACGTGCAGGTCGGGATCGTGCCGCGCGGTCACTTTCACCATGTGTTGTAAGCGACGGCCGAAGCCGACCACCCCGATGCGCGCCATCCTTGATCCCTTCACTCGTTATCCGTAGCGAAGCGCCTCCGTAGGAGGTTGTACTCGCCCGCCGACCGATCCCAGACCGTACGGCGGCGCCCATCGTATCGCCTGGCCGGAGTCTCCACTCCCACAATCACGACGACGACGCGCGACCACACTTGAACACGCTCGGGTCTGAGGATCGTGCGCCTGCACCCCGGTGCTACGGTGGCGGGCGACGCCGGTTCACTCGGGGCGGCTAGAGGCGCCGCCTCGCGGATGCGGCGCCGACGAACAGCATCGGCAGGATTGAGATAAGCCACGCCGGCGCA
>CAYFLJ010000304.1:0-2028 GCA_964343985.1 uncultured Thermoflexus sp.
ACGTCCGCACCGCCGCCGGACTCGCCGTCGCCATGCTCGACGCCAAAGCCCGACCCGGGCCGTGGCTTCTCCGCGTGGCCATCGGCCCGAAGAACCAGCCGGCGCCGTACTTCCTCCCCGACCCAGTAGAACTCGCCATCGACTTCCGCCGCTACCTCGCTTCGCCGGTCAATCACCCAAGCCCAGACGACCCGTCTGCGCCGTAACGAACGCAAGACGCACCGCATGCAAGACGCATCGCGGCGTCAGGGCGTCGGTCCAACCCGGCGCCGGAATACCCCCGAAACTGGCGACGAACCGCGCAAAAGACGTACGCCGTAGCGATACCTGCCTGAAAGTCGGTAAGCGCCCGAGAGTCGGCAAGCGCGCGACTGTCATCGCCGAACTGCGATTGCTGTGTGCGACCGATCGGGAACGCACCCCACGCACCAAGCAGGTGACACCCGCCACACCCCCCGTCGAACCATGAGTCAATACGCATCGACCCATCGATCGTTGTCCAAGCGATCGGGATTCATGACGAGGTCGCGGCACGCGGCCACGGAACCCTAAACCCCGCCGCGCCGTTTGCCTGCGCGCGGCACTCTGCCACGGACGATTGCGTCACTCGCACGCAACATGCCCCGTGCCGGACCGTTCCTAGGGGGCGAGAACAAAAACGCAACGGGCACGCGCCCGGGGCGAGGCACCTCCATACGACCGAGGACGACGGGCAACGTGCAGCTGGCGACTGGTGCTTCTGGCTTGGCGAATCGCGTGCAGCACGCTGCACAGGCGATTGACCAAGCCTTGGAGGCGGCCCGCGACCTCGAAACGACCGCGCAAGGAGACACGTCACGCTGGATTGAAGGCGTTGTGCAGGCGCTTGAACGCGCACGCCTCGACTGCGCAGAAGCCGTTTTCTGCGCCCGTGAGGCCCGCGACGCATCGCCGTCCCCAAACGCAATCCAACCGCGTCTTCTGTAGGCCAAGAGACGTTTCGCCCGCACCCCGGGCACGCGAGGCCGCGCCAAGGATCGGCGCACTCGCAAGGAGAGAGCAAGCATGGTGTCGCCTTTCGCCGCAGACGACGACCACGACGGAGTCTTCCCAACGAACGACGAGGATGGTGTCTTCCCATCCGACGATGACAACGCAGCCGAGACCCCAGACCGCGAGTCGGTCGGCCCGATGGCGGCGTTCCACGTCGACCATAGCGATGCGGAGGAAGAGTCCGACCGCCACGAAGACGACGCGCCGGTCGCGCCGGCGCGGGCCGTTCCGACGCACCTTCGTGCCCTTCCGCCGGTCCAACCATCCACCGCCGTCAGTCAGATCCCACGGCTACGCGAGATGATTCGCAACGAAGGGCGCACTCCTGAAGAGGCCGCCCGTGAACTCGGCATCGACCCAATCATTGCGAGCATGTGGCTGCGACTGCCCGAGAATCTCTGGGGCCCTGGCCCACTCATGCCTGCGTCGCCACCGACACCGATCACGACGCCGCCAATCGGAGGCATCATGCGCGTCCTCTCGTGTCGGGTGCCTGCGCCTGCGTTCGAACGCCTTCGCGCGGGTGAAGGTTCGGTCATCGAACGCGCCCAAGTGGCCCTCGACGCCGGCTTTCAAGCGATAGACGCCGGCATGACCCTGCCACTGAGCAGCGCACGTTGGCGAGGGTTCACGCGTCCACTCGCACTCACCGTTGATGGTGACACCTACGTGCGCCTGCGGGACATCGCTGCCCAGTCGTTCGATGACGACATGCGCGACGCCGCCGGTTGGCTGATCGCCCGCGGCGTTGGCGTCTCCGTAACGAATGTTGCGCCCGCCCGACCAGCGGCGCCCGTCGCGACAACCACGCCGGCGGCACCTGTACGACCGATCCCGCTGCGCCCACTCTCTCCGGCTGCCACCGCGCCGTCACCCGCCCGTGCCACACCGGTACCGACGGCAGCCGCCACCCCAGACGTCGAGGAATCGACGCCACCGCCGGCGCCTGGCGCAATCCGCAAGGAACGTGTCATTGAGGCAATTCGTGCACGGGCG
>CAYFLJ010000305.1:0-2026 GCA_964343985.1 uncultured Thermoflexus sp.
GGCTGATGAGGCCACGGCGACCACCGCTGAGGTCCCCGGGACCGGTCCGGCAATGCCGGGTCCGGGCGAGGTCGTCGCCGAGGCCGCTGCGGCCACGGTGGCGGTTGTCGATACGCCGGCACTCTCCGATGTGGGGGGTAGCCCGGTGATCGCGGCGACAGAGGCGGGTGTGGCGACGGTGGTTCCGATCGTTGCGCGAACGGCAGGTAAGGTCGGGCAGGTTGGGTCCCCGGGTGCGGTCCTTGGGAGAGATGCAGCCGCGACAGCAGCGGCGGATGTTCCCGGCGACGCAACGGTCGATCCATCGGTCACGGCGGTGGCCGCGTCGGCGTCCCTCACGGGATCCGGCGGGGCGACGATTGCCGATGGCGAAGAGGTTGGCGGTGCGCCCGCTCAAGGGGTTTCGGCCCCGGGGGCTGGGGGTGCGCAACCGATCGCCGCGAACGGCATCGCGCCGGATGCACGCATCCGGAATGCCGAAGCGCCAGGTATCGCGTCCACGGCACAAGCCACGTCCCCGGTCTTTGATCTGGACGGGCAGGTGTCGCCGGTTCTGATCCGCTTGGCAAAACTCACCGGGGTTGGCGAGGCGAAGCAGTTCACGTTGCGATTGACGCCTGACAATCTCGGACCGCTCTCGATTCGGTTGACGTTGCGTCAAGGCGCGCTCGGGGTGGACCTCACCACGGCGTCGCCGGAAGCGCGAAAGGCCCTTGAGGCCGCCCTGCCGCAGTTGCGTGCGTCACTTTCTGATGCGGGCCTTCGGTTGGAGCGGTTGGATGTGGGCTTGCGTGACCGAGATGAGACGGCGGGGCGTAACGCCAACCAACAAGGGAACCAGTCTTCGCAACAGCAGTCCGGGGAACCGGGTGGCCAAGCGCAGGCGGGGACCGGCGATGGTGGGCGTGAATGGGCCGCCACCTTCTTTGGGCGGTTGCAATTCGATCAAGATGGCCGACCCTTCGAGGTTCCAGCGACGACGGTAGACCGCGATGCAATACCCGAGATTGCCCCGCCTTCGCGCGATTTCGTGCGCGTGGTTGGGAACGACTCGGCGTTGAGTGTCACGCGTGCGCTCGGCGTCCAATCGAGGGTGAGTGTCGGATTGGGCGCGTATGGCGGGCGCCGGGCAGCAGCGGCCGCCGTGGTTCAGACAGAGGTGGTTGAGGGCTAGGCGGGCGTCCGGGACGACCCGGCGACGCGATCACGGCCACGGCCATTTTGGCGCACATTCTTCCTGCTGCAATTTATCGGTCGTTCAAATCTCGCATACACCAAGAGTACTTCTTAACACTTCACTGAGTACTCATGAGTGGTGCGGCACCTTCATCACGCGACTCATCGACCCAAGGAGTGACGATGCCATCTCCAATCACGGCGAACCTCAACGGGACCGGAATCGGGTCCTCGGCGAAGGCAAGCACCAAGTTGCTTGACGATGCAACGCGGGCGAAGCTCGGGCTTCCTGCGGCAGTCTCGGCTGCCACGGCAAAAGCCAAGCAGTCGCTCGACGGGACCCCGAACGGCCTCGGCAAGGACGACTTCATGAAGTTGCTCCTTGCACAGATGGGAAACCAGGACCCCTTGAAGCCTATGGACGACAAGGAGTTCATCACCCAGTTGGCGCAGTTCAACAGCCTCGAACAGATGCAGCAGGTCAACAAGAGCATGGGCACGTTGGCGTCCGCGCAATCCGCGACGCAAGCGACCGGCATGTTGGGCCAGCAAGTCCAAGCGAGGGGTGCCAACGGCATCGTCACCGGCGAGGTGCGTGCAGTATCGATCTCAGGCGGGAGCCCGACCCTGCGCGTCGGCACCGAAGAGATCGCACTTGCGGACATCCTGCAGGTCCTTGTGCCGGGAGAGCCGGCCACCGTCCAGGAAACGGGAGGATCGACCTCCACGAGTGG
Organism: uncultured Thermoflexus sp.; assembly: GCA_964343985.1. Classification (GTDB taxonomy): domain Bacteria; phylum Chloroflexota; class UBA11872; order UBA12225; family UBA12225; genus CAILQO01. The sequence goes on from CAYFLJ010000305.1 coordinate 1,911, forward strand.
CACATCGATCACGTCAGGAAGCACTGTGCAAAGCGGCTAGTCGCCAACCCCGCTTGCCGAAGGAGTGGCAGGCGGTGCAAACGCGTGTGCAGGAACCATGACGGACTACGACGCGA
>CAYFLJ010000306.1:0-2018 GCA_964343985.1 uncultured Thermoflexus sp.
CCCCATATCGAGTCGCAATGTGGTAGCGTCGCGTGATGGCCATGCCCGCGCCGGTGATGCCCCCGCCGACCACCAAAAGGTCGAAGCGTTCGCGACGCAGGCGCTCAAGATTGGACTCGCGTGTGCCAAGTCCGACAATCGTGGAAGGCGCGGGCATGGCCATCACGCGACGCTACCACATTGCGACTCGATATGGGGTGTCTCAAAATCCGACCCCACCTGAACGGCGACGTGCCAAGAACGGTGTGGTCACAATCTGGGCACCGTGCCTCACACGTGATGTCAAGCCGCCGGGACCCCGATATACTGGTGCGTCCCAATGAGGAACCTCTTCCGCCGGGCGCTGCCCCTCGTTTCCGGTGAAGCAGCGCAGGCGGCGGCCCCCGAACTGTGGGTGCGTTGCGGGCGCTGCCGCGAGATGCTCTACGCCCGTGAGTGGGAGGCCGCGCATCGCGTCTGTGCGAAGTGTGGCTACCATGCCCGCCTCACCGTTGCCGACCGCGTCACCCTCCTCCTCGACGAGGGTTCTTGGCAGGAACTCGACGGCAACCTTCGCGCTACCGATCCCCTCGGTTTTGCTCCGCCCGGTCGGCAAAGTTACGCCGAAAAACTCGTCACCGAAACGCGCGACTCCGGCCAGAATGAGGCTGCGTCGTACGGCCGCGGCACCGTGGACGGCACTCCGGTCGTGTTGGCAGTCCTTGATATGGGCTACTTTGCGGGGACGCTTGGGGCCGTCGTCGGCGAGAAGGTCGCCCGCGCCTTCGAACTGGGCGTCGCCGAACATCGCGCCGTGATTGTCGTCTCGGCCTCCGGCGGTGCCCGTCAGCAGGAAGGCGTCGTCGCCCTCCTCCAAATGGCAAAACTCGCCGCCGCCGCCCAGGCGTTAGCCGCGGCGCGAGTGCCGTTTATTTCGATCTTGACCGACCCAACCCTTGGCGGTGTCACCGCCAGCTTCGCCACCCTCGGCGACTGCATCGTCGCCGAACCCGGCGCCGTCATCGGCTTTGCCGGCCCGCGCATCATCGAACAGACGACCGGTGAAAAGTTGCCAGCCGGAGCCCAGACCGCAGAGTTCCAACTGACCCACGGCATGGTCGACCTCGTGATCGCGCGTCGCGACCAGAAGGCCGCAATTGCGCGCGTCATCCGCCTCCTTCTCGACGGCGCCGCGCCGACCCTCCACGCCGCTACCCACGGGGCGTTTGGCACCGCCACCAACGGCGTTGCGACGCCCGCTCCACAGCCGGCGGTGCAAGGGCTCCGATGACGATGCTGCTCGACTTCGAAAAGCCTGTCGGCGACCTTCGTGCCCGTCTCGAAGAGGTCGAACGCGAGTACGCCGCCGAACCGACCACCGACCTCGAACGGCAGCGGGCAAGCCTCAAGGCTGACCTCGCCACGCGCACGCAGGCAATCTACCGGTCGCTCACGCCATGGCAGACCGTGCAGGTCGCGCGCCACCCGCATCGTCCGCAATCGCTTGACTACGCCATCGGCATGTTCACCGAGTTCGTGGAGTTCCACGGCGACCGTGCCTTCGGCGACGACCGCGCCATTATCGGCGGCCCCGCCCGAATCAATGGGCGTGCCGTCATGATCGTGGGGCAACAGCGCGGGCGCGAAACGCGTGAACGCCTCGAACGCAACTTCGGGTCGCCGCACCCAGAGGGCTACCGCAAGGCCCACCGCCTCTTCCAGATGGCCGCGAAGTTTGGCCTACCGGTTGTCACCATGATGGACACCCCAGGCGCTTCACCTGGCCTCGCCGACGAAGAACGTGGCCAAGGGTGGGCGTTGGCCGCCAACCTCGCGACCCTCGCAACGCTACCCGTCCCGATCGTCTGCGTGGTTATCGGCGAAGGCAACAGCGGTGGTGCGCTTGCAATTGGGGTCGGCGACCGCTTCCTCATGCTTGAACACGCGATCTTTTCGGTCGCTTCGCCTGAGGCCGCGGCCAGCATCGTGTGGAAGGACTCGAAGCACGCCCCACAGGCCGCCGACGCCCTCAAACTCAC
>CAYFLJ010000307.1:0-2013 GCA_964343985.1 uncultured Thermoflexus sp.
GCGACAAGGTCGACCTGAAGCAGTGGTACCCGGCGGCGATTGAGGCCGGTCGCCTTGATGGCAAGGTCATTTCGTTGCCATTCAAGGGGAAAATGGCAGCGGTTGCGTTCTTCTACAACAAGACCTTGTTCGATCAGGCCGGCGTCAAGGTGCCGGATGCAAACACGACGATGGCCGACGTGATGGAGGCCGCTGTCAAGCTGACAAAACCCGATGGGTCGCAATGGGGCCTCGCGACGACCCTTCCAAAAGACTCCCGAACGCTAACCGGCACGCTCCGACGCTGGAACGCAGAGTTGTTTGACAAGGACGCCAAGAAGGCGTTGTTATCGTCCGCCGAGGCAGGGGCGGCGTTCGCGTGGTTCTACGATGCGTTCCACCGGCGCAAGGTGGCCGACCCAAAGGCGGACTTCCAGAAGCTGTTTGTGGAAGGCAAGGCCGCCATGTTGATGAACCTTGACTTCAACGTCAAGACGGCGATTCATCCGGCGGCGAAGCAGTTCGGCTACGAGTACAGCGCCATCCTTGCGCCGAAAGGCCCAACCGGGCGACGCGGGGGTATTTGGGTGCCTGATGCGATGCAGCTTTCGGCCACTTCGCCAAACCCTGACCAAGCATGGAAGGTGTTGCAGTTTTTCACGAACAAAGACACCGGCCTTGCATTGGCGATGCAGAAGACCGGTTCGACGACGCCCGGTGCGCGTCCGGATGTCTACACCGACCCGAAATTTGTCAACCATGAGGTGTTCCCGAAAATCTTGCAGGAACTTGACCGCGACGCAAACGAACTCGGCGAGACGTATCAGGTCCCGGGGAACTACAAGATTCCGGAGATAAACAAGGCTCTTGGCGATGCCGTGAACAAGGTGTGGGAGAACCAAGGTGAACCGACGCCGGCGTACCTCAAGGCGCTGAACGACGAGTTGCAGGTGATCCTCGACATGCCCCGCTAGGCTACGGCACAACTCGTTGCCAGGTTGCGCCGATCAACAATGGTCGGCGCAACCTTCCGTTTGGTCTGGACGCGAGCGCGATGAAGCGGCGTGATTGGCTTGCGGGGGCGTCGGCAGTCGTGGCGCAAGCGTGCACCGTCCCTTTCACTGGGGGTAGCGCGCCGTCTCCGGTGGGCGCCGGCCGATACCGCGCCGACGTCTGGGCCGACAATTGGTTTGCCCTCTACGTCGGCGAAACCTTGGTCGGCGAGGATCGCGTGCCGATCACGACGGAACGGTCGTTCAATGCCGAGACGATCTTCTTTGACGCCAATGGTCCCATGGTGCTGAACCTCGTGGCCAAGGACTTCAAGGAGAACGACACGGGCCTTGAGTACATCGGCAAGCCGAATCAGCAGATCGGCGACGGCGGCGTGATCCTGCAGGTCACCGACACCCAGACCGGCAACGTTGTGGCGGTGACCGACGCCCGGACGCGCTGTCTGGTGATCCACCGTGCCCCGTTGCGACCGGCATGCGCCACGATGAAGGGACCGACGGTTGCCGACTGTGGCGCGACGATCACCGAGGAGCCGGCGGGGTGGAAGGCGCCGACCTTCGACGCAACGTCGTGGCCATCAGCCGTGACGTACTCCGAGGCCGAGGTCGGCGTGAAAGACGGTTACCTTGCGATCCGGTGGGATTCGGCGGCGAAGCTGGTGTGGTCGAGCGACCTGAAACTCGACAACACCATCCTCTGTCGCGTGCCGCTGCTGCACCCTGCCCGGTAGTAAGCGGCAACGGGGTCACCCGACGCGAACGACCAACTTCCCGAAGTTTTCGCCCCGGAAGAGGCGCAGAAAGGCGGTCGGCGCGTTCTCAAGGCCGTCGACAATGTCCTCGCGATACCGGAGCTGCCCCGATTGCACGAGGGGAGCGACCTCGGCGATGAACGGCGGGAAGGCCTCCGGGTGGTCCGAGATGATGAAGCCTTGCAGGGTCACCCGGTTGGCAAGCAGGGGGCCAAGGTTGAGGGGCGTCTGATCCTCGCCGTTGTAGCGGCTGATCAGGCCGCAGAGGG
>CAYFLJ010000308.1:0-2004 GCA_964343985.1 uncultured Thermoflexus sp.
AACCTCGGGCGCGCCTTCTCCGAGATCGGCGGAGTCCCCGATAGCGCGATCATCGGGACGAAGGTGCGCATTGACCCTTTGGAGGTGAGCGGTGCCCCAACCGCCATCCGCCTCTCGGTCGAGGCAAGCCTACGCCGCTTGCAAGTTGACCGCGTGTCGCTTATCCAACTGCACACCTCGATCACCTCAGAACGCGGACGGGGCGTCACGCCCGCAGACGTCCTTGGCCCAATCCTCGACGGCTTTCACGCCGTGCGTGACGCGGGACTCGCGACGCACCTCGGCATCACGGCGAACGGTGACACGGACGCGGTGCGCGAGGTTGTGCGTTCCGGAGCGTACGCTTCCGGCCAAGCGATGGTGAACGCCCTGAACCCGAGTGCCGGTTGGGCCGGACACGCCCCGACCGGCGGACACGACTTCTCCGGTCTGATTGCTGATGCGATCACGCACGACGTCGGCGTGATTGTCATTCGGTCGTTGGCGGCGGGTGCTCTCGCTGCGCGTGATGACCGTCACGCGAACGCCGGCCATCCCGGGGGCATCGCGGGCGAGGACTACGACACCGACTTGGCGCGTGCACGCAGACTTGCTTCGGTTGCTGAAGCCCTTGGCCTTGACGGGCCAGCCGAACTCTCGTTACGTCTTGCACAGTCAACACCTGGTGTTGGCACGGTGATCGTGGGCTTCTCCGATGTGGCGCAACTTGAGGACGCCATTCGTTGGACGGCGCGCGGCCCGCTTGCGACAGAGGCAATTGCGCGGACGCTGCACGCGGTGTCGAGGTAGTCGCGACGGGTGGAGGGAACGGTGTTCTGCACCCACTGCGGTTCGCGCGTGCCGGATGGAGCGGTCTTCTGCCCGACATGCGGGCGTCAAGCGAACCGTGGAACGTCGTGCTCAAACTGCACGTACCGCCTCCCCATCGGTGCGGCCTTTTGCGCGCGGTGTGGGCGCGCAGTCACACCAACCGTCGGTCCGTCGGGCGCAGCGGCTAGCACGGAAGGCCCGCGTGACGAAACGCCAGCGGTTGCCGATGCGACGCCTGCGGTCGCGACTGGGGATCCATCCGATCGTGTAGCGTCCTCAGAAGGCGCGCGACCTGTCGGTGTGGAACGTGGTGTCGACGCCAGCGAACGGATACTGCCATCAAATGTCGCGACATGGGCGCCGCGACCGGACGACAACCACCGTCCTAGTCAGACTCGACCGGTCGGTCAATCGTCGTCAACCCCCGAGTTTGAAAGTGGAGGTTCGCGAGCCGGCGGGTCGTACGGCCCGCCTCCGGTTGGCCTGCCACTCCAAACTTCGATCAATCCGACGGTATTCGGCGTTTACGGCCATGCCTGGGCGACGGTGCGTGAGCGGTTCTGGGGGCTATTCGTGGTTGGCCTGATTGCCACGATTATTGGAGGCCTGATCACCGGTGCAATCAACGGCGTTGGCGCGCTTCTCACATCAGCCATGGGACTGGGCTACGTGTCGGGCGTTGCGTCGCTTCTCGGGCAGGTGTTCGGGACTTGGCCGATTTGGGCCGGTGTCCAATTCGCCAATCTCCAGACGGTGCGGTCTGGCCGAGCCGAGATCGACGATATTTTCGCGCCCTATCGTCGAGGACTTCTTCACGTTGTTGTTGCCCAGATCGTGACGTCGATCCTTGTAGGGGTGGCCTTTGTCGTTCTGATCATTCCCGGCATTGTGGTCGCCCTGCGCTTGTCGTTTGTCACGCTTCTCGTTGTGGATGAGGGGTACGGGCCGATCGAGGCGACCCGCGAGAGTTGGCGTCGTACGTCTGGCTACGGGTGGACGCTGTTCGGCATCGCGATTCTTGCAGGGCCTGTGTTGGTACTCGGCGTACTTGCTCTGGTTGTCGGTGTCATTCCTGCCGTCATGGTCGTTGCGTTGATCGGTCCGACGATGTTTGCGGCGTTGGCAGACGCGCACGGGCGGCGTGCCCGCCATGACTGATGTTCGATTGGGTCCGGACACGTCAGTCGCCGGACC
>CAYFLJ010000309.1:0-1999 GCA_964343985.1 uncultured Thermoflexus sp.
AGGCGGTGAGTGGCTCAACTTTGCACGTTCGAGAGTGTCTCGGCAGGCGTCGGTTCTTCGCTTGGAGAGTCGGCTGACGCGTGCATGAATAACGAGGGCGTCGTCGCCCCAGCGCGGGTGCCGGAGCGTCTCGCAGTGATTCCCAGAGCGAGCTTGGGGAATGATCCGAGCGTCGTCAAGCGAGTGGTTAGAACCCACGGCCTCAGGCGGACTCTCGCCCTTCCCCGTTCGCCGTCGCAATGGGGGACGAGGCGTCTCTGGCTACTGCTTTCGGCCGATTGGGTGTAGTGACCCGCTACAGACAAGATAAAAGCCCCAACGCGCGACGCGGGTTGGGGCAACAGCGTTCCAGAGGTCCAAGAGGGGCAAATGCTATGCGTGCGCCTTCGCCCAGGCCGGCGTATCGGTTCGATGCGCGACGTCGCGCCCTTCCTCGACGTCAATGAGATCGGTCCACGTGAAGATGTCGGTTCGCCCGCGTCCGTTCTTCTCCCGACCGGCAAGGAACCACTTCACGCCGTCCGTCCCTTCGTGCGGCTGGTGTTCGATGAGCGAGTGGTTGTACTCCGCGACCGCGTCGGCAGACTTGCCCGCAAGCTTTGCGTGCAGCAGATGTTCGACACCGCTGTCGTCGCTGGCGCTCATCACCGCTGCGAGGAACTCCTCGCCGTCAGTCCCGACAAATGCGAAGAGTTTGTTGTCCATCGGGCAATCGTAGTTGTACTCACCGAGAGTGCCCGCAGCGTGAGCGCGCGCCTTGTCTGCGGCGCGGGCGGCCATAGCCAAGCCAGCGATGGTGGCGCGTGGACTCCGGGGGTGTGCGGTGGTTAAATCCATTGGCGGTCTCCAAAGGCGCGGGTCATCGTTGTGCCCTCGCCGTGAAAATATAGCGACTTCAATCCCTCGTTCAGATACGTCGGGGCCGCGGTCTCGGTCTCAAAGCCCATTCGATTGCGTGCAATCGCTCGGTCCGTTTCTCGCACGCATCGTTTTGAAACGTGTAGAGACAATCGCACGGAGGAACCCCGCACCCCGTCGGCTTGTTGAGTCAGAAAAACAGGCCCTCTGGAGGCGCATGGGCATGAGGAGAGGTGATGGACGCTCGGCAGCCGGTTCGGGACGATGCGGACACCACAGTAGGCGGTGAGGATGCAGTCGCGAAACGTGTGGCCGAAGCACGCACCGACGGCTCCGCAAGTCGGCCCTTTGACGAACGTTCGGATAACCCTTGGCAGGAGAATGCGCTCGCGCCAACTGAGCCTGATGGTCCGTCCAACACTGATGTTCGCGATCAGGATCAACACGCTGTCTCCGTTCGCGACGAACCTCGGGAAGCTACGCACGATCGCGATGGGCGCGACAATCGTGCAGACGCACCCAAGCCGGATGTGTGGCGCCCGACGGCGGCCGAGGCGTGGCGTCGCGTTCAGATGAACCGGCCCGTCGTCCTGCTGGCCGGTGGATACCTTGACGGCGTAGCTGATGCGCTCGCCGCGCTCGGCGCGGAAGCCGTTTCCTCTGCCGTTGCGGACGAAGTGTCATTTCTGGTCCCCGGATGTCGTGCAGTCGTCGTCGACGCCGCGTCGACGATGACCGCACGGTGGGGACAAGCCTTGGCCTCGTCTCGTGCCCGCAGGGGGGCTCCGCCGGTCGTCCTCGTCGCGTCTCTCGTCGACCGGTCGGCGCTGCGTCGGAACGAGGCGCGGAGGTTTGTGGCTGAAGCTCGTCCTGCAGTTATCCGTGGGACCATCGCTGAGTTGGCAGCCTTGGTTGGCGTAGATCCTGAACTGGGGATCGGACACGCCGCCGCGGCGTCGATGGCACAGGTCGCGGCACATCGGACTGGTGCGGTCGCTATCGTGTGGGCTGAGGGGGAGGTAGCAACTTCTGACGCACGCACGATGCGAAGCGCCGTCCAGACAGGTACGCCCGCCCAAATACGTATCGCGGCCCAAGCCGTCGACGCCGCCGTCGCGGCCACGCTTGCTTGCGGCGCGGA
>CAYFLJ010000310.1:0-1993 GCA_964343985.1 uncultured Thermoflexus sp.
AGGTCAATCTCTCGGATCGCACTCGTTTCGCTATCTGCCACCCACAGGCGGTTGCCTGCCGGGTCGATCGCAAGCCCCTGCGGTTGTGCGAACGCCGCCTCAGGGCAGGTGCCGTCGGCAAGGGCCTCACTGCCAGATCCCGCGAACGGTACGACCCGCCCCGACGCTAGATCGAGAACCCATATCTGATGTGTGCCTGCCATCGCGATAAAGAGAAGGCCTCGGTCGTCGTGCGGGTCCTCGTGCGGTCCACGGTTCGGCAAGGTCGGCGCCTTCGGATCCGGCAGGAACGCAAGGTCCCACGGACTCGATAGGTCGACCGTCGGGCCGTCTCCGCCCCTTGACCGCGTACGCGCTTGCCTGCCGGTACCCGCGATTGTCGTGATCGCTCCACCGTCGGGAGACATCCGCCGAATCGCGTGATTCCCGGTGTCGGCGACGTAAACCACGCCCGTTCGGGGGTCGAGCGCCATCCCTTGGGGCCACCGGAAGCGCGCGGTCTCAGGTGGGCCGTCTACGAGGCCGGCAACTCCGTCGCCGACGACATGATGCACGGCGCCGCCCATCGTCGACAGGCCAAGGACGACCAGACGGTTTCGGTTCGAGTCTGCGATGGTGATGTGCCCGCGCCCCCGTTCGTCGACAAGCACCTTGCCGGGGAATGCGAGTCCGTCGCCCGCGACCGTCTGCGCCGCCGCGCCGGTCGGCCCAAAGTCCGGCACGCCGCGCACGATCCAACCCTTCGCCTCGAACTCGTCGAGCATGCGTTCGAGGACCGGCAACAATTGCCCTGCTTCGAACTCTCCCTCGTGACGCCCGATCACCTTCCCTTGCGGGTCGATGAACATGAGCGTCGGCCACGCACGGCACGCATACGCCTGCCACACCGCGAAGTCGGCGTCGTTGACCACCGGGTGCATCACCTGATGGCGCCGGACCGCTTGCGCGACAGCATCCGTCCCGCGTTCCTGCGGAAACTTCGCCGAATGAACCCCAATGACGACGACGCGATCGGCGAGGCGGGTTTCGACCTCCCGCAACTGCGGGAGTACGTGCAAACAATTAATTCAACAGTATGTCCAGAAATCAAGCAAGACAAGCTTGCCTCGAAGGTCAGCAAGCCGCAGCGGTTGACCGGTGTTTACCCACGCCAACCCCGCGGGAAACTCGGGCGCGTTGACCTTGCCGACGTACGAGTCCATTGGTGGAAGCGTAACAGCGTTGGTGGGCCAAGCCGTTGCACACCCGTGCTTGGTCTGCGTGCCTGATCCCGTTGGCGGAATCTGACCGGCGTGCTACTCGGAGCGGTGGTCGTCCTGCAGGAACATCCAGCGGTGGCCTTCCGGGTCTTCCGCACGATACAAACGCCCCGGGCCGGCATCCTCAGGTGCCGACAAGATCGTGGCCCCCAACACACGTACTCGACGAAAGTGTTCGTCCACATCTGCGACACGTACGAGCACACCATCGACAACGTGCGTAACCCGTAACCACGCATCTGCTGTCGCACATGTCCGCCGATGCGACGCCGGGCTTCGGTACGTCGGTCCAGGTGTCCCAAGGAAGATTGCACCGCCGTTGTGACGTAACTCCACGTGCGCGACGGCGCCATCGGCATCGTGCAGGCGTACGACTTCGACAAAGCCAAAGGTGAGGCACAGCCAATCCGCCATCGCGGCCGTATCTTCGTACGACACCATCGGGACGACCGACGGTCTCTCGTTCACGCAGACGGTCCCTCCGCGAGGGCCGCGGACACCCCGAGCGCCAGGTAGAGGCCACCCGTGGCGATCCGGGCGCGCCGTTGGGCCTGACGTCGACGCGCCAACAATCCTCGAAGCGCCCCGGCCAACACCCCATAGGCGCCGTCGGTAACGATCCCCATGCCCGCGAAGAGCGATCCAAGCGCGAAGAACTGCGCCGCGACGTTCCCGCGTGCCGGATCCACAAATTGTGGGACGAACGCCAAGAAGAAAATCGCCGTCTTGGGGTT
>CAYFLJ010000311.1:0-1992 GCA_964343985.1 uncultured Thermoflexus sp.
ATCAACGCGAATGGCGGTGTGACAATCCCCGACGACGTGCAAGCGACGGTCGCCGCGCTTGATCTCCGCGATCAGCGTCTGCGGATGCTGATGGTGTCGGCGGTGCAGGCCAACGAGTCTCAGATGGCGGAGGTGCGCACGACGCGTGCCCGGTTTGGCGGCTATCAGCAGCACAATCCCGACCGCCCCGAACTCGTCGATCGCCGAGGCTAGCGGTCACTGGGGCCAGTTGATGGTGGGGGACAGCGCGCCGCCTACCCGGCGTAGCGACGCCCCTTCCACGTCACCCCTCGGCCCGACCGTACCCGGAACTGGCTCGCCGCCATCATCGCGACGGTCGCCAACACGCCGACCGGTTGGGTAAACGCGTACGTCCACGGCACACCGAGGGCGCGATCCACCCCGCGCCGATGGGCGAACGCGATGGCGAGAAGGGCACCGGCGGCGGCCCGCATCTTGGTGGCGGTGAGACGGTTGGCCGTGCGGGAGGCCATCATCACGAGGACCCATGGCGCCAGAACGGCGGTCGCGAGGTAGGCAAGCCCAGGCAAGATAAGGCCGGGCATCAGGCGCGACCCGACGTGCAGGTTCTTGGTCCACCCCTCCCACAGGTCGGCCGGCGTACGGTACATGCGGGTTGTGGCAAGCGATTGCCCGGCGGCGAGGCGCACGCGCAGACCCATCCGCTTGGCGCGACGCGCGAACATCACGTCCTCGGCGATCTCGCGCCGGATCGCGGCGTACCCACCGATGCGGTCGTAGGCGTCGCGGCGCACGAGGATGAACTGGCCGTTCGCAAGGGCAATCCACGGCACGCGGGGTGAGTTGACGAGGCGGAGGGGCAGTGCCTCCATGATTGCGCCCAAGACGGCCGGTTGCAGAACTTTCTCCCACCACGTGGGTAACGACTGGCCGGTCATGATCGAAAAGACGGGGTAGCCGCCTTCGGGCGCCGGGTCGTCGTCGACGGCGGACCACCCATCACGCGCCGCGTCGACGACGGCGGTGATTGCACCCGGATTCAGGCGAGTGTCGGCGTCGATATGCAGGATCCACTCGCCGCGCGAAGCGGTGATGCCTTGGTGCAACGCCCACGGCTTGCCGGCCCACCCTTCGGGGAGCGGCACGCCGTGGAGGAGGCGGACGCGTGAGTCGGTGGTGGCGACGGCCTCGATACGCGCCGCGGTGTCGTCGGTAGAGCGGTCGTCGACGAAGATGATCTCGAGGTCGGGGTAGTCCTGTGCGATGGCGCCGGCGAGGCAGGAGTCGATGTTCGCCGCCTCGTTTCGTGCAGGCACAATCAACGAGACCGACGGGTAGGTGCGGTTTGGGTCTGGGCGCTTAGGTCGCACGGTGGCGAGGGCCCCGGCTTGGTAGATACCCCAGACGAGGCGCGAGGCTTCGCTTGCGACGAGGCCGGTGACGAACGCCTCTCCGGGCGAGCGGCGCACCCATTGTGCGATCGCCTTGAACATCGTGCCCTCCGTGGGGCCGGGGCACGCGTCGCCCGGAAGTCCCACCAAACCGTAGCGCCACGCACGCGCATGTGACCGGCGTGCAATGCGTCGGCGCGTGACGGGCCGGTGACGGATGGTTTGATGGCCGTGGTGCGGTATGGCTTCGCTGTTTAGAGAGCTGGCGCTCCCAGTGAGTGCACGCGTCGCGCCGCCCGGGACTGCGGGCGTCTCGCCCGCTCTGGGGCGTTGGAGACGCAAGGGTGTGCGGGCGACGCCCACCAGTGTCGGACTGCACGACAGGTTTGCCGCGAAAAGGAAGACGGGCCGGCGAGGGCGCCGGCGCTCCCAGGGAGTGCGCGTCGCGGCGTCCGGAACCGTGGGCGTCTCGCCCGCTCCGGCACGCTAACGCCCACGAAGGTGTGCAGGCGACGCCCACGAGTGTCGGACCGCGCGACCCGCTTGGGGTGAACGGGAAGACGTGCCGGCGAGGGCGCCGGCGCTCCCAGTGAGTGCATGCGTCGCGCCGCCCGGGACC
>CAYFLJ010000312.1:0-1989 GCA_964343985.1 uncultured Thermoflexus sp.
TGAGGGTGCCGGGCAGGATTGAGAGGCTGCGGGTGACGATGCCGTCGGTGTCGCCGCGGATGCCCGGTTCGGCAAGGGTGAGCCACGCGCCGAGGGAGACGTAGTAGCCGGGAGGATGTTCGAAGAGGGCGCCGGCGAGTCGGGCAACGAGGTCGGCGGGAGGAAGCATGGCGTAGCGGAGGCTGACAATCTCGTCGAACTCGAGGTCGCCGAGGGCGTCGAGGCGGGCTAATCGGAGGGCGAACGCCGCGAGGGTGACGAGGGTGAGGGCGACGCCGGCCCATCTGGTCATGTTGGCATCGTGATGGGTCTGCGTGCGGTCGTCCATGGTGCGCGTACCACCTGTAACGTCTCCGCGACCGGCCCCGCCACCGCCAAGCCGTGTTGCAGGTCCACTCTAGAGGTAGCGGGAAATCGTCAGCGCAACCGGATTGGGGTGGGGGAAGGCGACCGTGGACCTTTCGCAACGGCTTTTTGTTCGCGCGGCTTCAATCGTTTCGCCGAACCGTCTTGTGCCATTCGCGCCATTGGGGGTACTGCTTGCGCTTTCGCTGCCGGCTTGGATCAGGTTGTTCGATCCGACGGTCAACGTGTGGCGTGAGTACGACGGTGCGAACCACATGGTGCGCGCGTACTTGCTGTCGCGCGCGTGGGATCGTGGAGAGTGGTTCCCGCGCTGGTCGCCAGAGCAGTACGGGGGGTACGGCTACCCAACGCTGAACTTTTACGCGCCGATGGTCTACGTCCTCGTCGCCGCGTTGGCGCGCGTCCTCCCGGGTGACACCGCAATCTACGACGCGTACGCCGTTGCCAGTGCCGGCTTCGCACTGGTGCTGTTCGCAGGGACGTACGCGCTTGGGTACGTGGTCTCGCGCCACAAGCCCGTTGCGGTGCTGACGGCGTGCCTCGTGGCGTACGGGCCATACGCGCTGATCCCGAACCTCTACGTCTTTGGGTCGGCCCCCCACGTGGCTGGACTGGGGTTGATGGCGTGGCTGCTGGTGGCGCTGCACGAAGGGTGGTCGCCAAGCGCGCAACCATGGTGGCGTCGCGGTTGGTGGTGGGCAACGGCGGCGATTGTTGGGCTGCTCATGCTGACGCATGGCGTCTCGGCAGTGTTGTCGGTCGTCATCGGCGGCGGGTGGGTGGTGGCACTGTTCGTGCGACGCCCAGACTGGCGTGCGTTCGTGCGGGTTGTCGCGGCCGGGGTTGTTGGCGTGTCGCTCTCAGCGTTCTTCTGGATCCCATCAGTCCTAGATGCGCACCTTGTGCAGACTGAGCGCCTCCAACTCGGTGCCCTGAACTTTCGGAACTGGTTCACGATTTGGCCGGGGTACCACCCTGATAACTGGGGCGAACAGGCTCGGAGCGAGTTCGTGCAGGGGATCCCGATTGACGTCCATCTTGGGTACCCCCATATGAGTACCGGCCCATCACGATTGGGCCTGTGGCAGGCGGTGGTCTTGGTGGCGGCGATTGCGTACTTGGGTCGTGCGTGGCTAAAGCGAGGTCGCGAGGCGAACAACCCTGCCACGGTGCCGGTCGCCTTCGGCGTCGGGATGGCGCTATTCCTCTGGGTCCAACAGTTCGACTGGGCGATTCCGCTGTGGGAGCGCTTCACCATCCTGCAACTGATCCAGATGCCAAGCCGGATGTTTGGGCCACTGGCGTTTGCGGTGGCGATTACGTTTGCTGGGGTGGCGGGGACGCTCGTGCCGCGTGGCGGCTGGCGCACGTGGGCGTGGGTGGTGCTTGTCGGAGCGGCGATGTCGTATTTCGGGACGCTTGACCGCGGGACGTTTACCGACGACGTCATTGATCGTCGGGTTGATGACCGTGCACTCGACGCTCTCGAGAAGATAGACCCGGGTAGTACGGCATCGACGAACGAATTCTTGCCGCGTACAGCAAACATCCAGACATGGCTTGGCGACGAGGCGCGAGGCTTTTGGTTGTACGACCGGATGTATCCCGAGGCGGGATGGGTGG
>CAYFLJ010000313.1:0-1962 GCA_964343985.1 uncultured Thermoflexus sp.
AGCGCGCCGCGAAGTCGTAGCCGTATTGCGCGATGACGGTCGCCACTTCCGAATCATCCGCGCCGCCTTCGTGCCCGCCGCCGGAAACGAGTTCTTTGCCAAGCATGTTGCCGTGGCCGTGCAGGCAAGCGATGCCCGCGACCGCAACTGATGGCGCCGGGTCTGGTACGAGCAGATACGCGGTGCCAGTTCCGCCGAGCGTTCCGTCGTATCGAACGTGGTGGCGGGTGAAGCCATCGCACGGCGTCGTCGACGTGACCGTCCAGGCGACTGACTCAGGGTGCCCACGCAACTCCTCGCCGACACCGAGGACGCGTGCCACGGCGTCGCGCGTATGTGTCTGCCACTCGGCCAGCGGTTCGGCGCCGGCCGGTGGCGCGGGCAATGTCGGCAGCGCGGCGACGCGTCGTTGAAGCAAGTCGCGGGCAGTCATGCCGACGGGGCGGTCGATGGTGGTCACGGCCGGCAGGATATCGCCGCACGTCGGGGTTACTGCGTGATCGCGCGGGCGATTGCGGTGTAGACAGGGATGCCAATTACGAGGTTCATCGGAAAGGTGACGCCGAGTGAGAGGCCGATGTACACCCCCGGAGTCGCCTCCGGCACGGCGTGGCGAAGCGCCGCCGGCACGGCAATGTACGACGCACTCGCCGCGAGCACCATCGCGAGTGTGGTGTCGCCGACGCCGAGGCCGACCGACCACGAAAGTACGGCCGTCGCGAGCGCGTGCGCCCACGGGGCCACTAATGCGTATGCGACCGCCCATCTCGGTTGCGACGCGGCGGTCCGTAGGCTTCCCGCCGCGACGGTGCCCATGTCAAGGAGGAAGAAGGCAAGCATGCCTTTGAAAATGTCCGAAGAGAACGGCGCCATCACCTTCTGTCCGGCGGGGCCGGAAACGATGCCGACCAACATGGCGCCGATAAGCACCACCTGAGATCCGTCGGTCAAGGCGTGCCGGAAGCCTTCGCGTAGGCGCGCGCCGGCGGAGGCACCGTTTGTGGAGGCGTCGCCGTGCGCGCGGCGTACCCGGTCCGCAAGCAATAGACCGATCACGATGGCCGGGCTTTCCATCAGCGCCATCGCCGCGGCCATGTGCCCGCCGTACGGCAAACCTGCTTGATCGAGATATTGGGTCGCGGCGGTAAATGTCACCGCGCTTACCGATCCGTAGACGGCGGCGATGCCGACGGCCTCAAACGGGCCGACCACGTGGTTCAGGAGGCGATACGCCACGAGTGGCACAACGACCGCCATCGTCACGGCGACGCCGAGTCCCGACAAGACAGCACCGCCCAGACCGGTCGCATGGATGGCGAAGCCACCCTTCAAGCCAAGGGCCATCAACAGGTAGAGCGAGAGGAATCGGCCGACCGGATCCGGGATCATGAGGTTTGATCGGACAAGCCCGGCGGCGAGGCCGACGACGAAGAAGAGGACCGACGGGTCTAGCAGGTTCGCCATGGATAGCGAACCGTACGCCTCCCGCCGGCAATTCGTCACCGCAAGGTGGTCTCGGGCCGTTACGTGCCCGAACGGTGCGTCACGCGATCCAGTCGATCGGATCCAGAGTCATCGCGCGCATGGCGTCGCGCACAAAGGTCACCCCGAGTCCGGGTGCTTCCGTTACGTCGAGATGCCCATCGACTGGCCGGAGCGGTACCTCCACCAAGTCGTTCGCGAGCGGGGTGGTGCGGAACGCCTGCGGGTACTCGCACAGGAGGAAGTTTGGCGTTGCCGCCGCGAGGTGCAGCCCCGCCGCGAGGTGAATCGGGGTCGAGATACTCGCGTGGACGCACCAACGCACGTTGTGCAGGTCGGCAATCAGTGCAATTTTGCGCCCTTCCGAAATACCTCCGGCACGGCAGATGTCCGGCAGGATGATGTCGGCGGCGCGCCGCGATAGTTTGTCGTTGAACTGCCAACGCGTGCACTCGGTCTCGCCGTTCGCGACCGGCATGT
>CAYFLJ010000314.1:0-1956 GCA_964343985.1 uncultured Thermoflexus sp.
GTCGCCGCGCGCCGAAACCCGAATCGCTCATACAGGCCGTGAGCGTTCTCGGTGAGGAGCATCAGCCGACGGAGCAACCCAACATCGGGGCGCGCCATCGCATGGGCGACCATGCGCTTCGATAGTCCCCGGCCTCGGTGCGCTTCGAGGACATACACGTCGCAGAGATAGGCAAAAGTGGCGTGATCGGTCACGACCCGGACGAGTCCAACTTGGTTCCCAAGCGGATCGAATGCACCGACACAGTACGAGTTCGTCACTGCTCGTGTGACAACCTCACGTGATATCCCGATAGACCAGTACGCCGTGACCAAGAACGCGTGAATCGCATCGATGTCCATCCGCGCGGGGTTGTCATCGATTTGGTAGCCAGAATCCATTTCACCCCTTTCAGGATCGGTCGCCGCCGAATCGTGCCGTCTGGAAGTCCCGAGCGGCCACCAAGACCGGCTAGAGCGATACCCAGAGGAGTGCGGCGCCGATCACGAGCGCCGGCGGCGTTACCACCAACCCTGCCCTCATCACATCGCCATTCGTGATCGTCAGCCCCGCCCGGCGTGCGCTTGCCAAGCACAACATGGTCGCGAGTGAACCGGTCACGGTGAAGTTGGGCCCGACATTTGTTCCGAGCAGCGCACCGAACGCCAACGCAGTCCGCAGGGGTGCACCATCGGCGGTGACTGCATCGGCTGAGACACCTGCGAGCAACTGCGCAACCACCAAAGCCATCGGCAGGTTATTGACACCGTTTGACCCAACGGTGGCTGCAAGCATCGCCGTGACGACGGGCCACGGGCCACCGAGCGCCCCCGCAGCGTCGGGTAGCGCCAAGAGCCACGGCATCATCGCCCGAACGACGCCGGCGCAAACCACATGCATGGCGACCACAAACGGCGGTAGTCCCCACGCGACCGTCCTCAGTAGCGACGCGGCGGGCATCCAACCACGCGCAACCGCGGCACCACCGAGAACCGAAGCGCCAACGCAGGCGACCGGCCAGAACGGTACCCCGAAAGTCCCAGCAACAAGAAGCCCAACCACCGTGAGGGCAAGCATCACGGCACTCCATTGGAAGAACGGCGACCTCGGCACATGAAAGTCGTGCGCCGTGACCCTGATTGCGCCCGGCAGTGAGTGGCGATATCGAAGGAGCAACGCGCCAATCGTCACCACAATGACGGCCAGATTGGGCATCGCGAGATAACGGACAAAATCAAGAAATGAGATGTCAAGCAAGTCATAAATCAACATGTTCGTAAGGTTGCTGACCGGCAACGCGAGAGAAGCGACGTTGGCAACGAAGGCGCACGCAATCACGAAGGGGCGCGCGTCAAGACGCAGCGGCATCACAAGTGCGCACACCAAGGGCGTCAGGACGACTACCGTGACGTCGAGCGAGAGGAGTAGGGTGACGACGGCTCCGAGCAGGGACAGGTTGACGTAAAGAAGCCATCCCCTACCTCGAGCCGAGATCAACGCGATGCCGGCCGCCCAACGAAAGACGCCGGCCGCTTCTGCAACACCGGCGAGGGCCATCGTCGCGACGAGAAATGCAAGGATGCCAGCGGTGTTCCGGATGCCATCGAAGACGTCGTCGCGAACCGACACGCCGAACCCAATGGCGACGACCGCTCCAATAATGGATCCCGCCGCTTCCGGCAGGCCCCGCGGCCGTGCAAGAACGAGCGTCATCGTCGCCGCGAGGGTTGTAAGTGCGACAACGGGTAACGCGACGGCGCCGTCGATCACCGTTCGTGCGAGAGCGGGTGGCTATGCGTCGCGTCGCGCAGATGCGTCATCGATTCGCGGGGGCATTCCGTCGCCGTCGATTGACGCCTTGCCGACCCATCGCGTCAACGCCATCAAACTTGAGGTCTCGGCAACGGCCGCCGCGCCTTGTTTCTCGGCCAATCCCTTAAGGTCCTGCATCGCGGCGGTCAGTCGTAACAACGACTC
>CAYFLJ010000315.1:0-1954 GCA_964343985.1 uncultured Thermoflexus sp.
TCCCAACCGCTCTCGCCGACCCCGTGACCGGCGCCGTGCCTTTGCCCTCGGGCGCTTGATGCTGCGGTCGCGCGTGGCGCGGCAGCTAAGGCAATGCGCCCCAAAGCGCGCGGGGTGGCGTGTCGGACTACACTCCAAGACGGAGGGCGGCACGAATGGCACGCGTCTACGGGGCGATTGAGGGCGGAGGCACCAAGTTCGTCTGCGCGGTCGCGACTAGCCCGCACGACATCATCGCGCGGGTTCGCCTCGATACACGCACGCCTGACATGACCATCCCGGACGCGATTACCTTCATCAGAGAGGCGTCGCACGGGCACGACCTCGCCGCGATTGGCGTCGCATGTTTCGGGCCGATCGAACTCGACGAGCATGCCGCCGCTTACGGGTCGATCACGACCACGGTGAAGCCTAGGTGGGCGCACACGCCGATTGTTGCGCCGTTACGGGACGCGTTTGGCGTGCCAGTTGGCTTCGACACCGACGTGAACGGTGCGGCACTAGGCGAGGTGCGTTGGGGGGCCGCTCAAGGTTGCGACCCGGCGGTGTACGTCACCGTCGGGACGGGAATCGGTGGGGGCGTGATCGTGAACGGTGCCCCACTCCACGGACTGATGCACCCTGAGATCGGGCACCTGCCGATTCCACGCCTTCAGATGGCCGACGGGCGCGTCGATGACTTTCCCGGCGTCTGCGCATACCACGGTGGAGGCTGCTTTGAGGGCCTGGCGTCAGGCCCGGCGGTTGGGGCGCGTGCGGGCCGGCCCGCTGAGGAAGTGCCAGACGACGACCCGCTTTGGGAACTCGAAGCTGGATACCTTGCTGTTGGACTGGCGACCATTGTCTGCACGCTCTCGCCGCGACGGATCGTTGTCGGCGGCGGGGTCATGCATCGGGGGAACGTCCTCCACCGCACGCGCGAACGCTTGCGCGATGTCCTCGCGGGATATGTGGGTAGGCCGGAGATCATGGTGCCGAACGGCGAATACGTCGTGGCACCACACTTTGGGCAGGATGCCGGCTTGGTCGGCGCTCTCGCACTCGCTGAGGCGGCCGAACGAGGCGCGCGATGATCGTATTGCGACGCGCGGCCGACCGTGGCTACGCGAATCATGGGTGGCTTGAAAGTCGCCACACCTTTAGTTTCGCGCAGTATCACGACCCCGCTCACGTAGGCTTTTCTTCCGTACGGGTAATCAATCAGGATGTGGTTGCGCCGGGTCACGGCTTCCCGATGCACCCACACCGTGACTATGAGATCTATTCGTGGATCCTTTCGGGCACCCTCGCTCATGCCGACACCACCGGTGCAAGGGCGACAATCTCCGCCGGCGGGTTGCAGTTGATCTCTGCTGGCACCGGCGTAGCGCACGAGGAGTTCAACCCCTCCGCGACTGACCCAGTGCATTTCTTGCAGGTGTGGTTGCATCCCGACCATCGTGGCTACCCGCCTCGCTACCTTGAAGCGCACTACGACCGCGCGGCGCGCGAAGGACGCCTCTGCCCAATCCTTGTCCCCGAGGCACCCCACGGCGACGTTGCGACGGTGAGCGCACTGCCGATCCGTCAAGACGCGTGGGTTTTCGTGTCGTTGCTGCGTGACGGGCGGGACGTGCCTGTCAGCCATTCACTTGCTGTCGGACGGGCCGCATGGGTGCACGTCGTGACCGGGTCGATCACGCTGAATGGCGAACTGCTGGGCCCGGGAGACGGCGCCGCCGTGACTGAAGAGGCGTCAATCACCCTTGCGCCGGTTGGCACTGTTGAGGCTGAAGTAATGGTCTTCGATGTTGCATCGCCCTAATCGTCGTGCGTGGTAGTGGTTATATTTTGCCAACGGATACGAACCTGCCTAGCCACCCGGATTAATCGGTGCTCGTTGTCGTTCCGTCAATGAAATGCGCATCGTGGCGCGGGCCGAACGTGAGTTCCGCCTGACGAAGGAGTACGAACA
>CAYFLJ010000316.1:0-1940 GCA_964343985.1 uncultured Thermoflexus sp.
GCGTCATCGAAGTCGACGGCGTCGATGAGTTGGGCGCGCGCAGGTGCCGGTCGTGCAGTCATGGGTGAGTCCTTCTTCCTTGAGCGGTGTGGTGGCAAAGGGCCACGCGTGGCGGGCGTGTGTCATCGGGTCAGTCCGACGACCGTTGCCGGATTCTCTCGGCACATGCGATCGACCTCGGCGTCGGTGAAGCCCGCCGCATGCAAGCCTCGCACGTACGCTTCAAGGCCGTCGATCCACCCCACGTTCTCTGGTTGCCCGAGGTCAGAGGCCACGATTGTCGATTCAACGCCAACGAACCGGATCGCCGCGACGTTCTCGGCGAGGTGTGGTTGCCATCCACCGTGCCCGTCGGGTTGCGCGTAGACGCGTTCGAGCAGGGCACCCATCGCGGCGAGGTGCTTTTGGTCGTCGATCGCGAGGCCGACGATATGGCTTTCCGGGTGGGTGACGACGACGTGTCGTACGCCGCGCGCGATCGCTTCAGGTACGGCGATAAGAATCTCTGTCGGGCTTGCGTGGCCGGTGGCGAGCGCCATGCCGTGCGCCGCGACCGCCTCGAACGTTGCTTGGAGGGCCAACGATGGCCGTCCGCGACGGTCGAGGAGGGCGATACCGGTCGCACCGGGCGCGCCTTGACGGTGCAGGTGGTTGGCGGCGCCGAAGGTTGGGAGCCAGACGATTCTGCCTCCGGCTTGCGCACAGGCCTCGACCGCGTCGGGGTTGAGGCCGCCGACCCCCTCGTTCAAGACGACTCCGCCGAAGATCGGTGCGTCTGGCACCGCGAGGCGGGCAACCGTGGCCCGGTCGGCGGTCGGGGCGTGATGGTTCTTGAGGACGACACCCGCCATGCCGTGTGCCACCGCCGCGCGGGCCGCCGCGAGGTCGTCGATGGACCTTTGGCGGACGTCGGGAGATGAGTGCAGGTGGATGTCGATGACGCCGTGGAGTAGGCCGGTCACTATGCTGAGACCTCTCGTTGCGGGGGATTTCGGTTGAAGCACGCTTGCATGACCGCACTCCATCGATCGCGGTGGTCTTCGCCCAAGACGTCCCCGCCGGGATGCCAGACCGGGAGGAAGCCGAGGCCGAGGTACGTACGGATCGCCGCGATGCGCCAGTCATCTGTCTTAAGGGTTGCCGCGACGTCGCCGCGAGCGGCGAGGGCATGTAACGCCGCGAGGGTGACCGCACGGCCGAGGCCTCTGCCACGCCACTCTGGCAACGCGGCGACCATGTGTATGGCGCCGTGGCCGGGTTGGGCGTCCACCTCCCGCCATGCGGTTGCCGCTGCGACGGGCGCGCTTTGGGGATCGTCGACGGATACGACAAGGAAGGTCCACTCTGGCCGAAACGATTGGTGGTCGACGTGGCGTGTCCGAACGGTCTCGGTAGTCCAACCACCGGATACGGGGATCGCACCGGGTGGATCCATGATGGCACCCCACGCCGCTTCGTCGCCGTCGCGCCACGTGCGGATCGCAAAGCCGTCGGGAACGACTAGTGGTGGGAGGTCGCGCAGGTGCGGTCGCGCCATTCCCAGTTGTTGTGGGCGCTGGGAAGCCGCGGGTGGCAATGAGACGGTTGGCGGCGGGTGCGGCATCGGGGGCAGTGTGTCACCATGACGGCACGTGGGCAAGGCGTACAGCGCCGCCCGCGGGAGGCCTCGACTCATGACCGACTTCCCTGATCTGGACATCGACCCGGCCGCCGTGGCAGATGCCGTGCAGTGGCTTGAGTCAAAACGGGAAGTCGTTGAGGCACTTGTTCAGGAGTTGCGCGAAATCGCCGAGGCAGAGATTCGCGCCGGTGAGGACATCTCTCAACTGACCGCTGACGCGCTCATGGCGGTGACCCGGGAGTTGCACGACCTCAACGCCCAGATGGCAGAACTTCTGGAACGCTTGGTGCCAATCTCCCCAGACGTGCCGGTCGCGTGA
>CAYFLJ010000317.1:0-1935 GCA_964343985.1 uncultured Thermoflexus sp.
TGGCGCCGAGGCAGTCATCAAGGACGCTTTCCATCTGCTCAGCACCCTCGTCCTCCTCCTCGTCGTCGGCTCGATCAAAGAAGGTCGTCGGAGGTAACTGCTTGGGGTCGCCGGCAATCACCACCTGCTTGCCGCGGGCGATCGCACCAACGGCGTCCCACGTCGGGAGTTGGGACGCCTCGTCAAAGATCACCACATCAAAAATGGCGTGCTTCGCGGGCAGGTACTGCGCGATTGAAACTGGGCTCATCATGAGGCACGGCACTAACGTGCGCACGACGTCGGGCATCTCCTCGATCATCTTGCGGACCGGCATCTGGCCTCGTTGTCGGACAACTTGCTTCGACAGCGCCATCCATTGCGGATCGGCGCCAACCTGACCGCGGCGTGGCACCCGACCCACAAGGCGTTCGCGCGTCGAGGTCGCGGCCGACGCCGTCAGTTCGGCATCGAGGTCACGAAAACGCTCGATCAATCGCTGATGGTTTAGTCCTCGGAAGCTCGCAAGTACCGGGTCGGCCGTCGCAACCGCATCAACCCACCCGCGCGCATGGGCCGCCCGGACAAGGTCTCGCGCCTGCGCGGGCCTGACCGTGCCGTCCACCACGGCGTCGACGACCGGCATGATGCCGGCCTCTCGCGCCGCCGTGAGGGCTGCCAACCATTCGCACCAGTCGCGTAACGCGTCAATGTTCGCCAACACGCCGGATGCCAACCCCTCGGCCGTCGCCATCCACCCTTCACCGGTGTCCGGGCCAGCCCAGTCGGGACGCGCCCCGATGACCAACTCAAAGTCGCGGCGTGCCTCGACCAGTTCGGTCATCGCCGCCCGAGCGGCGCCAAGTACGGCTGCGGGTGCGCCGTCGCCACCTTCGGCCTCACGCCGGGTTGCATCATCGACCCACGCGCCGTGTGTGCCTCCCCCAGAATCGATGCCGGCAACGCGCGCCAACTCCAACGCCCGGTCCGCCCACGCCACCGCGGCCCTCACCGTCGGCGCCGCATCCATCGTCACGCCGTGCCCGGAGGCCAACGACGACTCGGCCGCGTCGGCCACGGTGCGTAACCGTGCCACTTCGCGCAGGGCGCGCAACTCCGCCGCCGGATCGGCCGGGCGGTTCCCATCGTTGCGGTCACGTGTCGCATGCTCGCCAACGACCTGCCACGCCGGGCCAACGCGAAACCATCGAAGGAAGAAGACCGACTGCGCCGCGCGCTCCCACCCCTCAATCGCCGCCGCAAAGTCGACCTGCCAAACGCTGTCGCGGTAGGCAAGGGCGAGGGCATCGCGACCGCGGGTCGCCGCCGTTCGCGCGTCGGTCGCACCGACAATCGCCTGCAGAATCGCCGGACGATCCACGTGGAGGTAGCCACGCCCATCCGCCGCCTCAGTGCGCCGAAGGTGATCGACCATCGGTTGCAAGGCGTCAAGACGACGCCGTACGGTGGCCAGACTTCCCGTCGCCGCCTGCCCGAACCGTTGGGCAATCGCGTCGGAGGCTTGGCGCGCCGTGCGAAGCGCTTCGACAAGCTTCGCGGCGGTCGATTTCACAGTGGCCTGCCATCCCGGCGACCAATCCGCGCGCGTTACGACCTCAAGTGGGTGCCCCCTCGGGTTATCGATTTGACCAATCCACGTGGTGATTCCGGCCGCCGCGATGTCACGCGCGTCTCGCTTCGCCCGCGTGTCTGCGTCAGCGCGTTCGATCAGGAGCCTCACGTGTGGTGCGAGGTCGCGGAAGGCGATGATCCGTCCGACGCCCTCGAACGCCGTCATGCCGTTCGGCCACCGGCGGTGGAGCGACGCCACGTAGCCGTTCAATTCATTCCGCACCGAGGTGAGGTTTGACGCAGTCGACTCTGGTTCGCTCGGCGCGTTGTCGGCGACCAGTTCCCACGTCCGTTGCAGTTGTTGGAAGACCGCCGCCTTCTGCG
>CAYFLJ010000318.1:0-1934 GCA_964343985.1 uncultured Thermoflexus sp.
GCGCCGCCTTGCACATTTGTTGTTCCCGAGTCTCCAGTCTGACCGCATGACGCGAGAGGCAACGATGCGAAGCACATGAGCAGTACGACCCGGCGCGACAACTTGCGTTGGAGCTTGCCATCCGCGATCGGAGTTGTCACCCCGTCCAGTTCATCAGTCATGCCTGTGTTTGATTCCCCTCGCAGTTCCCGTACACGCGCCGGGAATAAAGGTGGTGCACGAGTGAAGGGCTTGTCGCTTCCACTCGCGCGACGTCATCCCGATTCGTTGCTGGTGCACGAACCTGATATCAACGCCCACCGTAATCAACGTGATAACCAATTGCGCCGGTGAGAAGGATAGGACTAGGAACGGACGATACCGCTGAAGAGCGATGATGCGATGGCGACCGCAGCCATGAAGAGAAGTGCGCCGATTATTGTCGACAGCGCGAGCGAAACTATCAGGCCCGTCCGCCGACCGCCGCGCGTTCGCCAGTCGCCTGGACGCGCATACCAGTCCCACACGTTCACTCCCCAATTAGACTAGGCCACTCGCCACCTCCGGCGTAACTCGTGGCCATCCCAAACAAGCGGCCGCGCTCTCAATCGTTTACCCCGCGGGGTGTCGGACGCATAGTTGAAGCTCCGGCGTCGGGCGCACGACTCATGTCTGGCGCGTGAGGCGTATCGGCAGTACGTGGTTTGTGACCGTGTTGATGACCCCAGAACTTTGAATTACGGCGGCATGGTCGGGCGCAGGTGGGTCATCCCGAAGTACTGCGAATGGGCCTGGCCACGCGCTCGTGGCTCGAAGCGGACGAAGCAGTGCCGACATCTCTTCGCCACGGCCGGATACGTTGACGTTTAGCATGGCATCAATCATGCCGTCGGGGGCCGACAGTACTCCGGTTAGCGTCGCGACGAGCACCGACCAGCATGATGCAACGACGCGGGGGTTGTATCCGCCGCTGCCGGTCACGATGAGGCGACCGTCACATTGCTCATGCGCGAGCGCATGGAGGGTTGCACCGATCGCGCGATAGGTGGACACACCAAGCCCTAACCGCGAAAGACGGTCGTCGTAATGCCCATCGACGCCGAAATTGACGATCAGCACGTCCGGATCAAACGCACGCACGGCAGGCGGAACGATCGCACAGAACGCGTGTACGTACGCGTCTTCGCCGATGTAACGAGGTAGTGGGACGTTGACCGTTAGTCCGTAGCCGGCACCCCAACCAACCTCCTCTACCAAACCTGTGCCGGGAAAGTACTTCCCGTCATATTGATGAAGGCTAATCTTCAGGACGTCGCGGTCGTAAAGAATCGTTTGCGTGCCGTCGCCGTGGTGAGCGTCGATGTCAATGATGGCTACGCGGCCAAGCCCAAACGTCGCCAAAAGGTCGGCGGCGATCGCAATATCGTTGAATGGACAGAATCCTCGCGCTTGATCGCGCATCGCGTGATGGAGTCCGCCCCCCGGGTTGAACACGTGACGTACGGTACCGGCGGCGACCTGTCGGGCGGCATACAGGGTGCCCCCAACGGCGGCGCGTGCTCGAGGGAGTATTCCTCGCCATGCTGGCGTGTCTGACGTGGCAAACGTTCCACGTCCCACGGTATCGCCTGCTCTGATCGCCTCAAGGTGCGCGCGCGTGTGGCATCGGAGCAAGTCGATGTCCTCGGCGAGTGGCGGAGGTTGCACGTCAACCTCGTCGAGGATTCCCAACTCCGCCATCCGGTCCATCGCCTGGCGATATCGTGACCACGATGCGCTGAGAGGCGAGAAGCCCCGGCCGTCGTAAAGTGGGTGGTACGTCACCATGACGCGACCGGCCATTCCGTGACCCTCCCGCTGGAAGATATCGGAGATGGTCCTCGAAGGGAGCGTCGACGCCGCGATTGACGAATCGCTCCGTGTACTGCGACGTTGGCAGCGCCAAGTGCGGACCT
>CAYFLJ010000319.1:0-1911 GCA_964343985.1 uncultured Thermoflexus sp.
CGACCCGCGGGTCGTCGAGTGCGGTCGCCGCGATGAAATCGGTGAAGAGGTCGTCGAACGTCGTTGGCGGTGGAGGGGGTTTTGGCGATGGTGCCGCCGTTCCCTTCACGCCGGTGTCGGACAAGGGTGCATCGACGGGGGCCGCCCAGGTCGCCGCCAAATAACGGTCGATCACTTGGGTTGAGACGCCTGGCGTTTCGATAACCGCGCGGAGGCGATCATTACCGCCAATTCGATAGCCGAGGTACCGCATGATGAGCGACGCGGCACCGTAGTGAGGAACGGCATCGATGGGGCGTTCGGCCCAACCGGTGACCGGGGTCTCAAGATTGCGAAGGTACGACCGCACAGGGGCTACCTGCGCATGTCCTGTCAGAACCATCGCGAGTTCAGACGCCCCCTCGTTAATCCAAGAGTCCTGTTGCGAGTGGCGAACCCAGTGCAAGAAGTGCTGAACTTCGTGTGCCAAGACGCCATCGAAACCGGCTTGTCCGGGTCGAAGGACGTCACTGTTCATATAGACCATCACCCGCGCGTTCGAGTTTGGTGACAAGGAGACTGGTACGAGGTCGCTCGAGGAGAAGTAACCGCCGACGCCCGGGACGTGACCGCTGAACACGGTGATGCGACCAGGGGAGGGCATCGGACCGAAGGTTGACTCCAGAACCGGCAGGGTCTGGTTCTCAAATACGTCGATTGCAGAAGCGACGGCGGTCTTGGCGACCGGCACATCATCTTGCACGTAGACGAGGATGTGGTCGGAGGCGCCCACAAGGGTCGTTTGTACATCGACGTACGTGCGGTTTCGCTCGTCGAGTACCTTGAACCGCCGACGTTCACCGAGGTCTGCGTGCTGCCACATAGCGACCGGCGTCGGACTCGGGTCGGTGCACGAATTTCCCCGGAATTGGCGAGCGAGGGTAGTTTCGTCGCGTGCGGGCGGAGTTTCGCGCGTAAGAATGTCTCGCGTGCGCAAGGCGCCGCTCAGGTCGCTTGTGCTGAAGGTGCCTGAGATGACTGGGTCGGCCCGCGCAATCGCGGGTGGCGGAGTCACCGCCATCACAAAAACGACAATCCAGATAAGGCTCGTCGCGACGAGTGCACCTGAAGCCGCCGAGTGAAGTCCGCGCCATGCGTGGAACGCTCGGAGCTGGCGCGCCCGCGCGACTCTCGGATGCGACGCGTGCCCCATCGACCCAAGAATAGCGCCGCCGTTTCGAGTGCCGGTGAGTGAGTGATTGATGGGGTTGCGCCCGGTCTCCGGTCGTTATACGTGGTGTGGATGTTGTTCCAGAAGGCGCTGACCGCCCACGTCGATGGCGTCGTTCTCCAAGTACTCGACCGAGGTCCGGCCCGGGCGTAGAGGCGGTCATCCAAGACGCGTGGGCCGCAACAACTGGGCAATATGTACCCACGAGCCACGGTATGGAGGTGGGCCAGAGCGCAGGCACGAGGCTCACGGCAAGCACGGATGGCATTTCGAGCGATGGCGAAGTGTTCGTGCGCTTCGCGGGGTGGCGTAACCGGTCGGCCGGGCCGGACTTTCGTGACGCCGTGATCGAGGCCGACGGCGTGACCGTGCGCGGCGACGTGGAGGTGCATCGAGACGCCCGTGACTGGGTGCGTCACGGCCATGACGTCGACCCGAAATATAAGAACGTGGTTTTGCACATCGTTGGCGTCGCCTCGGATGATCCCCCCGGACCCGCGCGGTGGGCGCTGGCGGCGTCGCTTGGCGCGAGTTCGGCACAGCGTGCGTCTGATCAATCTGGCCCGGCCGAGGCTGCGACGCTCACCGATGTCGGTCGGAGGCCGACAACAGCAGTGGCCTCTGCCGGACTGCGGTCTCCGTTCGCATGTCATGGGCTTGATGCACGTGACGTGGGGATCGTTCGCGACACGCTGCGGGCC
>CAYFLJ010000320.1:0-1908 GCA_964343985.1 uncultured Thermoflexus sp.
CACTGGGGGAGTTTGAGTTGATCGCCGCGTTGGCGTCGCGCCTTGATGCGCCGCCCGACGGGATCGGCATCGGGGACGACGCGGCGACGTGGCACCCGACGCCGGGCACGGTCGCCGTCGCAACGACCGACGTCCTCGTCGAAGGCATTCATTTTCGCCTCGATTGGACGACACCGCGTGACCTTGGGTGGAAGGCGCTCGCCGTCAACCTCTCGGACGTGGCGGCGATGGGTGGGCGTCCGCGCCACGCCCTTGTGTCGCTTGCGATGGCGCCTGATCGCTTTGAGACGGCGCTTGCGATCTACGACGGCCTCGGTGCGTGCGCGCGGGCGTCGGGCACGTATGTCGTTGGTGGCGACACGGTGCGGACGACGGGACCGCTGGTCCTGAACGTCGCGGTGTATGGCGAGGCGCACCCTGACCGATTGTTGCGCCGCGGTGGGGCGCGCCCAGGCGATCTGCTGTGCGTGACCGGCACGGTCGGCACTTCGGCGGCGGGGTTGCACCTTTTGCTGGGCGAAGCGACGGTCGATGACGAGACGGCCGCCCCACTCTTCGCGGCGCACCATCGTCCGCAGGCACGTCTGCACGCCGGCCCAACCCTTGCGGCGCTTGGTGTGCGCGGAGGCATCGACGTCAGCGACGGGGTGGCGAGTGAGGCCGGGCATTTGGCGCGCGCGAGTGGCGTGGCGATTGTGGTGGATGTCGCGGCGCTGCCGGTGCACCCGATGGCGGTGGCGGCGTTTGGCGTGGACCGTGCGCGCCATCTGGCACTGACCGGCGGTGAGGATTACGAGTTACTCGTGACGTTGCCACCGGAACTGTTTGATGTGGCGCGTGAGTCGGTCGCTTCAGAGACGACCCTCACGGTGATCGGGCGAGTTGGCGAGGCGGTACCCGGCGGGGCGGTCTCGTTCGAGTCGGGGGGCGTCCAAGTGGCACCACCCGGGAAGGGGTACGTGGCGTTCTGATG
The DNA here is from genome assembly GCA_964343985.1 of uncultured Thermoflexus sp. Taxonomy (GTDB): domain Bacteria; phylum Chloroflexota; class UBA11872; order UBA12225; family UBA12225; genus CAILQO01. The sequence continues at coordinate 974 of CAYFLJ010000320.1, forward strand.
GCGACATCTGTTGGCATGGTCGATCCGCCGGGGGTGACTGGCGGCGACCTCGACGCAGCGTCGGTTGGGATCGAACCGGTTCCCGCCGCGCTGCGCGTGTTCGGCTTTCGACATCACGCGGTGTTGTGGGCGGACCTTGGCGTCGGCCTGCTGGTTCTGGTCGCCGGTTCAACCCTTGTCCCGGCCCTCGGGTTTGGCATGGCGGTGCTTGCCATTGTGGTGGGCACGGCGGTTGGGACGACGATGCTGGGCCTCGCCGGAGCGATTGGCAGCCGCCACGCGATCACCTCGATGGTGAGTTTGCGCCCAAGTTTCGGCACGCGAGGCAGTTATCTGCCAAGCCTGCTCAACCTTGTGCAACTCGTAGGGTGGGGGGCGTTCGAACTGGTGATCATGGGGCGTGCGACCGAGGGGTTGCTGGGTGGAATGGGCGGTGCCACCTACCCGTTGGCGGTTCTCGGGTGGGCCACACTCGCGGTGGCGATGGGGGTTGGTGGGCCGGTGTTGGTGGTGCGCCAATGGCTTGAGAAGGTCGGGTTGCCGCTCGTGATTGCAACCGGTGCGTGGCTGACGTGGCACCTCGCGACGACGGCCGATATCGCGGTGCTAATGGCGCAACCCGGTGAAGGTGGCCTGACGTTCGCACAAGCATTCGACATTGTGGTGGCGATGCCGGTGAGTTGGCTCCCGATCGTGGCGGACTTCAATCGGTTTGCGCGCGACCCACGGTCGGCCTTCTGGGGGACGGTGACCGGCTTCGGCGTGTCGAATGTGGCGTGCTACGTCCTTGGGGCGCTGCTGATGTTGGCGATGCCGGCGGAAGACCTTGTTGGGTCGATCTTGGGGATTGCGTTCGGTGGGTGGGGGCTACTGGTCTTGCTTGCCGACGAAACAGACAACGCGTTTGCGGACATCTACTCGGGGGCGATGTCGCT
>CAYFLJ010000321.1:0-1894 GCA_964343985.1 uncultured Thermoflexus sp.
CGTGGTTCGACTGACGGCCGAACACATACACCCGGTCGTCAGAGTCGACGCCGATACCCGGCGCATCGAGATGGGTCATGCCGTGGGGCAGGCGTTCCCAACCTGGAACGAATTCATAGTGCAACGTCATGCTCTTGCCCATGCCCTTCGTGCGACCAGTCTGGCGCCGCCGACAACGGCAGTGGTGCGCGTGTGCGAAATCTACTCGCAGCGACTCTCCACTGTCGCCTCACGCGCCGTGGCGTCGTCAAGTATTTTGGTCAGGTCAGCGACCGTTCGCACGACCGTCCAGTCCGGCCCTGGCACGACGCTCGCGGTCTGCGCCCAACCGGCACCGAGCGCAGTGACGCCGGCGTCGATGGCCGAGTGCATGTCGTCCGGGGTATCTCCGATGTACGCCACGTCGGAAGGTGCCATTCCCCACGCCACGAGAACTCGCGCGATGCCTTGCGCCTTTGCGAGCCCATCATCACTGCCCGTCTCGAAGGCATCAAGCAAGGGCGCTAACCCCGTGCGAACTGCCGAGATTCGGGCGCTGTCGAGCCCTTTGCCGGTCACCAAGCCGACCCGGATACCACGCGACTTCAAGAGTGCTAGGAGCTCCGGAATGCCCTCGAACAGGGTGTCGTACGCGTTGTGATCGCGTTCGTACGCCGTGAGATATGTGCGGTACGCCTCTTCCCAACGGTCGCCGACAGCTCGACGCAGCATCCCAGCCTCGGTCGGTCCGAAGTAGGCGTACACGTCCTTGTCAGAAAGGACAGGCCCGCCGACGGAGGAAACCGCTTCTTGAAAGCCAGAGATGACAAGACGCAAGGTGTCCGCGACCGTGCCGTCGAAGTCAAAAATGACCCCGAGTAGCCGTCCCGATGTAGTCGCCGGTGTCGTCACGAAGCATCCCTTCCATCAAAGGCACCACGTCGTGCCAATCCTCCTGTCACTGAACGCATGCTCTGCAGACGCGGCGACGACGTGGCAGAATGGCCGACGTTCGGACGATGGCACACCGGCACGCGGGTGCCTGAGTGCGGACGGAGGAGGGAGGGAACGATGGTCAAACCACCACTCGAACCCGGAGTAAAGATTGCGATTCAGGCGCCGCCGGAACCGACCGAAGAAGACTTGCAGTTTTACACCCAGATGGGGCTTCGCCATGCGGTGCTTTGGACCGACGAGTCAAAGTCGAGCCCTGAGTACTACGCGAGCAGGCGTGAACTCTTCGCCCAACACGGGATTCAGGTATACGGCTTCGGTAATGCTGATGTGCATAACCAGCCGTTACTCGTGTTGGGTGGCGAAGGTCGACAGGCCAAAATAGAGCAGTACAAGAACCACATACGTGCGCTAGGCGCGTCCGGTGTACCGTACACCACGTACGCGCATATGGCGAATGGCATATGGAGTACTGAGCCGGAGTTGACCCGGGGCGGTGCGCGTGGACGTGCGTTCAATATGGCGACCGCGACGCATGGGCGGTGGCGCACGTCTGAGTACCACCTGCCAATGACGAATGGTCGTGAATATACGGACGACGAGGCGTGGGCTAACTTCGAGGAGTTCATCCGGCAGGTTGTGCCGATTGCCGAGCAGGAAGGGGTCCGCATCGGGATCCACCCGGACGACCCGCCGGTCCCACGTTTGGGCGGTGCGCCGCGGATCTTTAGTCGGTTCGACGACTACAAGCGCGCCTTAGAAATCGCGGACAGCCCAAATGTTGGAGTTTGCCTGTGCGCCGGATGCTGGCTTGAAGGCGGCCCGGAAATGGGCGCGACGGTCGAAGAGGCAATCGCTCATTTCGCCGGTGAAGGCAAACTGTTCAAAGTCCACTTCCGAAACGTCGACAAGCCGTTGCCCCACTTCGTGGAGACGTTCGTCGACGACGGATACGCGGACA
>CAYFLJ010000322.1:0-1884 GCA_964343985.1 uncultured Thermoflexus sp.
GCAACGAGATGATGATCAGTCCAAGCGCCCACTCGGCGACGGGGTACGACGACCCGTTGGTGGTGTCGACGACGGTGATGCCGCGCGCCCACGACGCCTCCACGTCGATGCGGTACGCAAAGCGGTCACCTTCGAGTTCGCCGATGAAGCGCAAGTGCGGGGCACCGCCAAGCAAGTCCTCATCGAGACGCGGCGCACCGTGGCAAACGATGGCGATATCGGCGCCGACGAGACGGGCACGGACCGCCTCACGGGCGTCCGGGTCACGGTTCGCGCCGAACTCGCGTCCACCCTCGACGTGCACCCACTCCCAAGTGGCAACGTGTTCGAGGCGCGCCACGTCGGCAGGGTCAAGGTAGACATCGCGTACGGCGCAGTCGCAGACGATTACGGCGTGCGGTCTCCGATCAGGCACTGCAACCTCCCGAGGCGGCCAAGCGGGATGGCGCGCGGGTTAGCGCCAACGGGGCAGAACCTCTTCGGCAAAAAGTCGCATGCCCTCGTGCGACGGGAAGTCCGCGAACCAGAACATCATGTGCGAGACACCCTCGTCAGCGAACGCACGTATCTGCACGTCGACCTCGTCGGGCGTACCGATAATCCATTTCGATCCGAGAGACTCCGGCAGGGGTGGCCCATCCTTCGGGGCGTCGCGCAGGTGGTCAACCACCTCTGTGCTCGCCGCGAAGCGGGGTGCCGGAGGCAACGCGGCGCACTCCTCAAGGATTTCACGCACGCGTGCGCGCGTCGGGGCAATGAGAATCTGGATCTCAAGGCTTCGCGTGACGGTCTGTGGGTCGCGACCGGCGCGACGAAATGCCTCCGCCACACGCGACCACTTGGCACGGTAGTCGACCGGCGACACCGGCACGCTGTTCCAACCGTCGGCGTAGCGCGCGACAATGTCGAGGTACGCCTCATCGCGCACTTCGCCAAGCCACACTGGCGGGCGGCGCACGGGGGTCGGGCGACAGACGGCGTCGACGGTGCGGTAGAAATCGCCGACGTGGTTCACGACCTCGCCCGACCAGAGTTTGCCCACAAGGTCGAGGCCCTCATCGAGGCGGGCCAAGCGTTCGGCTTCCGACGGGTTGGGAAAGCCGTAGGCAACCTGTTCCTCGACGCCCCACCCGGCGTCATAGAAAAAGATGGTGCGCCCGCCGGTAAGGGCGTCGAGGGTGGCGACCATCTTGGCGGCATGGCCGGGATGTCGGAAGGCATCGCCCATGTGGATCATGCCGAGGCGAATACGACTCGTCCGGCCGGCGAGGACGCTTAGCGTGGTCCAACCCTCAAGGATGGCGCCATCGACCCCAAGGATGAGGTGGTCGGCCATCCACAGTGAGTCGTAGCCCAATTCCTCGGCGAGGACGCCCGCCTCGACGGAGGCGACAGGGTCAAGGGCCTGCAAGCGCGGGGTGCGAAAGAGGGCCGCGCCGGGACTGGCGAAGCACGGGATGCAGAAACCAAACTCCATGCGCAGCGAAGCTCCCCTATCGGAGTCGAGGGTGGCGACGACGGTATGCCACCGGCGGGCAAGTGTAGTGCCCATCGGTCGCCCGGGTCATGCCGACGTACACTCGGACGGATTTTCGCGACTACCCGTGGAGGCTGCGAGTACATGGAACCGCGCCGGCATCACGACCTTGGTGGCCTCGACGCCGGCCCGGTCGACCGTGAGACGCACGCCCTTGAACCGTGGGAGGCGCGAACCGACGCACTGGTCTACCTCCTACTCTCCAAAGGGGTGTTCAGGACCGACGAGTTGCGTCGCGAGATTGAATCACTCGGCCCCGGCGAGTATCGCGAAGCCGGGTATTACCACCGGTGGTTGCACGGCACGGTGCGCCTCCTCTTGGAGAAGGGCGTCGTCTCGGTCGCCGG
>CAYFLJ010000323.1:0-1882 GCA_964343985.1 uncultured Thermoflexus sp.
CGGCGGCGGGCGACCAATCGGTCCGACCGGCGCGGATTGGGCGGGGCGGCGCGGCGGGTAGCGCGTCGGCCGATCAAGCCGCCCCGGCGGCGGGTGACGCACAACAGCGCGGACCGATGACGGGTGACCGTGGCGGGCGTCGCGGTGGTGGCGGACCGAACGGCCCGCGTGGCATGGGTCCGGGTGCGCCAGTCGCTGACACCACGCAGTCGTCGTGATAGACAGTGGCGCGCCTTCCCCCTGAGGTGCGCCACAACCTCTCCTTCTCTCCGCACCCGACCGCCCCGACTGGGTCCGCCCGGTAGGGGCGGTCGGCGTGTTGGCTCGCACCGAGGTGTGGGTGTGACAGGTGCGTTCGGCCAGTACGGGTCGATCCATCCACCCGCATGATTGCGAATGAAAGCGACACGGCTTCTCTGCGTGTTGACGGTGAGGGCATTGGCATGAGCATGTTTGGCACGGTGCGGCGCGACTGGGACTGGTCCAGGCGCCCCCTTGGTGCGAACGAGTTGCGCGGGCGCACCATCGCGGTTGTCGGTGGTACCGGCGGCGTCGGGCGTGCGATTGTCAATGAGGCTGTGTCCAAGGGCGCCGAAGCATGGGTCGTCGGGCGGACGTTTCGTGACCGCCCCGATCCGAAGGTGCACTTTGTGCAAGCCGACCTCGCAAGCTTGCGACGGGCGCGTGCGGTCGTCGCCGAGTTACCGGTGCCAACCCTAGACGTGGTGGTGATGACGCAAGGCATATTCGCCGGGCGTCAACGGAAGGTGAACGAAGACGGGATTGAGCTTGACATGGCCGTCAGTCACCTAAGCCGGTCGGTACTCGTGCACGAAATTGCCCCGACCGTCGGGAGTGGTCGGGCGGACGGTTCACCAGCACCGCGCATCTTCGTGATGGGGTTTCCGGGTGGAACGCGGGCGGCGACGCTGGACAACTTCAACGCCGAACGGCCGTACGTGTGGGAGCAAGCACATTCCAATACCGTCGTGGGAAATGAGGCGCTCGTACTCGAGAGTGCGGAGCGATATCCACACGTGCGGTTTTACGGATTGAACCCGGGGATCATGAAGTCGAACATCATGGGCGGCCTGCTTGGGGAAGGAAGCCCGTTCCACGTGGCGCAACAGACCGTCATCGGCCTGATTTTTCAGAGTGTGGAACAGTATGCGTCGAAGATCGTGCCGTTACTGTTCGCACCAGAAATCGATGGCCGCTCGGGCGCGATGTTTGATCGGAATGCAAACCCAATTTTTAGCAACCCGTATCTGACGGATCGCGCGTACCGTACGCGCGTGACGGAGGCGTCGGAGGCGCTTCTTGCTCGGGTGCGTTAGTGCGCGGGGGCGGTCGCTACGCCCGAGTGGAGATTGTTTTCGGAATGTTTCCATGATCTCCACTGGGGTGCGGACCGATTTGACGCTCGCTTAGCACACGCTGCCGATACTCCTACTGTCAGGGCGACGGCGAATGCCGACGCGGAATGACACACGGGAGGTTGATCCATGAACGGTACGGGCAGGCGGTCCTTTATTGGTGGCGCGTTGGCGATTGCGGTCGCCGGTATCGGTGCCTTGGCAAGCACGTCAGGGTTGGCATCGGCGCAATCGCTTCCCACCCCGACGCCGGTTTCGGGTGCAAAGGCGGTTCAACACGAGGCGGTCCTCGCGGCGCTTGCTGCCAAGCTCGGTGTATCGGTCGATACGGTCAAGGCAGCGATGCGGGATGCGCGGGCGTCGGTCATGCCGGCCACGCACGTGAACCATGCGGTCGCGTACGGGGCGCTTGAAGCGGCGGCGAAGGCACTCGGAATCACCGAGGAGCAGTTGGACGCCGAGTTGCCGGGCAAGTCGTTGGCGCAGGTCGCGCAGGCGCACAACGT
>CAYFLJ010000324.1:0-1880 GCA_964343985.1 uncultured Thermoflexus sp.
AGAGCCGACGACACCACCTCATCCACCCGTGACTTCCGACACACAGCAATTCGACGACGACGACGAGATCGAACCCGACGACGAGCCAATCGAGATCGACCCGTCAAGCCTCATCCCTGAGGGCTACGTCCCGGCACCCCTCTCGCCAGAGGAGCAACAAGCGCGAGCGCGATCTCTCGTGCGCGAAGTGCCGGGACTCCGAGTCGGGTTCGGTACCGTCGACGCCGCCACGCCGCCCACGCGACGCCCGCAGCCACCGCGACGCGAAGGCTAACCCGCCTGCGCTTGAACTACGCGCTGAGGTGGGTCGCGAACCACTCCAAGGTGTCGTGCCACGCTTGCGTCGACGCCTCCGCGTGATAGTTCGGGCGCGTGTCGTTGAAGAAGGCGTGCATCGCCCCCGGATACGTCACGAGGCGATGCGCCACCCCCGCCTTTGACAGGCCAGCTTCGACCGTCGGTATCGAGGCGTTCACGCGCGCATCATTCTCGCCGTAGACCCCAAGCGCCGCGGCACGCACGTTTGCCAACTCGTCCGGGAATGCAGGCGGACCGTAAAACGGCGCGACCGCCGTCAACGCCGGCTCACGGCAAGCCACATTCCACGACACGCTTCCGCCGAAGCAGTAACCCGTCATCGCGATGGCGTCGGGACGCACGTTTTCGTGAGCGCGCAAGAACGCGATCGCTGCCCGAAAGTCCTGCACGAACAGGTCGGCCTTACCCGGAGCGGTCAGTGCCGCGGCTCGTTCGTTCGCCGGAACCGCCTCCGTCCCACCCTCGCGCGAAAGCAAGTCGAGGTGGATCGCCACATACCCTGCCTTTGCGAACCGGCGCGCCACGTCCCGGAAGTGTTCCGCCGTCCCAGCGTTTTCGTGGCAGATCGCGACTCCGGGGTATCGACCCTGAGCGGCCGGGCGAGCGAGGTATGCCCGTACGTCGGTGCCATTCGAGTCCAAAACGAAGTCGAGGGCGATCACGTCGGCATCGCCCTCCGGCACCGAAAACGGGCTTTGCGGTTCCCCAGACGCCGCGTAGGCCGGCGGCCCGGACTGCGCATGCGCGGTGCGCGTCGGGACACCCATCGCGAGCAGCAACGACGCCGCCGAACCGGCACCTCCGGTCATGCGCAAGATGCGCTCCACGAGGTCGCGCCGTGGTAACAGGCCGTCTTCGTACCCCTCGGCGAACTCGGTCGCCAAGTACCGCTGAGTCACATCAAGGCGATCAAGGACCGATGCGCCTCGGCGATTCGCCAACTCGCTCGCAATCATGGGGCTGCCTGTCTCCCTTTGGCGGCGCCGTTGCGGCGCATCTTCCGCAAGTCTAGGGACAACGGGTCCGGTCCGTCACTGAGCGCCGAACGGACCGCGCATCACCGCCTCGCACGATGCGTTATGGCCGCCGGACGGAACGCGCGGAGAGGCTCCGACGCGGCCGCACTGCCCGGTATGTGCCGGTCCGTCAGGGAGGTACCCGAACCATGGTGGCGACGAGTCCGGCGGCGACGTCTGCCGTAGCGCCCGCGGAGCAAGGCACCTCCCCAGAAGGCGTGGATGCTGTCGACGGCACACTCAACGCCCATGCGTCAGCAAGGGCCTCCGTCGTCTCGCACGAGGCGCCAGAAACCCCGCCAGCGATGGCGCGTGATGCGGACCCCTCGTTTCCAGCGTTCGTCGCCCTGATCCAGTCGGGGCCTCGACGCACGTCAGGACGTCTGGCAGATCGTGAGGCTCCCTCGCCCGCGTCGCGTTCGGGCGCCAAGCCAACTCGCCGGAGCCTCGGTCGTGCGCCACTCCATCCCGCGTGGCTCGACGCCATCCCCGCCTCCATCGACGAACTACAGGGTGCGCCGGCGCCCATCGAGTCGGAACTGGAAG
>CAYFLJ010000325.1:0-1877 GCA_964343985.1 uncultured Thermoflexus sp.
ACGGCACCATCATTGCCACCGACGACAATGGCCTCGGTGACGGAATGGGTGGGTCGGCGGTGAACTTCCAGATGCCTGCTGATGGCACGGCGACCGTCACCCTGCGCGCCGTCGGTGACGCGTCTGGCGAGTACCGCGTGGCAGTGACGCCTGTCCACCACGACGCCGACCGACCGGACGCGCCTCCGGCCTAACCCGCATCTAGTCCGGGATGGTCAAAGGGTCGCGTGCCCCGTACCTCAATTTATATAATATGTTGTTCCATAAAGACAAACCCGTTCAATCTCGCCTGTGACAACGCACTGCGCCCGTTTCGCCTAGGAGCGAGGACTTTGTCATATGCGCCTCGCAGGCTCGTCTATGGCCCGCTCCCGAGCGTTGGTATCGCGAGGGCGTCCGGGTAACGTGACGGCCGCGATAGAGGAACCGGGCCGGCGAGGGCGCCGGCGCTCCCAGTGGGTGCGCCAGAGCATCTCGCCATCTCGCCATCTCGCAGGCGCACCGTAACGCACCCATCCGAAAGCTGCACAAATCCCTGCATGATGGCGTTACATCTTGGGTAGACGCTGAAGCTGGACGCAATGGCGCGACCGACCGCAGCGGCGAAGTCGCCTGCACGGTCCGCCCGCGTACCACGGAGGTTCCCCGTGATCGCGACATCGGCACCGCCCACCATCTCGGGCGCGCCGCCGGAACCCGTGCTAAGCGGCGCCTCGATTCCCGAACTCCCCCCTGCACCGAACCGGAACGCCATGATGGCGGCCATTTCCGGCACGCCGGTGCGTCCCGTCGTCGTCACCGTCGACGGGACAGACCTCGCCGAACGTTCCACGAAAGTCGCAGCGCGCCTCGCATACGTCCGTGGCGCCACCCTCATTCTCGTGCGGGCGATTCCCGGAACCGCGCGTCACGGCCTCTTCGCCTACCTCCTCGAGGACCGTGCCCACGAGGTCGAAAACGTCCGTACCTCCGTGCGCCACCTTGCGGAGACCCTCCGTGACATCTTTCCAAGCCTGCGCGTTGAGGTGACCATCGCGGACGGCGCACCGGCCACCGCGGCCGTGGCCGCCGTGCAACGGGCCAACCCGGGCCTTGCAGTCATCGCGACGCGCGGTCGCCCCGTGATTGCGCGGACGTTCGGTGGGAGCATCGCCGGCGAAGTTGTGCGCAACCTCGACGCCGCGACCCTCGTCCTCTGGCCTCGGGTCGTCGAAAACCTCACCACCGAGGAATGGCGCGACGACACCCTGATCGTCCCGACCGACACACCCATCGGTCGACGCGTGTTGCTACCCATAGCCGACGCCGTCCGCCACCCGCGCCTCGTGGCCGAGGCCTTCCGGCTTGCCCGTGACGCTTCTGGTGAGGTCGTGATCCTCGTTGGACTGGACACCGCGACGCGTGACGCCGCGACGCGCTTGGCCGACCTTGCCCAACGCCTTGGTCTCTCAGCACGGGTCGTGGTTGCGCCCACCCACGATTGGGTCACCATCGCCAACGTCATCATCCACGAGGGGTGCGACGTCGTCGTGATGCCGACCGTCGCCGCTGTTCCGGGCACACGTCCGGGCCTTGGAAGCGTCCATCGCGATGTGGTGACGCGTGCCATGGTTCCCGTCTTGTGTGTGCCGGATCTCCCGAACGGCGAACGGCACGGCCTCGCAAATCTCTACCCTGACTTGCCATTGCCACTCCTCGACGCGGCGCGACGTCTCGCGCCGCGCTGAGGCGCAGGCGTGCCCGCAGACGCTACGACGCGTCGTCCGTCGCCGCGACGAACCGGCGCGTCCGCGTGCCCGGATCTGGGACCCACCGCGGGTTGACCCCCGGTGGCAACGATTCGCAGCGCACGTACAGGCGCTCCGGAGCATCGCGGA
>CAYFLJ010000326.1:0-1875 GCA_964343985.1 uncultured Thermoflexus sp.
CGTACAACTCGGCGAGTCGCGCCGCCTGTTGCGTCACGATGACCACGCGTTGGCGCGCCTGAAGGCGGCGTCGCGACATCTCCACCACATCGCGGACACGTCCACCGAAGGTCTGCGCCATCCCGAACTCGCCAAGCGCTACGACCGAAGTGGTCGCCGTCGGCGTGATGGTCGTGCCATCTTCGCGCGGGGCCGCCGCTCGCGCATCGCGTGCAGTCGTCGCGTTCAGCGATTCCGGCGCCACAACCACGTCAGGTACGGTCGCCTCTTCGATGACGGTCGCCGACCCATCAGACTGCGCCGGAACGATCGCTGCGTCGTCCGGGGAGGCATCGCTCAACCGCTCCGGATGCCAGTCGGCCATCCCTCCAAACGTGCCGCCCGGGCGATCAAGGCCCCCGGGTGCACGGTACGTCAGGTGCATCGTGGCGACCGACGCCATACGTCGCAAGATGGCGTCACGGTCGTGGTACGCCCCACGGAAGCCCGGGGGTAACGCGCCGGCGCTTGTCAAACGATCCCGCCGCTCTCGTCCGTGCGCCTCAAGGTCGTCAATGACACCGACGATTACCTCTGGTTCGTCGAGAATAAGCACTGGATCAGAAAGGTAGTCGAGTATCGACGACGCCGCGTGACCACCGTCCTCGATCAGGTAGCGCGCGTAGAAGGGAATTGCGCCAAACGACATACCGGCTTCAAGGTCGCGGACCTGCCACTCCCACTCCTCACGAATCTCCGGACGTAACCCCGACCAGTCGAGGGCACGTAACGAGGCCGCCGCCGCCGCGCCGTGCCACAACGGAAACTCTGTCGCCGGTGCCAACTGGAACATCGGCAGTGTGTCCACCGACCGTTGCGTCACGGGGTCGAACGTTCGCAGGCTCTCCACCTCGTCGCCGAAGAACTCCATCCGCACCGGCGAATCGGCAAGCGGCGGAAAGAGGTCGAGGATGCCCCCACGCCGACTGAACGATCCCGGCGCCTCAACCAAGCCAACGCGCGCGTAGCCGCTACTCGTCAACTGTTCGACCAAGCGATCCATCGAGATGGTTGCGCCTGGGCGGATCTGTACGACCCGTGGGGCGAAGTCGGCGGGCGACGCCACCATATGCAGGAGGCCCGCCGCACTCGTCACCACCACCGGACTCGGGCCGGATGCCCCACCACGTCCGGCGTGGATCGCTGCCAGTTGCACCATCGTCGCCGCGCGCGCACCGACCGTGTCCGGGATGGCCGGCAACTGCTCCCACGGCCCGGCGTCGAAGGCCGGCAAATACAGCACACGGTCGGGCGCTTCGGACCACGCCTGTAGGTCCTGCACCCACGCTTGCGCGCGAACTGGATCCGGCGCAACAACCACCAACGGCCGCCCGGCGCGCGCCTGAAGGAACGCCACGACCACCGCCTTCGCAGACTCACGCACGACGGCCTGCACCTGCGCCGCTACGAGGGTCGGGCTTCCCTTGCTGTCCGGTACGACCTCTGGCGGCAAGGCTAATCCAACGAGGTCAACCAACTGACGGATCGACGACGAGGTGTCAAGCAGGGGAAGGAGGCCGGAGAGTCGCATCGAGGAAGTCGGGCCTTTCTGCGGTGACGATTAGCACAGCACCGGTCGCACGGCGTTCCGGGTTGGGTGGTCAATCGGGCGTCGTCGTATCGGTCGAGATCGGATGGCGCGACATGCGAACACGTCAGCACGTGCCCTCATGCGCGGCCCCATAAGCATGCAGTGAGGGATCGGTCAATCGCGCGGTGCCACGGTCTCCGGTCGTAACGGGTTCGGTGCCGAAGCGTCCGGCGGCATATCGCCCGCCGCGCCGGTCACGGCCGCGTCATCCGGCTTTGGCACACGGGGCGGACGCGGGGGCCGCG
>CAYFLJ010000327.1:0-1868 GCA_964343985.1 uncultured Thermoflexus sp.
GCGCGTCGAGCTCGGCATGGGCGCCGGCTGGATGGTGAGCGACTATGAGCAGGCAGGCATGCCGTACGACTCGCCCGGCGTGCGCATCGATCGCATGATCGAGGGCATCGAGGTGATGCGCCAATGCTTCGCCGACGGCAAGGCCAACTTCTCCGGCAAGCACTATCACGTCACCAACTACGACGGTCTCCCCAAGCCGGTGCAGAAGCCAGGACCACCACTGTTGATCGGTGGCGGTGGCAAGCGCGTGCTCACCTATGCAGCGCGCCACGCCGACATCATCGGCATCAACGCGACGCTCACCGCCGGCGCAGTCGGCCCGGAAGCGATCTCCACGATGACCGCAGCAGCCGTCGACGACAAGGTCGACATCGTGCGTGGCGCGGTCGGCGACCGACTCGCCCACGTCGAGATGAACATTCGCGCCTTCATGGTCAACGTCACCGACGATGCCGAGGGTGCGATCTCGCGCCTCGCCAAGGGCATCGGCGTCGAGCCACAGATGATCGCCGAGACCCCGTTCGCGCTCATGGGACCGCCCGAAAAACTCGTCGAGGATCTCCTCGCCCGCCGCGAGCGCTGGGGGTTCTCCTACGTCATCGTGGGTGGCGAGGACGTCGACTCGTTCGCCCCGGTGGTGGCGGCACTCGCCGGCAAGTAACGCTCAGCTCGCGAGCAGGCGCATCGTTTCGACGAGCAGCGCATCGAGTGAGTCATCCACCCATCCGGTCTCCAGGTTGACCCGTTCTGCGATGTGCGGAAGTGGCACGTCCTCGCCGACGAGCGTCATGCCGAGGAACGGAAGGATGGTGCGCAGGTAGGCCACGCCTTGCTTGCTCCCCGACGTTCCGGGCGAACATCCGAGCACCGCTGCGCGCTTACCAATGAGGCTGTGCGCACCGAAGGGTCGCGATGCCCAGTCGAGGGCGTTCTTCAGCACGCCGGGCAGCGCGTGGTTGTAGGTCGGCGTCACGAACAAGATGGCGCTGGAATCGGCGATCGACTGGCGCCACGCGACGACGTCACTCGGCGGAGTGGCGGTGTCCAAGTCCCCGTCGTAGTGCGGCAGGACCCTCGGGGCATCGGAAAGGCGCGCCGTTACGCCGTGCGGTGCACGGGCCACGGCCTGACGCGCCAGATGGGTATTGAATGACCCCGTACGAAGGCTTCCGCTCACCACCAGGATCGACGTCGTCATAAGTTCGAGTCAATGTAGTGCGAACCGCCGAGCGATGGCATAGCCTGTCAAGTGACATCCACAAGGGGTGTCGGCAAGTCAAGAAAAGAGAACATCACATGCGCGGTACGGTCAAATTCTTTAACGCAGAGAAGGGCTACGGGTTCATCTCTCGTGAAGGAGGAAGTGACGTGTTCGTCCACTTCTCCAACATCCAGGCCGAGGGTTACAAGACCCTCTTCGAAGGCCAGACCGTTGAGTTCGACGTTGCTCCTGGCCGTAAGGGCGAGGAAGCACAGAACGTCGTCGTGGTCAGCTGACCCGACGAAGTTCAGCGAAAAACTTCACAACTTTGGATTGATCGGCGTGCGGATTCCGCACGCCGTTTCAATTTGTTCGGCGATCGCCAGACACCGCAGATCGGTGTAGCGCGCACCAATCACCTGCACGCCCACTGGGAGACCGTCCGCCATGCCCGCAGGCACCACGACCGCAGGCAAGCCAAGCAGGTTGGGTGGCAGAACCGGCCGCATCAACTCGACCGTCGCAGCCGCGCCGGCTGCATCGGCAATGTCGGCGTCGGCGACGAAGGCCGGCTGGGTCCAGGTCGGACAGAGCAGGACCGGATAGTCCTCAAACCACAGCCCCCACTTGCGGCCGAGCCCGTTGCGCTGCATCTGTGCGGCAAGCA
>CAYFLJ010000328.1:0-1868 GCA_964343985.1 uncultured Thermoflexus sp.
CATCCATGGGGTCCGCCGCCGCCGTGGCCGCCGGTCTCGTACCGCTCGCCATCGGCACGCAAACCAACGGGTCGGTGATCCGGCCCGCGGCGTTCTGCGGCGTGGTCGGCTTCAAGCCGACGCTCGGGCGCCTCTCAATGGATGGATGCCTGCCGTTTAGTCCGTCGAACGATCAAGGCGGCCTCTTTGCACGCAACGTCGATGGGGTTGCCCGCGGCGCCGCAGCGTGGGCAGGCGAACCCGAGTCCCAGTGGGTGCCAACTTCGGACGCCGCGCGCGGCGCCGTTCCGCGCGTCGCGGCGGTCCGTACCAGCGACTGGGCCGAACTTGATCAAGCCGCGCGCGACGCGACCGAAGGCGCGGTGGAGACGCTTCGCCGTGCAGGCGTCTCAGTTGAATGGATCGACTGCCCGACAGACATCGACGCGTTGTTGCCGGTCCATCGAACGATCATGTCTCGCGAAGGCGCTGACACCCTTGCACCGGTACGCGCGGCGCACGATGACCGCTTGTCGTCCACACTACGCACCTACCTCGATGAAGGCGCGCGCGTAACCGACGACGCGTTCGAGGCAGCTCGGACGGCGCGCCGCCACGCGATTGCGACGTTTGCCACATGGATGCGCCAATACGACGCGGTGGTGACGCCAGCCGCGCCCGGCGAGGCGCCGACGCCCGAGACGACCGGTGACCCGCGATGCCAAACGCGGTGGCAGTCGGTCGGTGCCCCCACGCTCTGTTTGCCGTGCGCTCGCGGGCCACACGGGTTGCCGCTCGCCATCCAAATCGTCGGGCAACTCGGCGCCGACGCTCGCCTCCTCCGCGCCGCCGCGTGGATTGAGGCGCGATTGCCTCACCCGGGACGACCGGTCCTGCCGGCGCGCAACCCATGACCGTCGCTGATCGGCCTCTCGCTGCCGAACCCGACGCGCGACCGGCAAACGCCCGCTACAACTTCATCCTCCTGACGTTGGATGGACTTTCGTTCTGGCTCGGCATGAGCTACTTCTCACCGACGACGATCCTGCCCCTCTTCGTGAGCCACCTATCGGCGAGCAACCTCTTGGCCGGCGCCGTGCCAGCGATTGTGTCGATTGCGTGGTCAGTTCCGCAACTGCTCGGCGCTTCGGTGGCCACGCGTGTCACGTCGCGTAAATGGTACATTGTCTATACGGCGATCATCGGGCGCATCCCGCTAATGGTGATGATCGCTGTCATTTGGCTGTTTGCCGTCGAATACCCGACCGCGACTCTCGCCGCCTTCTTCGTCGGGTTTGGGCTGTTTCGTGCGATCAGCGGCGTCAACACGCCCGTGTACTTTGACCTCGTGGGCGTGACCATCCACCCTCGTGATCGGGGGAGGTTTATCGGACTCAATCAGTTTCTTGGGGGAGGCCTCGGCGCGTTGGCGCTTGTCGCGGGCCGCAATGTCCTAGACGCCTATCCGTTTCCGAACGGGTTCGTCATCTGCTTCGTGACCGGCCTGCTGGTCTCAAGCGTCTCACTGATCTGGTTGGTAAACGTGCGCGAACCGGCGATCACGTCGACACCGACCAATGATCGGCGTCAAATCCTCGCCGACGCCCGTCGCGTACTTTCCCGCGACCATCGCTTCCGCGCATATCTGCTCGCCCGCGCGCTCATGATTGTGGCCGGTATGGCGAGCGCGTTTTACGGCATTCACGCCACGCGAGAACTCGGCGCGTCCGATGGCGACGTCGCCATCTACACCTCAATCCTGCTTGCGGTGCAGAACGCTTCCACACTGGCCTGGGGCGCGCTCGCAAATCGCCTGCGCCTGCCAAACGTCCTCATGGGTGGAACACTCGTCGGAGGCGTTGCCTCAGCGGTCGCGTTGGTGTGGCCGT
>CAYFLJ010000329.1:0-1866 GCA_964343985.1 uncultured Thermoflexus sp.
ATCGCCACCACGATGACGAGGCACGCGAACGACGATCCACCGATCGCGACCGCGACGCCGAACCGATCAGCGAGTGCGCCGACGAAGAGCGCGCCAATCGGCGCACTGCCGATGGCAAGTGTGACCATCCCCATCGCACGACCACGCATCGGTGGGCTTGATCTGGACAGGACGAGGCTCGACTGCATCGTGCCGAACGACGACGTGCCAAGGCCGACCAAGAAGAGCAGTGCGAGCGACAGCGGGTACGTGCTCGAAACGCTAAATGCCACGAGAAAGGTCGCTCCGGTCATCGCACCGAAGATGAACGCGAGGCCTTGTGCCCGGGTGCTGCGAAATAGTGGTTGGAGGAACACGCCGACGGCGGCGCCAATGCCCGTCGCGGCGCCGAGCCCGCCGAGTTCCGCCGGGCCGACGTGCAAGACGTCGTCGGCGACGACCGACAACATCCCTTGGTAGGGAAAGGCCAACACGTTCATAAAGAGCGAGACGAGGATGACCCCGGCAACGAGTGGGTCGGCGCGAACGTAGTCGTAACCGAGCCGAAGGTCGCGCACGATTGAGGGACGTCCGACCACATGGCGACGTGCGCCGGCCGACGGAACCGCCCAAACGCTGAGGGAGGCGACGAGGAACGCCGTTGCAAGTAGAACAAACGCCCCGGGTGCCCCCCACGCCGCCAAGGCACTGCCGGCGACAAGCGGACCGACAACGCGAGCGACGTTGAAGGCGACGTTGTCGAGGACGATGGCCGGCAAGACGCGGTCCGGCCCGACAAAGTCGGCAAGGAGCGACCGGCGTACCGGCCAGTCAATCCCCCAACTGGCGCCAAGCCACAGGCTGCCAACGAAGAGTTGCCAGTAGGCGCCGGCCCCGGTAACAAGCGACGCGGCGATACCTGCCATCACGGAGACGTTGACCCACCCGGATGAGCGGATCATTTGGAGGCGATCGAGGCGGTCCGAAAGTGCACCGGTGATTGGGCCGGAGACCGGCAGGGCGACAGTGCGCGCGACACCGATCAGGGCGACAAGCCACGGCGACCCGGTGAGTTGAAGGGCCGCCCACGACGTAATGGTCATCTCCATCCACCGGGCGAAGTTCCAGGCAAAGGTGGAGAGCCAGAGTGCGCGGAAGCCCGTGTCGTGGAGCGGGGCGATCGCCTCGTGAAGGGTCCCACCCGGCCGACGTGCCAAGGTCCACGCGGACACAACGCGAACACCAAGGGAGGTCGGGCGAGACATCATTGTCCGCCCAGTATGCCCGCGGTCATCGAGCGGTGCCCGTGCCGACTTGAGTGCAGTGGTCGACAGCGGGTGCATAGGCACGCACCCGCCGAACCGTGCGAGTCTGGACCCGTTTTACGCGCCGGTGACCTGTTTGGCAACGCACTTGCGCCCGTTTTGTAACCACTTTCTGTGAATGTCTCGCTATTATTGCGTCGGTCCGTACCGTAACTCGGCGGAAGCGCTGCAGGGGGCACCCTTCAATCGCCAAGTTTCGCGTCCACGGGAGTGTCCGGCGAGTATGCGCCGGTCGGAATGACGGCGGGTAATCCCGCCACGGGGAGTTGGGTTCCTATGCGTGGAACTCGAGGCATCGGGAAGGTCGCGCAGCACGTCGCACGTGCCGCGGTCGCCGTCTCGATCGCAGCATCATCAATTTTGCCGGCGGCCTTGCCGGCAGCGGCGCAGAGCGGCCCGTACGCCGGCGTCGAACTAAACGTCCTGACCGGCGTTGGCCCGCAGATTGCGGAGCCGTTGACCCGTCGGGGCAAGGAATGGGCCGAGGCAAACGGCGCCAAGGTCAATGTGGTCACCGTCCCCTTCAACGAGATCTACTCGAAGATGCTGACGGACGTCTACA
>CAYFLJ010000330.1:0-1858 GCA_964343985.1 uncultured Thermoflexus sp.
GGTCCCCGATGCTGTGTCGCTCATTCGGCACTCCTCTCTCCATACAGAACACGGTCAGACGGTCCATTTCGTGAGCGACACCGGCGATACGTGCGACGGGTGGAGACTCTTTAGCGCCCTGGCCTACCGGGGCCACCAACGAGGCGTCGAGGGGCAAATGCCGGGAGTGCATTTCCGTGCGCCTCGACCAGTTCGTCGGTCATGCGCCAAATCTCGTCGAGAGACAGCACACTCGCCGTGTGCGGATCAAGCATGACCGCCTGATAGAGGGCGTCGCGATTCCCAGTGAGGGCGGCGTCGACGGCCAACTGGTGTACCGAGATGTGCGTCCGGTTTAGGCCGGCAACGGCGCCGGGCAACTCTCCCGCATGGCATGGCTGAAGGCCGGCGCGGTTGGTCAGGATCGGTACTTCGACGATGGCGTCGGCAGGAAGGTTCGGAATGAGGGCGGCGGTACGACGGTCGTTCGAGTTCGGCACGTTACCGTTGAACGACCAGTCCACGTTCGCCTCAATCGCGCGGATGATGTAGGCCGCGTACTCATGGCTGAGTTTCATTTCGATCGGCGCGCCGCTGGCGACTTCGGCCCGGGTGCGGTCAAACTCGGCGAGGTTTGCTTCGCTGCGACGGACGTACTCATCGATCGGGATGTTGAATTCCTGAATGAGGTCGTCGCGCTTGATGAAGTACGGCACATACTCCGCCATGTGTTCCGAACTCTCGGTGACGAAGTATCCGAGGCGACGCATCATCTCGAAGCGCACTTTGTCCTTTGCGTAGATGTTGGCGTTGCCCATCGCGTCCCAGAGGGCGGGGTAGGCGTCGTGGCCATCGACGGTTAGGTCGAGGAACCACGCCATGTGGTTGATGCCGGCGACGCGGTACCCGATTCGCTTGTCATCGACGCCGAGAAATCCGGCTAACTGGTGCGCGGTCCCCTGAACGCTGTGACAGAGGCCGACCGTGCGGATGCCACTGGCGCGGGAGGCCGCGAGGCAAAGGATGCTCATCGGGTTGACGTAATTGAGGAAGAGGGCGTCGGGGCAGACCTCCTCCATGTCGCGCAGGAGTGACAGCATCACGGGGATAGTGCGTAACCCCCGAAAGATGCCTCCGACGCCAAGGGTGTCGGCGATGGTTTGGCGCAGGCCGTACTTGCGTGGGATGTCGAAGTCGAGAAGCGTGGCATTGTGCATGCCGACTTGCACGGCGTAAATCACGTACTTCGCACCACGGACCGCCTCGCGCTGGTCAAGTGTGGCCTCAACGGCGGCGGGGGCGCCGACCTGCGCCACGAGTCGCTCGACGGTCTGTCGCGCCGTGTCGAGGCGAACCGGGTCGATGTCCATGAGCGACAAGGTGGCGCCAGTGAGTTCGGGAAAGCTCAGGATGTCCATCATGAGACGACGTGTCCACACAACGCTACCGGCACCGATGAGTGCAATTTTCATACGTGATCCTCAAGCGTGGGCGATACCGGGTCCCGACTATACTCGGGTTGCGTGCATTTCCTGGCGGGGAATCGCGATGGGAGCGGGGCCGTGACACTAGACCTGACGCAGCTTTTCCTTAACATGCTGCTCGCAACAGTGTTCTCGGTTCTTGGGTTCACGTTGCTTTTCTTGGGGTTCAAAGCATTTGATCGTTTGACCCCGGGCGACCTTTCCAAACGCATTTTTGACGAAGGAAACGTCGCCGCGGCGATCATGGCGGGTGCGTTTGTGATCGCCATCGCGATTGTGATTGCGTCAAGCATTCACGGATAGGGACCCGCGGGCAGTGGCTCTTTGGCACGGGACCGCCGCGGCGTGAGGCGGCGCCCGGACGCCAACGCGAGGTGGTCCGTCCAAACACCGAG
>CAYFLJ010000331.1:0-1847 GCA_964343985.1 uncultured Thermoflexus sp.
CGTCGTCGGCGTCTGCGATCAGTGCCCCAGATTCTTCTGGCGAGCCCCCGGAAAGAGATCACGGTTCGCGCCATCGGCTTGGGTCGCCGTGCGATTGATGCGGTTTGCGCGGCGTTCACCCTTCGCAAAGGTCCACGGGCATCCCGACGCCGAGCAAGCGGGGCGCCTCCAGCCCCTGCGCCTAGTAAGTGGGGCGCCGAGCTCCTGTCCGCCGCTCGTTTGCCCCACTCCCTTGCCGAGGCGATGGGTGTCACCTATGCTGACCACGGTCGCGATGGGATGTGAGCGACTGGGGGAGACACGCGCTGTGAGTGCTACG
Organism: uncultured Thermoflexus sp.; assembly: GCA_964343985.1. Classification (GTDB taxonomy): domain Bacteria; phylum Chloroflexota; class UBA11872; order UBA12225; family UBA12225; genus CAILQO01. Next base: position 320 of record CAYFLJ010000331.1, read on the forward strand.
CACGATCGATCAGGGTTCGTTCGCCGAGTTCGCCTCAGCAGCCACGATGCCATTGGAGCCGTGAGCGCCTCGGGCGGAGGTGTACTGAGCGACAGCGCTCGAAACGATGGCGTATTCGAACACCAAGCTACGGGTGCCTCACGACGGGCGTGGTTTCGATCGCTTGGATCGGCAATCGGTGCAGGCGTCCTTATTGCGTGCGGCGGTGATGCGCCCGCATCCGCGCCGCCGCAGAAGCCTGAACCAACGAAGGCTCCGGCTGCTGCACCGACCGCCGCGTCCGTTGCCACCGCCGCGCCGGCACCAACATCGGCGCCAAAAGCGAAGGGTCCCGCGGTCGAGGTCAACTTCAACACATGGTACGACGCCGTCATTCCACCGACACAGCCGCTATTCAAGCAGTTCGAAGAAGAATTTAATGTCAAATTGACAGTGGACTTGAACCCATCAAACCGCGATACCGCCAAGTACACTGCGTGGTACGCATCGGGCACCGCTCCCGACGTCGTCTGCGGCGATAACTTTATCTGGAGCAAATTCTACAACGCAAATGCGATTCTTGAGATTAGTGATTATCTGAAGCGCGACAAAATCGATCTCAAAAAAGACTATGTCCTTATGGGAAGCGAAATCTGGTGCGGTAAGACCTACGCGTTCCCCTTCGACGCAGACCCGCGCGCCGTGTATTACAACAAGACGCTCCTCAAGCAAGCCGGTGCGAAAGACCCGTGGGATGACCTCAAAGGTGAGTGGACGCTCGACGACATGGAGCAGGCGATGCAAAAGGTGGCGCGTGTCACCGGCAACGCAGGCACCGACGTGTACGGCGTGCGGACCGACGCGTGGGCGATGAGCGAAAGCAACGGCATGTTCGTGTGGACGTTTGGCGGCACGTGGGCCGACTTCGACGCCATGAAGTACACCCTCGATAGCAAACCGTCCCTCGACGCGCATGACTTCATCAAGGGGTGGTACGACCGCAAATACGTCATGCCGAACGCGGTACAAACGGAGTTGGGTGGCGGCGAGAAGGCGTTCGGGCAAGGGCGAGCGCTGTTTCGTATCCGCGCCGCCGCGGCGCACAGTCAAATCCGCAAGGAAATCGGGGGCAACTTCGAGTACGACATTGCGCCGTTCCCGGGTCGCGCGAAGGGACAACCCGGCGTCACGATCGTCTCGGGCAATCCGCACACGGTCTCCAAGACCACAAAGGTTCCAGATCAGGCGTACGACCTCATTCGGTGGTTGGGCGGGCCGGTCGTTCAGAACCATTGGGCGAAAGAGAAGATCCAATTGCCTACATTGAAGTCGGCACAAGCGGAATACGTGCGCGATCCCAAACTCCATACGCAGGTCTTCGCTGACGCCTACAAGGTGCCGTACGGCATCCACTTCCGCCACGACAACACGCGCCGCCACTATGACGAATACGCGAAAGAGATGAACGAGGTGTTTGCCGGCGCAAAGACGATGGCCGACACGCTCAAGACGTTCACCGCGCGGATCAACAACGAAGTTGAGTACGGCG
>CAYFLJ010000332.1:0-1841 GCA_964343985.1 uncultured Thermoflexus sp.
CGTGACCCGTCGACGGCCTCAACGATGCCGGTGGCGGTGTCCGGGGATGAGGCCGCGAGAGTTGGTCCGGTCGTCACGGCGAAGTGCCCACCGGCGTTCGTATCCGTGGCGCCGCCAGATACGAGGTCGAAGACGTAGCGGGTGTTCGCCGTGAGGCCGATCACGTTGACGTAATGCATGGCATCAACTTGGCCAGCTCCGCGCGCGTCATACGCGACCTGTGAAGCCGATGTGCCGTCGGGCCACCAACGAACTGCGCCGGTCGACGGACTATCGGTGACCCACGCGACGGTGAAACCGGTGTCGCGCACGTTTGCGACGCGGAGATGGCGTGCGGCCGGGGTCGCGGTTGCGACGGGGGTGGCGACGCCCGGTTGGTCAGTGGTCACCTGATCGTAAACACGGCGGGGTACCGTCCGTAGGATCACGGTGCTGCCGTCGCCAACTTGTCCGGACTCGTTTGCGCCCCAACACCACGCAACACCGGCGTCCGAGACGGCGCAGGTGTGCGACTGTCCGGCGTCGATTGACGACCACGTCAGGGTGGAAGCAATCTGAGCCGGCAACTTACGCATCGAGTCTGCCGGACTGCCGTCGCCAAGTTGACCCGACAGGTTTGAACCCCAGCACCATGCTTTGCCTGCGGAATCGACGGCGCACGTGTGGGATTGACCGGCGGCGACCGATTTCCAAGCAATTGTTGATGCGGAGCCGCTCAGGGCCACCGGCCCGCTCCGCTCAGTCGTCGTGCCGTCGCCGAGTTGACCTGAGGCGTTCTGTCCCCAGCAGTACAACTCGTCGGTGGTGGTCACGCCGCACGCGTGATCGCCACCGACCGATAGCTCACGCCAACTCAAGCCCCCGCTGACGAGCGCGGGTGCGGTCACGAAGTCCGCGGTTGTGCCAGCGCGACCGCTCAAGCGGCGCCCCCAACAGTAGGCGTCACCTGTGGTGGAGAGTGCGCATGTGGCAAAGGAGCGGGCAGCGATCTGCGACCAAACGCGTCCACCAGAAACCGCGACAGGGGTCGCTCGTATCGTTGCGCTCGCGGCGACACCTTCGCCGACCTGACCATAGTCGCTCTTGCCCCAACAGTACGCACCGCCGGTTGTGGTGAGCCCGCACGAATGCGACGCCCCAACCGCCACGCCTGTCCACGAAACGCCAGTTACAGACGGGGAGGCCGGACTGGATGCGCCCCCAAGCTGTCCGCCCGAGTTGTCGCCCCAACATTTGATGACCCCACCCGTTGCTGTCGCGCAGGTATGGCCGGCACCGGTCGCAATCGTGCCCCACTCGTTGGTCGTTGGTGCCATCAACGGTATCGCCGACGAGGTCGTTCCGTTCACGCCGAGCTGCCCGGACCCATTCAGACCCCAGCAGTAGGCGATGTTGACGACGGTTACGGCGCAAGTGTGGGCAGCGCCGCCGGCGATTTGGGCAATGCCATCAGCAACCGTTTCACGCTTGCGAACCGGCGCATGAGTGCGCACGGGCGTTACGGATCCGACTCTGACGGTTGGGAGTGCACTTGGCGTTGCGCCGGGAGTTGACGGGGTTTGGGACGTGGTCTGCGAAGCGCCACTCGAAGTCGGCGTGGCGGCCACTGCCGTGGCTGCGACGATGCCGACTGGACTGGCTGCGAGCGTCGGCGCACTTGTGGCGAGGATTGCCGTGGTAACCGCCGTGGCGGTCGCGACACTCGTTGGTGGAACCGCGGCGAGCGTTGCTGCCGGCTGTGGCGTTGACGTGGCGGACGCGGTCAACGTCGTGAGCGATGGTGTCGGCACCGCGTCGGCTCGGGTTCCAGACGGCGAGAGCGCGAAGCCGAATATCGCAAT
>CAYFLJ010000333.1:0-1830 GCA_964343985.1 uncultured Thermoflexus sp.
GTACGTCGATGATCTTCATGCAAACTACTAACGCCTCATGCGCCGGCGGGGCTTACCCTACCGCGTTTTCACCCGTGTTCCGACTGCCCCTTCGCGCCCAGCAAGCGGTACGCCTCCACGGAAGCCTCCGCGCTCAGCAAGCGGGGCGCCTCCATGGAAGCCTTCGCGATCAGCAAGCGGGTTCTAAACGCCTCATGCGGAGGCGAGCCTTATTTGACACGGGAGAGGGTCTGCGCGAGGCCGTACTACCTCCGCCCTCCGTTGGCGTTGCCACGAGGGAAGGGCGAGTGCGGGCGCCGGCGCTACCGTTCGCCCGCGAAGTACTGGTCAATCGCACGCGCGACCTCCGCGATGTATCGTTCGCCCGACGCATCGTCCACGAGATCCTGCGTGAGGACGGCGAGGACGTAGGGGCCACCGGGTGCCGTAATGATGCCCGCGTCATTGCGCACGCCGGGTAACTGTCCGCTCTTGTGCGCAACGGGTACGACGTCGCGCAGCGCGTGTCGGATCCACGCCGCGGGCTGTCGCTGCGACATGAGCGCGAGCATGGAACGGGTGGACGCAACCCCCGCCGCCTCGCCTGTCGCGATACGTGCCAAGACCGTCGCCACATCGCCAGCTGAGGTCTCATCGGGGCGATCATCGACATAAAACGTGGTGCGCGTCATGCCGAGCGACGCGGTCACCTCGTTCAGGCGTCTGACGCCGAGGACTCGCAACAAGACAAATGCGGCGACGTTGTCCGATATTCCAATCATCAGGCGGAGCGCGTCGTCGACGGAGATGACCTCGCCGATGCGATCTTGCAGCAGACCGGCGCCGGGCGCCCAATCTTCCTCGTGGATCTCGAGGAGCGTCTCCGCAGAAAGCGTCCCGGCGTCAATTGCGCGCATCACCGCCACCATGATGCCCAGTTTGAACAAGCTCGCGGGCGGCACGATCTTGTCAGCGTCAACGGACGCACCTTGGCCAGAAGTAAGGTGCTGAACCGCAACGCCGACCGATCCTTGCGGTCGAGGAATGGCCGCGATGCGGTCATACAAGTACCCGTCAGGATTCGGAGGCGCCCACGACGTCGCATCGAGCGAACGCGGCGCGGAGGGCACGTTGGGGTGAGCGGCCGGCACGGACGCCCTTAGACCCGCTGGGAATGCCGAGACGGCGCCGAGGAGTGCAACGCGACGCCGAACGGGTGCCGACCAATCGGACCGGTTAGGCGTGCCTAAGGATTCGTATTGGGACTTGACTAACGCGCCCGGTCTCGAAGTATCTTGCATCCATGATCTCACGATGGTGGCACGCCCTGACCGCGTGGCTTGACCGCCACTATCTTGCCGCACTTGTCGTAACGACCGTCGCGTTTCTGCTCCAGATTTTTCACCTGTACTGGCTTTTCGCTGCGGTGATCATGGAGAAGCTGACCGGTCAGTCGTGGTTTTCCTTCCCGAAGGATCTGAACTTTATCTACGTCGTTGCCGACTACCTCGAAGTGCCGGCTCTTATCTCCACCACGATTCTCTACCTCAACACGTTTCGCCGAGACCGCACGTTCAAAGCAGTATTTTACATCTTTCTGCTGAACACCCAGTGGCTTCATTTGTTCTGGATCACTGACAACTTCGTCGTACAATCGTTCAGCGACAATGGCATGTTTTCGTGGAATGCGTGGGTGGCGTGGGTTGCAATCCTGATCGATTACCTCGAAGTTCCGGTGATCATTGAAATGCTCAAGCAGATTTACGATGAGCGGCGCGAAATCGCGCTTCGGTTGCGTGTGCGCGTTATGGGCGCGGCCCCAGAGAGTGCCGAGGCCTCGCGCGCATGACG
>CAYFLJ010000334.1:0-1826 GCA_964343985.1 uncultured Thermoflexus sp.
AACGCGCCCGCGACGAGTAGCCCAACCGCACCTCTTGCGCCGTGCGCATCGCCCCGGCCGTCTCGAGCAGCACAAAGATGAAGCGATACACCAACATCATCATCTCGACCAGCAACGCCGGCACGTGCCACCGCCGCAACTGATCGGTCAGGTCGACCATCGGCGTCGTGAGTGCCAAGAAGAGCGTCCCGGCGACCGACCCAAACGACGAGGCCAAAATCGCGCCCGCCTGCGCCGCCGCCCGTGAGGTCACGCCAAGCGTCCACGGGCCGACCGCCACCGTGCCAAGCACCCCCGGCGTGGTTGGCCCGACGACTTCAATCGCCATCGGCACGACGCCGATCAGGATGAAGCCGGCCGGCAACCACAAGAAGCCCCAGAAGTCACGGACGGTGATGCCCGCCCGAAGGTGGAGGACGGCGGTGACCGTCGCGATGATCACCGCCGAGAGGGCCAGCGACTTGAACCCAATCGCAAGCGCGACCAACCCCGCGCCAAACAACATCTTCTCGGAAGCGGCGACGCGCCGCAGCCGGTTGCCGTACGCGAACGCGTCGATCGGGAACGGGTTCATCGCGTTGGCCCCTGTGTGCGTCAGCCGTGCTTCAGTGCCGCGCGACGCCCCGACGGGTACCCCCAAAGGAAGGCCAGCAGGCCAAAGCACAGGCCCTGCAACGCCCCGTAGAAGGCCTGAATCTCACCGAACTCCGAGTCGGCAAACCCCATCGCGATGCCAATCACGATCGCCACCGCCGCGACCACGTACGCCGTCCGCATGTCCCCGTCCGTCGGCACACCATCGGTCGCCCGGCGACGCCCGATCATCCAGCCGCCCATCGCGCTGATCGCCGCCATCCCAAGGAACGCTTGGAACTCGAACAGGTACGGTTCGTACTCCTCAAGACCAAGCGCCTCAAGGTCGATCACCGGCTTGAACCACGGCGCGTAGTCGGCCGACAGGTCCTCCACCGCCATCTGGAACTTCGAGTCTGAAGCCAGCCACTCGGACTGCCCCTTCACCAGCACCAGCGGCGCCGCCGCCAAGATGAGGGCAAAGACGCCAAGGGCAATGCTCCGGCGCCCCAACGACGCGCCACCGGCGCGGGCGGGAACGATCTCGGCGGCCACCTTCTCTTCCACCAACTCCGGGTTGAACTGGACCAGATGGTTAAAGACGATCAGCGTCAGCAACCCCTCACTGATCGCCAGTGGCACTTGCGTCAGCGCGAAGACGCCGGTGAACTTGGCAAACGACTCGGAGTAGCCGCCGACCTCTGCCGGGAACGCCAGCGCGAGTTGCAGCGCCGTCGTGAGATACGTCGCCCAGTCCGAGATCGTCGCCGCCAAGAAGACCGCCATGCCGGTCCCAATGGGGCGTAGCGCGCGGTAGGTCCAGTACGCCACGATCGGCCCGACCACCGCCATGGAAAAGGCGTTCGCACCAAGCGTCGTCAGGCCACCATGCGCCAGCAAGATCGCCTGAAATACCAGCACGATCGTGCCGAGGACGGCCATCGGCGACGGCCCAAACAAGATTGCGCCCAACGCCACGCCGGTCGGGTGCGAACTCGACCCCGTCACCGACGGAATCTTGAGTGCAGACAGCACGAACGAGAATGCGCCGGACATCCCCAGCGACAGTTTCTTCTGCGGCGAGTCGGCAACTTGCGCGCCGATGCGGCGCATGCCCCACAGGAAGAACGGCGCGGTGGCCGCGTACCACGCAACCGCCCACCACTGCGGCAAGAAGCCCTCGGCAATGTGCATGGCATGCGCCTGACCCGTCGTGAAGAAGGCCAACCCAAGGGCAGACACCACGACGAGTG
>CAYFLJ010000335.1:0-1804 GCA_964343985.1 uncultured Thermoflexus sp.
GAACACCTTGCCATCGTCGCGTCAGGCGACTTCGGGTGGTATATCGCCCGCGGCGCCCAAGATTTCACTGCAAAGGCCACGATTTTTACGAATGGCGAGGAACCCACCCTTTCTGAAGAGCGCCTCGCAACGCTGAAAGCGCAGGGCATCGCCATCGAAACCGAGCCAATCGTCGCGCACATCGGCAAAGGCAACGACCTGCTTGGCTTGCGCCTCGCTTCCGGCCGCGAAGTGATGGCCGACGGCTTCTTCGTGGATTACGGCCTCAAGGCGAATCGCGAGTACCTGAGTCCAGACGATGGCTGGGACGTGAAGGTCGACGACGAAGGCCTCCTCGTCGTTGACGACGACGGCGCGGTCCTCGATCACGACGACGAGCCAATCCCCGGGCTGTTCGCCGCCGGCGATATCGTGTCTGGCGAATACAACCTCATCGCCACCGCGTTCGGCCTCGGCCAGAACGCCGGCTTGGCCGCCGCCGACATGATGCGGGCGTGGTAGCCCGCGTCAGCGGTCAGGTGAGGACGTAGTTCCGCACAAAGAAGTACAGCGTCATCGTCGAGGCGACCGCGGTCACGAACTGACGGACCCGCGCCCCGGGCAGTCGTTGCGCGTAGTGCGCCCCGAGGTACCCGCCGGTGATCCCGCCGACGACCATCACGCCGGCCTGAAGCCACAGTACTTTGCCCGTGACGACGAACGTCAACAGGGCCACGCCGTTGATGCAACTCGCGAGGATCGTCTTCAGGGCGTTCATCTCGTGGATGTTTTCCATGCCCATCAGCACGAACGACGCGAGCATGAGGATGCCGATACCGCCGCCGAAGTAGCCACCGTAGATTGCAATCACAATCTGGAGGGCACCAACAACCAGAACTCCGCGGACCCCTTCGGTACTCCCCATCTTGAAGGTGTCACGCAGGCGGCGGGTGAGTCGTGACCCGTAGGTGAAGAGCAACGTCGCGCCCAGAAGCAGCCACGGCACCAACGCAACAAAGGTGTCTTCTGGCGTGCGCACCAGCAAGACGGCGCCTGCGAGGCCGCCAATGATGCTTGGGATGGCCAACTTGCCAAGGTGGCGCAACTGGCCAATCTCGCGCCGGTAGGCGAGGACGCTACTCACCGACCCGGGCCAGAGGGCCATGGTGCTTGTGGTGTTCGCGAAGACCGGCGGCACCCCGGTGAAGATAAGGGTCGGTAGCGTGATGAACGTTCCTCCGCCCGCGACGGCGTTCAAGGCGCCGCCAAGCCCCGCCGCGATGAAGAGCGCCACAAAGGGAAGCAAGTCGGCGGCACTGATATCTGGCACGGTCTCGTCCTAAGGGCGTAGGGGCGTCGGCAGCGCGGGCAGTGTAGCGATGCGCGCCCGCATTCACCTGCGCCTCGGCATTGCCCGACCTCGCCAGTCATTGCGCGGTTGCCGGGTGCATTCCGTAGAGTTCCCACGGTTGGCGGCGACGGTGTCGACGGCAGGTGGGAGGTATGGCGTGGACGGTGACACTCAAGGGCCGGCGGGCGTCGTCTTGCGCGGCGCCTTCGTCGTGGCAATGGACGCACTTCGCACCGCGGCGCCGCGCGACATCCACGTCGGCACAAACGGACGCATCATCGCCGTGCTTCCGCCGCAAACGCCGGTCCCCGGGGCGTCGGACGTGGATGTCGCCGGACTCACCGTCGTTCCCGGCTTGGTTCAGGCGCATCTGCACCTCTGCCAAACCCTCTTCCGCGGTCTGGGCGAGGCGCGACCACTATTGCGATGGCTACGAGAACGCATCTGGCCCCTTGAGGGCGCCCACGACCGCGA
>CAYFLJ010000336.1:0-1793 GCA_964343985.1 uncultured Thermoflexus sp.
GTCGTCCCGCCTACCAGATGAACAAGAGCGGCGTCAGCGTCATCGCGGTTGCGCGCAACCTCACGTGTGAGCCAAGTGCCAAGGCCGAAGTCGGCGACGATTCCGGCGTAGACCCAAAGATTTACGGCGACGGCGTAGTCACCCGTGCCGGACGGACCGAGAGCCCGCGCAGTTACCACCGCCAGTACCCACGAGAAGACGCGCCCCGCGATGTTCGCCGCGAACGGCGCGGCGGTGTTGGCGAGGACGCGGCGCGCGACGTTGCGGTTGGCGTCGTCGTGCGCGGACGTCGCGGTCATCGGGGGTAGAACGCCTCACACATTCGACCGCCCCCACGCATCTGTGCCGGAGACGATGCGGGCGTGAGGTTTGCCGAAATGACTGATGGCGTACGCCGGCGAAGCCCGCATGCATCCAAATACCCTGTCCCCAATCGCTACCCAGCTGCGGCGGCAAAGAGGCGAATACCGGGAGAGGGAGTACCTGCCTCCCAATGGGGGTACGATTCCGACGCCCGTCGTGCGCGGGCCTGACACGTCGGAGGGCGGACGAGTGACGGAACGGGCGGTGGTCGGCACGGGGCGGGGCGCAAGGCGGCCCCTCATCGGCGTCACTGGGTTTGTGCAACCGTACGAGAATATGGCGGCCGGGGTCCTCCCGGTTATCGGCGCGCGTTCGGCAGATGTCTTTGCGGTGCAGGAGGCCGGTGGGATTGCCGTGGTCTTGCCGCCGACCGACGACCCGGGGTCGATTGAGCGACTCCTCGACACCTTGGATGGCTTTCTCTTCACCGGCGGTCGTGACGTCGACCCCGCGCACTACGGCGAGGCGGTGCTCAACGACACCGTCGTGGTCTCGCCCGAACGTGACGCCTTCGAGTTGCCGCTCATTCGTGCCGCCGTTGATCGTGACATGCCGGTCCTTGCGGTATGCCGCGGTTGCCAAGTTCTGGGCGTTGCGTTGGGCGGTTCGCTCTGGCAAGACGTGCCAACGCAATTATCGGATCCGCAAGTCCACTGGCAGAAGGCGCCGCGCGACCACACGACGCACTCCGTGACTCTGAAGCCGGAGACGCTGTTGCATCGTGTTCTGAACGTGGGTGACACGCTTGACCTTGAGGTGAATACCTTTCACCATCAGGCGATCAAGAAGGTGCCGCCCACCCTTGTACCGACGGCGTACGCACCGGATGGGTGCTTGGAAGGCGTAGAGGCGCCGTCCAAGCGGTTCGTGGTTGGTGTGCAGTGGCACCCGGAGTTCTTGGCACCGGGCTACGAAGTACACCGACGCCTGTTCGAGGCCCTTGTCGCGGCGTCATCGACGTAACGGATCGGCCCGCGACCGACTCAGTTGTCGGTAAGCGGTGGAGACCATCCGGGTGGCAGGTGTCCGTCGCGCAGGTGATCCAGAACCCACGCGATGCCGTCGCGGTCGTTCGATGGGGCGATGCGGTCGATCGGATGTGCACGCCCGTCACGCCGCGTGATCCCGGCCCACGCGCCGGCGCGCGCACTCGGCGTTGCGTTCCCCATCGCCACGCCTAATCCGACAGCACCGAGGACTTCGGCATCGTTGATGTTGTCGCCGAAGGCCGCGACGTGAGCCATCTCGATGCCAAGGTGGTCGGCGAGGGCACGCACCCCAGTTGCTTTGTTCGTCTGTGGCCCGACGACCTCAAGGGCGGCGCCGGCGGTGAATTGCCCGCGTGAGAAGATGACGTGCCACGGCCGAGGCGAATTGCCGAGGATGAAAGGACGTGGTGCGTGACGATCCAAGGCGTCTCGGACTACCGC
>CAYFLJ010000337.1:0-1790 GCA_964343985.1 uncultured Thermoflexus sp.
TGGGAGGCAAGCCCCCGTTCCCCGAAGCCACGTTTGAAGACCCCCTCCCCCCGCGCCAGCCGAGAGGCGGGCAAGGATGCCCGCGGTCCGGCGAGCTGGCGCGCACGCGCAAAAACCCGCGCCATGAGGCGGGCAGGGATGCCCGCGAACCCTACGCTTCGCGTCAGCGCCCCGGGGATCCGCGGACCTCGTCGCGCCCGAACTCAGACCTTGCCCTTGTTGCCGAGGTCGTCGAGGTTCAGTTGGTTGATGATGTCGCGAAAGACGGCAAGCTGCTCATCCCCAACGCGTTCGCCGGTCTGCTCTTCGTCAGGCGCATCAAGGCGACCGGACGAAGCGTCGGGGCTCTCAATTGCGCCTTTGGTGAGGACGCCCTCGTCGACCAAGATCGGAACCGCAACGCGCACCGCCAACGCGATGGCGTCGGACGGGCGGGCGTCGACTTCGACGTGTCGCCCACCCACGTCCAAGATGATTCGGGCAAAGAAGGTCTCGCCGGCGAGGTCGTTCACAAGAATTCGGAGGACGCGTCCCCCGAGCGCGGCGATGGTGTTCGCGAGAAGGTCGTGGGTCATCGGGCGGGGCACCTCAGCCTTGCGGAGGTGCATGGCGATCGCTTCAGACTCCCAAACGCCGATGACGATCGGCAAGATTCGACCGCGCGCAGAGTCTTCCTTCAAAACGACCACACGATGCGGGGCCAGAAGATTCTGGCGGATGCTCTCGACCACCATGACGACCGGCATAGCGCACCCTCCCACACGACCTCGCAGAGGCACCTGACGCAGGCGCGCGCCAAGCGAGAGTTCCGACGTTGATCGGCCCCCTCCAATATATGCACGCGGCTTTGGCGGCGCAATGACGGACGCTACGGCGACTTCAAGCGCCGCGCGACATGGATGTGCCAACGGTGCCTCGGCAAGGCCGACGGCGCGCCTCGTCTCGTGCCAAACGCTCCCCGCATTTCAACACGCGCGTGGCGGGCAGGAATGCCCGCGCACCCTACGCTAGGCGCCAGAAGGCTAGGCTTCGTCGAGGCGAAACGCGTCGTGCAGGGCACGCACCGCGACGGGTACCTGCGCCTCGTCGATGAGACACGTAATGCGGATCTCACTCGTCGTGATCGAGATGATGTTGCACCCAGACTCGGCGAGGGCGCCGAACATGCGCGCGGCGTACCCCGGGTTCGCCACCATCCCAGACCCGACGATACTCACCTTCGCCATCGTCGCGGAACTGGTGACCTCTTGCGCGTGCATCTCTCGGGCGAGCGGCTCGACGATCCGAAGGGTGCGCGCTAAGTCAGTGCGGGCAACTGTAAAAGAGATATCGGTGACGTTCTGGTGGCTCACGTTCTGCACGATGACGTCCACGCTAATCGCCGCGGCTTCGATTGGCGCGAAGACGCCGTAGGCGATGCCCGGGCGATCAGGTACCCCAACGATGGTGATGCGGGCGACATCGGTGTCGTGCGCGATCGCGCGGACGCGCTCCCGTCCCTCGAGTGGCATCTTGTCTCCTGTGACGATGGTCGTGCCTTCGGCATCGTGAAAGCTCGACCGCACGACGATTGGCATCCCGTAGGTCTCGCCGAGTTCGGCGGCACGCGGATGCAATACTTGGCTCCCCGCTCGGGCAAGCTCAAGAATCTCCTCATAGGAAATGAAGTCGAGCTTGCGGGCCTTCGGGACGATCCGTGGGTCGGCGCTAAAGACGCCGTCGACGTCTTTCAAGATTTCGCACCGGTCGGCCTCCAGCGCGATGGCAATCGCGACGGCGGTGGTATCCGA
>CAYFLJ010000338.1:0-1771 GCA_964343985.1 uncultured Thermoflexus sp.
CTGTTGATCAAGATTGCCGTCGACTTCATCATCGCGAGGCGGTCGGCGTTGATCAAGTGATGGGTCGACGGCATATACGGCGTGTGCAGGCTCACAAAGTCGGCTTCGCGAAGGACTTCCTCCACGGACCCGCGGTATTCGTACCCGTACTGTGCTTCGAGGTCCTCGCGTCGGTAGGCGTCGTAGTAGACGACCTTCATGTCGAACCCGGCGCCGCGCCGCGCCATCGCCGCGCCGATCCGACCCATCCCGACAAGCCCAAGCGTGGCATGGTGAATGTCCTGGCCACGGAATAGCAACGGCCCCCAGGTCGTCCACTTGCCATCATGCACATACTTTTGCGCTTGGGGCAGCATACGTGCGGTCGCCATCAGGAGCGAAAACGCGAGGTCCGCGGTGGTATCCGTAAGAACTTCTGGCGTGTTGGTGCCAATGATGTGCCGGGCGGTCATTGCTGGCACGTCGAAGTTGTCGAAGCCGACCGCAAGGTTCGCCACAACTTTGAGATTTGGTCCGGCGGCGTCCAGAAACTCGGCGTCCACCTTCTCGGTCAACAGCGACAGGACCGCGTCACACCCTGCGACACGTTCGAGCAGCGTGGCGCGCGGGATGACATCGTCAGACGCCCACTGGTCCACGTGCCATCCGGTGGCACGAAGTTTCTCCGGGCCAACTTCCGGGATGTTGCGCGTAATGAATACGTTCATGATGCTCCTGTGGAAGCACCCCTGCCGTGCACGGGTGCCGTTAGCCGTGAGAGTGAGCGCCAGTGTAGTGCGCGCGCGACGATCATGTGCGGGCCGCCGGGTAGTCCTTGCGTGGCCTCGGCAGAGTGCAGCCCGAAGTGGCGGGTGCGGCCTACTGGGCAACCGTGCCAAAGTAGCGGTCGCCGAAGTCGCCAAGCCCTGGGAGGATGTATTTGCGTTCGTTCAGCCCGCGATCGAGCGCTGCGGTGTAGATGGCGCAACCCGGGTGGCGCGCAGCGACGGCGTTGACGCCTTCGGGAGCAGCGACGGCACAGACGAGTCGCACATCCGTCACGCCGGCCGTGGCAACGATGTCGAGCGTGGCGCACGCAGAGCCACCGGTCGCCAACATCGGTTCCAGAATCATGACGGTCGATCCGCCGATGCCGGGAGGCAGTTTGCGGTAGTAGCCGTGAGCGACGGCGGTCGATTCGTCGCGCTCAAGCCCGATGAATCCAACACGTGCCCCCGGGAACATCGTTGTGGCCGTCTCAAGCATTGCAAGGCCGGAACGCAACACGGGGACGAGGACCATATCGGCGTCGAGCCGCCACGCGGGAGTCGTCTCAAGCGGCGTGGCGATGGTGCCTTCGCGAACGGGCAGGTCGCGCGTCGCCTCAAACAGGATGAGTTGCGTGAGGAGACGTGCGGCCTGACGGAAGGCCTCGGTAGGCGTGGCGACGTCGCGGAGGCGTCGCAAACAGTCCAGGACGATTGGATGCGCGACGACGGTCAGGCGTGGCGAGGTTGCGGCTTCCATAACCATCAAGATAACGCTGTTGCTGCCGACGAGACCGCCACGGGCGCTTTGGAGGGGCGCGGGGGCGGAACTCACGTGCCGTGATGACCTCGACCAGGCACCCGCTGAAACAGTGCGACGCGAACGCCGTCAGGGTCGAGGCAGTACACGTTTTTGGCGCCGGCGTTGACGCCGCTTGTGAGCGTGACCGGCTCCGAGAGAAACGTCACGCCGCGAGCGCTGAGGGCGCCGTGCACGGCATCGAGGTCGGCGACGTCGAATGTCA
>CAYFLJ010000339.1:0-1769 GCA_964343985.1 uncultured Thermoflexus sp.
GCGATCGACCCATCTCACGCCCGCTACGTGGCGGCGGAACAGGTGCGCGACCTGTGTGCGGTGACGTTTCACGATTTCGTCAGCATGTCAATCCAACACTTGATCTGGGAGATGGGTACGCGCCTGCTGACACGGTTCCCCCAACTCGCGTCGATCAGTTTTGAAGCGCAGAACCGCCTCTGGGACGTCGTGGTGCGCGCCGACGACGGCACGAAGGTGGCGTCGTATTGTGACCCGCGACCGCCGTACGGAAGCCTCTCCCTTGTGATCCACCGCGAAGACGTGGCGAGGCACTGACGATGGCGATTGGCGGGCGCCTGACGACGCACGTGTTGGACACGATGCACGGTGGGCCGGCGGCCGGTGTGCGGATCGAGTTGCGCCGCCTCGATGGTGAGGCAACGACGGTCCTCCGCGACACGCATACCAACGCTGACGGTCGCGTCGAAGGTGGCCTCCTTTTGGGCGACGACGTGCGTGTGGGGCGCTACGAGATTGCCTTTCACGTCGGCGAGTACTTCCGTGCGCGAGGCGTGGTGTTACCCGACCCGCCGTTCCTTGACGTCGTGCCGGTGCGCTTCGCCATCGCGGACGCGTCGGGGCACTATCACGTGCCGTTGTTAGCGTCTCCGTGGGCGTATTCCACCTATCGGGGGAGTTGACGGTGGCCTCGTTGGCCGACCTCGCGGCGACGGCACTCTCCCGGACCGACCTCCTTGGGGCAATCTCTGAGGAGGCCGAACGTCTCGTCCGTCGACCCCTGACCCCGGCGGCGCGTGCCGGGGAGGACCTCGTCGCCGCATGGATGACTGAGGCCGGTGCCGTGGTCACGCGCGACGCGGTCGGGAACGTCTTCGGCCGTCGTGACGGCGCAACAGGGTGGCGCCCAGAACCGAACGGTGGACGCGGGGGGCGACCCCTCCGATCGCCGGTACCGGTTGAAGGTGGAGGTGTCTCGCTCGGTGCTGCGGGTCGCCCGGCGCTGGTCATCGGGTCGCACATCGATACCGTGCGCGATGCGGGGAGGTACGACGGCCCGCTCGGCGTGGTCTTGGGAATCGCGGCGATGGCCCATGTGGCGGCGCGTGAGGCGGCTGGGCACATGGCGTTGCCGTTCGCGCTCGAAGTGGCGGCATTCGCTGGCGAGGAGGGGGTGCGCTTTTCGGCGCCGTTCCTTGGTAGCCGTGTCGCGACCGGGACGTTGCCGGCGGCGTGGCTTGACCGCACCGACGAGGTCGGCATATCGCTTGCCGACGCGATCCGAGAGGTGGGCGGCGATGTCGACGTGTTGTCGTTGGCTCGCTATCGGCCGGGTGACGTGATCGCCTACATTGAACCGCACATCGAACAGGGACCGATCCTCGACCTCGTCGGTGAGGCCCTCGGGGTCGTGCCGGCGATCGTCGGGCAGGCCCGGCTGCGCCTCGGCTTCGCCGGGCACGCCAACCATGCGGGGACGACGCCGATGGATGCGCGGCGTGACGCCCTCGTGGGGGCGGCGTCGACCGTTGTGGCCGTCGAACAGGTTGCGCGCGGTACTCCGGGACTCGTCGCCACCGTCGGGGAGATCACGATCAGGCCGGGAGCGGCGAACGTCGTGCCGGGGGCGGCGGCGATCTCGATTGACATTCGCCATGCGGACGACGAGGTGCGTCGCGCGGCAACCGACCGGATCCTTGACGTGGCGCGCGAGGGGGCAGCGGCGCGGTCGCTCGATCTTGCCGTGACGGTCGAACTCGAGGTCGCGGCGACACCGTGCCATGCGGGCG
>CAYFLJ010000340.1:0-1769 GCA_964343985.1 uncultured Thermoflexus sp.
CCAGTTCCACTTCAAGCGCGGCGATACGCGCATCTTTCGCCTGCACAACGTCGGCGAGGCGCGCGTCGCGTTCGGCCACCGCCGCGGCCATCGCCTCTGCCCGCGCCTGCCACGCCCGCCGTTCCGACGCCGCCGTAACCGCCCACGAGGGCAACCACTCTTCCACCACGGACCGTAGGTGTTCGCCGGGCAGATCTTCGGGTCGGGTCGGTGCCCCGAGTCCTTCCTCAACGCCGATGATCCACGCGTAGCGCATGAGTGCAACATAGAACTGTTCGCGGGCGCCGACATCGGCGATGCCATCCAGACCTAGGGCCTCAAAGAGTTCGGGATGACGCTCAACCACCTCGACCGCCGCGCGTCCTGCGCGCCGTTGGCGCTCAAGAAATGGTCTCAGCTCCAAGTGATGGTCGTGGCGTACCGTCGCGTCAGCGCGATACGAGATACGCCCACCATCCTGAACCCATCGCCACGCGAATTCGGTGTCCTCACCCGCCGCGTACCGTGGCAGGGTCGTGTCAAACCCACCCATCGCGAGGAAGTGGTCGCGCGGCACGGATGCACACGCCGTGTAAAAGCGGGAGAACGGGACGTTGTTTGGGTCTGCAATGCCGTCGTAGTCGAACTGCGCGCCGCGCATCGCAATATGCATCAATGGTGTGACCGGCAAGTCCGGGTCCCACCGTGCGTGACCCAAGACGGCGAGCACTTCGCCGACCTTTGCGGCGGCGGCCTGCAGATCTCGATGGATGCCGATACACCCGGGATCCGGCACGCAGTCGTCGTCAAGGAATAAGACGACCGCTCCACTCGCCGCCGCCGCACCCGCGTTCCGCGCCGCCGACGGCCCTTGGTTCGTCTGTCGCACCATCGCGACCGGGACGTCACCACTACCAGAGACGGCGGACACGGCAGTCGCAACACCCGCCGCGTCTGCCGACCCATCGTCGACCACCACGATTTCGATCGCGACACCGTCGTGGTGACGTACTGTCCCTTCGAGAGCACGCCGAAGCCGATCCGGGCGATCAAACGTCGGGATGATGACCGACACTTCTGGTTGGGTCATGCGTCGCCGTCGTTTCCTGCACGGACAAACCTGTCCTGTCGTGGTTGCCACGCACTTCGAAGGTCGCGCCAACGCATGACCGACGCCTCGCCCGGACCCTCACCCTCCCACGCAAAGCGCCATCGACGGGTCTCCGCGTGCGCGTGTGCCACTGCAACCGTGGCCGGCATGCGTCGAATGGCCTCCGCAGCTTCCGGCCACACCGCTGCTAACGACTGCCCCTGTGTCGTCGGGTCCGGATCGTATGCGCCGCGCGATACCAACAACGCCTCCACCGCAAGGCGCCTCGCACGTGTCGCATCGCCCGTATCGAGCGCGATGTGCGCGTCGTCGATCATGGAAAAGGCCTCAGCCGCCGAGGTTTCCGAGGACTGCCAAGCCGGAATCGCGCGAACCACCGCTTCATCTCCCCAAATGCACGTGGCATCGTGAAAGAGCGTGATCGTACGGCTCGACGCCGGTAACCACCCGATGGCATCGCTCGCCACGGCGTCAAGACGACACCGCACACCCGTTACCCGATCAAGAAGTTGCGACCACCGCTCCACATCGAGACGCGTCGGCGCGGTGCGCGTCACGACCAAGAACATCGCCTCCGCCGCAGGCGTGCCAGGGCGACCGGTCGCAACAAGCGCCACCAGACCGTCAACGAACGGCGGAAAGCCTCGCGACGCCCGACGCCACGGCTCCGGCCACCATG
>CAYFLJ010000341.1:0-1746 GCA_964343985.1 uncultured Thermoflexus sp.
TCCCGTACTTGCGGGCGATATCAACCACGAGGCGCAGGTTGCTGGTGATGAACTGGTGGCGGGCCTCCTCGTCGCCGCACTCGATGCGCTGCGCCAACTCCACCTCTTGCGATGCCGTCAGGAGTGGGTGCGTGCTAATTTCCTTGAGGTACTGCCAATAGCCGTCGATGCCAATGGTGCCGTGCGTTGCATCGTCGGCGTCAATCGCTTCAACAAGGTCGATCCCGAGCGCTTCGAGGTAGTCACGAATCACGCTCAACTGGCTGTCGGCCAACGCCTCTCCGGCGTCGTCAAACAGTTGACGGATCGCCTGCACGGACACCCGTCCTTCTTCAAGGCCGTGCGACACCAGTACACGCAGGTCAGTGAGGACGTCGGCACTCGCATCGACGATGGGGGCGACCACCCGGCGACGTCGCGGCCTCCGCGTGGCGCGTCGTGGCGCGGTCGATGTCCATGCGTGCGCCTCTGGTTCAAACGACCACTCAGGCCATGACGTTCGCGCCATCGGCGTGTCATCGGTCACCGGTGGCAGGCGATGGCCGTAGTACGTCGTATAGGGCGTCTCCGTCGAGATCATCGTCGTCACGCGTCGCTCTCCTCTCACTTGGGTAGGTGTGTCGCGACGAACGCGTGTGACAGTTCGCCGGAGCGGGTGGGCGTGGCACACTGGCCGACGAGCCGACGACCGGGGTGCGTCGGGGCCGCGCCGAGGAGAGCGACGATGAGCGAACCGACCGATCACCGCGGGCAGGTTGCCCTGATTACTGGTGGCGGCACCGGCATTGGGCGCGCCACCGCCCTCGCCTTCGCGCGCCGTGGCATGCACGTGGCGGTCAACTACTCACGATCCAGAGACGATGCCGAGGCGACCGCCGCTGACTGCACCGCCGCCGGTGGTGAGGGGTGGGCGGTGCAGGCCGACGTCTCCGATCCGTCCGAGATTGACCGCCTCGTCGCCGCCACTGTCGACCGCTTCGGGCGCCTCGACATCCTGATCAACAACGCCGGCACGACGGTCTTTGTGAGCGACTACGCCAACCTTGACGCCTTGACGGGAGAGGTCTGGGACAAGATCCTCGGCCTCAATGTGAAGAGCGCCTTCTTCGCGGCGCGTGCGGTGGCCCCGCATATGAAGGCGGCCGGTGGCGGGGCGATTGTGAACGTCGCCTCGATCTCTGGGCTACGGCCGGTTGGGAGCAGCATGGCGTACAACGCCAGTAAGGCGGCGCTGATCTCCGTGACGCAAAGCCTCGCAGTGGCACTTGGCCCGACCGGTGTGCGCGTGAATGCGGTGGCGCCGGGACATATCGAGACGCGGTGGCACGCCGGGCGCGACGCGGCGGCGGCAGCGGCGCGCGACCGGACACCGTTAGGGCGCAACGGCACCGGTGACGACGTGGCGGGAGCGATTGACTACCTCGCGACGGCCCCATGGGTGACGGGCGAGGTGATCGTCGTCGATGGCGGTCGCTTCTTGCGGTAGCGCCGCGCACGTGGGCTGGACCGTTGGCGCGCCTGCGTCGGGCGACGGGGAGCGGGGGGCTTGCCCCCACCTAGAGCGACGGTCAGGCAGGTATCGGGGAGCGGGGGGCTTGCCCCCCCACCTAGGCGGATGACGACCCACCGATAGCGCATGGCGCAACGCCACGCGCTGCCGGACGGGTTTCTAGCCCAACGCCCATTTCTGCGGGGCAAGCCCCGCGTTCCCCGAGAGGAAGCCGTTCCCTACCCGTGGGTCTTGCG
>CAYFLJ010000342.1:0-1736 GCA_964343985.1 uncultured Thermoflexus sp.
CGCTCGACGAATGAGTTGGGACACATGGGGCAAGGATGCCTGCGGACCGAACACGCCTTGGTGGGCGCGTGCGGCTTTCTCCATCGCTCCGACGGCTCAGGGGTACCCTCAACATCACGATGGACAAGTCTGCTGGCGTTTCAGGGCCTGCATCGCGTGGCCACGTTGATCCGGCGGTTGTCACCGCGCGGATTGCCACCAATCTGGTCTTTGGTATCCACGGCCTTGCCCTCGCGCAGTGGTTCGTGCGAATCCCTGACGTGAAAGTTCAGGCCGGTCTCGACGACGGTCAACTCGGACTTGCGCTGCTTGGGTCGGCGGTCGGTTCCGTCTCAACGATGCCGCTCGCGGGTGCGCTGACGTCCCGCCTCGGAAGCCGTCGCGTCACGGCGCTGTTTGCGGTTCTATTTGCGGCGTGCTTTCTGCTGCCGGGACTCGCCAATTCACAGTGGACGCTTTTCGGCGGACTCGTGCTGTTTGGAATGTCAGTTGGTGGCATCGACGTAGCGTTCAACAGTCAGGCGGGTACGGTTGAACGGCGTTACGGGCGGGTGCTCATGTCCGGGTTTCACGGCGCGTGGAGCTTAGCCAACCTTCTTGGGGCAGCGATTGCGACGCCACTTGTCGCAGTCGGCATCGCGCCAACCCCACATCTCATCGTCACTGGTGTGGTGGGCGGGATTGCCATGTTTATCGTGTCGCGTTGGTTTGTTGTGGAGGAGCCACATCCCTCCGGGGAAAAGGCTCGCGCGGTTGCGCGGTTCACGATTCCACTCGTGGCCGTCGGCACGATTGCTGGCCTTTCGCTCCTTGTGGAAGGGGCGGTCGCCGACTGGTCGGGGATTTACCTTCGCGACGTGCTCGGTGCGCCGCCAGCGTCGGCGGGTATCGCGTTTGGCGCGTTTTCGATGACGATGGCAGCGGCGCGACTCCTCGGCGATCGTGTTGCCGCACGATTCGCGCCGCGCACCGTGCTTGCGACGAGCAGCATCCTGTCGGGACTGGGGGTCGCAATCGCGATCGCAACACCGGTTCAAGCGATTACGGTCGCTGGCTTTGCCGTGTGTGGCGTCGGGATTGGGGTGACCTTTCCTCTCGCCCTGTCCGCGGCGTCACGCCTGCCGGGTCAAGCCTCTGGCGCGGCGATTGCAGCGGTGGCCACGATGGGCTACGCGGGCTTTCTTGCCGGCCCACCGCTGATCGGTGGGGTCTCAAGGGCAACGTCGTTGGCCACAGGTCTCGCGGTTGCGATTGGCGCATCGGCGTTGATGGCGATGTTGACCCGCTTGGTGCCAAACGGGCGGGTCATCGGGGACGAGAGGCGGGCAGGGATGCCCGCGGACCTCGACCCGGCGATCGCCTGACCCTCAACGGCTGGGCACAACCACACGGTACTGGCCTGCGCGAAACGATGGGACACGGTCGGCAAGCGACCCAAAAACACGACGCGTCGAGGCGTCGGAGGCGACCCACGCATCGGTAATGTGGTCGAGGACCACGTACGTTGCACGGGCGACCGACGGGTCGAAGCGCCACCGTGTCGCAGCGATCTCGGTTGGGTAGAAGGCGACCGCCGTCCCGGGCAAGGCGCGTGCCGTCGCCTGTAGGTGGTCGGCGACGCGTGCCGTAATGAGCCACGTCACCGCGGGCGATGCAATGACGAGGTCGGTTGGCAAGACGCGCGCGTTCACCCATGTGGCGGCGGCGCGGGCGTCATCGCCGTCGCGAATGAGCCA
>CAYFLJ010000343.1:0-1734 GCA_964343985.1 uncultured Thermoflexus sp.
CGCAGCCGCCGCAGCCGTTGCACTCACCACCGGCGGCGCGGATGGCACGGTTCTCTTGATCAGTCCACCCCAACGCGCGGAAGCGGTGACGACGACCCCACGCCTAGCCTTTCGCCGCTGTCGACACCTCGTCCCACGTTGGCGCGGGACCCGACGCCGGCATCACCGTCGGCTTGATTTCCGACAATATCTCGTACACCTGGCGCACCAAATCCTCGCCGTACGCCTCGATCAAATGACGCACCGTCCGTCCGAGGAGCGGTGAGTCCATCAGGACCAACGGCATCAGCAAGCCCATCGCCTTGACGGATTGATCGTCCATTGACATCTCCCGCCAGTGTGGTACCGGCTTATGGGAGCGACGCAGGGCCGCCCCCGATTATTCCGACGCTGGGCGCACTGAGGTCCGCGGTGACGTCGGGCCGGAAGCGTCCGTCGACGGAGCGGAAGCCGTAAGCAGTTCGGTAATACGAGGCGGCACACTGAAGACGCTGACTTGCCCAAGCGACCGTGTAATAGGGTGCCCCGGAGCGAGCAGCGGGAACGGCTTGCCGTTGGGCATCAGCCGGCGCGTATACGTCGGCCGACTGGCGCCCGGCCTGATCTCCCAGTCCCCGTTGTCGGGAAGCACCCACTCCCCGTTCACTTGGCGCGGGAACTCGTAGTCCTCCGACTGGTCCTCCGACTCGTCCTCCTGCCAAGGGAGGGAATCCGTTGAGTCTTGCGATTGCTTGTCCATATGGTTCTCCATTCTATTTCACTATCAACACGTTGATGTCAGCAAATTTTACAATGTATTTCAACACGCAGTAGTCTCTAGGCATGTTGAAGTCTTGGTAGCTCCAATCTCTTAGTTTGTTGGTTACGTCAACAGACGTGCGCGCGTCGTTGCGCGACGGGTTGTTCGGGCACCTACAGTCGTAGGTCACAAGGCAAAGGCGTTTGTGACACGCCACCGCCGATCGCGTTAGGCGTCGCACCACACAATCGACCCGCGTTGCCCGTCCCATAACAACACGGCGTTCTGCCCGTAGATGTGAGCGAGTTGGCGCACCGCCTCCGGGTCGGCGTCGAGAACGGCGTACGAATGCTCGGCCCACGCATCAGACTTGGCGTCCGCGGAATCGGTGCGCGTCCGACCGACCGCCTCCCACCACTGCCACCCCCGCGCCCGCAGGTCGCGACTCAGGCGCACGTTCGCGTCGCGGTTCGCTTGCTCAGGTTGCGGTTGTGACCGCGGGTTCCACGCCGTCACAACGGCCACCCGCCGCCCGGCAACGAGGGCGAGTGCGGCGGGGTCACCGATCGGTGGCCCGTCGGCGCGCAACGTGACCGTCCCGACCGGCGTGGTGACGACGTAATCGGACCCAAGATAGGCCTCATGGAGTTGCTGCCGTTGCATCTGATGATCTCCCCGTTGTGCCGGGCACGGACGGTGTGTCGCCCGGCCTGGCACCGTGGGCGGCTACTGGCCGGCCGACAAGCGCACGGCCATGTCGACTGGATAGCCGCGCAGCAGCATCCGAATCTGGGTGGTCGCCACGTCGTACGCCGCCCGGCGGGCATGAACGGTGACTGCGCCGTCCGCAGCTTCGGTGACCTCAAGGTATGAGGCACGCGGATCGCCATCGCGCGGTTGCCCGACGCTACCCGGGTTCAAGACGTACCGAGACGCCTTGGCCAGGGTCACCTCGTCGCCCTCCTCAAAGAAGGTGAAGGTCGACACGTCGTCGA
>CAYFLJ010000344.1:0-1734 GCA_964343985.1 uncultured Thermoflexus sp.
ACGCCCATGAAGAGGACGACGACCATCATCCCGCCGAAGAGCATGGTGAGTTGGTCGCGGGAGGCGAATAGCGCCGTCTCAATGGCGGTCACGCGGACGGCGATGCCGAGCGGGCTGGTTGGCACACCGCGGATGACAAGCGCACCGGTGAGTTCGCGGTAGGTGCGCCCGACGATGGTCACGGGGCGAGAGACGAGCGACGGCTTGTCGGAGATGACCTGCGCGACGACCGCGGCGTCGACGTCAATGTTCGGAGGCTCTGGCCCACCGTTCTGGTACGCGAGGACCGCTTCGGCGATCGGCAGGGAGGTGGCAACAACCTTCCCGTTCCGGTCATAGACGGTCAGTGACGCCTGCGCCTCACGCGACAGGCGGTCGAGCAACCGTTCGAGGGTGGTCCCAGCGACGATAACGCCGGCAAGTTTGCCGTCTTCCGTCTTAACGGGGGCGGCGGTGTAGAAGGCGGTTCCCCACTCGACGCTGAATAACTCCGTGAATTTGTCGCCGAGGTCATCGGTTGTGCCGTTGAGCACCTTTTGAACGATGGCAGATTTGCCGAGGTTGACGTCGATCACCGATTCCGGGTCAAGGCCAAGCTCGTCACCGCGGAGGGCGAGAAGCATCTTGCCGTCGGTGGTGATGAGGTCGCATAGGTCGAGGCGGGCGTTGACCTGAAGCGGATAGACGAAGGTTCGGACCTGTTCGATGTCCTTAGCAAGCATGGCCTCGGCGACGCCGTTGGTATTTGCCATGAGGCGAAGGGCTTGAAGTTGCTCCCCTTCGACCTTGACGACGGCTTCGTTGGTCGCCTTACCGCGGTCGAGGAGCTTGTTGGTGAACTGTTCGTCGAGGGAACCTGAGACGAGTCGCGAGACGACGAAGACGGCCACCATCGCGAGGATGAAGAGGATCAGAATGTATGGCGCGATGATCTTGCCGGCGATGGTGCCGGCGACGATCTTCTGGATGAGGTCGTAGACGCGTCGCGGCAGACGGCGCAACCGGTCAAAGCCAGACGGTGCCGGCGCCGGTAAGGCTGGGAATTCGTCGTCTACGACGGATGATGGCAGAGAAGCGGCCACGTCACCCCATTGGAGGAGAGGGCGCACCGCGCAATCTCCTCGCGGCGCAACCGCACCGGCGCACCGTTTGTTGATTGTACGGACGTGGTCAACCCGCCGAGGTTGCGTCACGGCGGCTGCTATTCTCGCCGCAGGCCCAGAACGACGTGGACGAGGACGAACTGCTCGCCGAACTGGAATATGAGGAAGAGGAGCTGGCCGCCACTGTCAGTGCGGACGAGGGCGGTAGCTTTGAGATCATTCTGGTTGGCGTCTTGACCGTCTCCCTGTTGGTCGGCGGGTCTGCCCTCGCCGCCGGCTACGGCTCGGCCGGTTTCAATAGGCAGAAGACGGTGGAAGGTTCGTTCGGCGGCATCAAAGGGGCACCACCTGCGGTTGGTGGGGTGTACTCCGGCGGGGCGAACAAGACGCAAGCTCTAGTTACGGGACCGGCCACGCCGACGCCGACGCCAATCAAGGGGGCGCCCACCCCCGGGCGTGCGGCGCCGATGAAGACCGGGTAGCGCGACTCTCGTGCGAACCATTGGCCCGTCGCGCGTTGAGTCGTGCAGGGCCATCCCGCCACCGTGACAGCGACCGCGCCGCCGCCAGATGCCACCTCGACGCCCGGGGAGGGCAGCGGCGTGTCTGCGGCCGCACCGCTCTCACTCCG
>CAYFLJ010000345.1:0-1731 GCA_964343985.1 uncultured Thermoflexus sp.
CGGGCTTGACACTGCACACTCGCCTCGAATCCGACCGCTCCGCGCCAGCCGGCAGTGTTTAGCAATCTGAGATAGCGTGGCAAGTCAAACGTGCCCTCACCAGCTAGCAGGAACTGGAACTCCACCGGGCGCCCGTCTGGCGCAACTGCCTGCCCCACACCATTCCCCTCAACTCGCCAACTGACTGGCTCGGGGGCGTCAAGGTAGCGCATGTGCTGGTCTTTGATCTCAACCGATTTCGAGAGTGGGGCCAACCGAGGGACCGTCGCCTCAAGCGGGAGGTTGACCACCTCAAAGTGACTGACGTCGAAATCAAGTGCGAGGTGCGGGTTGTTGATCGTGCGGACCAGCCACTCTGACCGATCGGGAGTGTCGATAGCGGCGCCGACGTGCGGTTCGATGCAGATCGTGACCCCTCGCGACGCAGCGTGGTCGACGAGAGGGCCGAGTCGGTCGACCAGTTGCTGTCGGTGCGTTTCAAATTGCGAAGGGCTCCCGCCGCTCCCACAGTTCAACGCCGGCGGCGCCTCATGGGGCAACGTGAGGTCGGCGCAGAGGTCAACCGTCGCGCGAAGGCGCGTTAGCGCTGCGGCGGCGCGATCAGGGTCGTCGCCGATGATCGGTTGGTTGCCGACGATTGAGGCGAGTTCCAACCCGTGCGTAACCATGAGCGACCGAATGTGACCTTTGTCGGCGGTGTCCCACTTGGTGAAGTCGCCGGCGTTCTCGACCCACTGGCCGGCAATGGGGTAGCCGGGCACGACACTGATCGCGAGCGACCGAAACCCGATCTTGGCGAGTTCCGGGATAAATGTGGCGTACGGAACCGTCGCCATACTCCACGTGTTGTAGCCAATCTTCACGCCCTCTCCCTCCGGCGCTGCTCGCGCCGCGACCGAATCTAGCGCCCACCTCTCCACGATATTGCGGCGCCATCCTACCCGCCTATACCGTCATCAACTCCGCCGCCATACCGTCGTGCTACGGTGACTGAAGGGATAGACCGGTGGAGTGCCATGCCTGTCGTGCGCCGTTGCCTGCCGGTTCTCGGTTCTGCAACGCCTGTGGTGTGCGTCAACCTGATCCCATCGGCTCACGATCGGCATCTCCACCGTCGGCGGTGGCGACACCGTGTACCCGCCATCCCGGCCGAACCACGTTGTTGCGGTGCGGCCGATGTCTGACGGCGTTTTGTCACGACTGTCTTACCCATACGCCGGCAGGCCTTCGGTGCGATTCCTGTGCGGGCATCCGACGGCCGTTCATCGCTGCAAAATGGGCGCGCCCCATTCGGAAGGTTCGCACCGCGGCGATTGTGATCCTGATCGTCTTAGCACTCATGTTTGCAAGGTCGATGTCGCGAGTGGTTCCGCGCGGTCCAATTGCGCCGCCCTCGTCGTCAAGCGCGCCGGTGCGTTAGCGGGTTCGCGCGGAGATGGCCTCGACGGCGGGGCTACCCTCTGCGCATGGCGTCAGACAGTCCCACCGCCGCGACCCCGTCAAGTCCCTTTGGGCAATCGAAGCGAGGTGCTCAGGCTCACCGCACTCGCCACGATGCTCATGACCACGATGCTCATGACCACGATGCCCATGACCCTGATGCCCATGACCACGATGCCCATGACCACGACGCCCATGACCACGACGCCCATGACCACGACGCCCATGACCACGATGCCCATGACCACGACGGGCATGCTCATGGCGAAAATCGTCCGGTCGCTCTTGTCG
>CAYFLJ010000346.1:0-1726 GCA_964343985.1 uncultured Thermoflexus sp.
CGTACACTTCACCGACGACCCGGGTAAGCGTGCCGTTTGCACGACATGCCGACCACCCGGATTCCCTTTCCTTACGGGAGACCGAACGCACGTGATCAATGTCAGCGACCTGCGCCGAGGCATCGGCATCGAACTCGATAACAAAATCTATTCCGTCATCGAGTTTCAGCACATCAAGGTTGGGCGCGGCGGCGCGCAGGCGCGTCTGAAGTTGCGCGACCTGCGGTCCGGCGCGATCTTCGACCGCACGTTCTCGGCCTCCGAGAAGTTTCGGCGCATTCGTATCGACCGCAAGCCGGTGACGTACTTGTACGTCGACGGAGATACCTACCACTTCATGGATCAGGAGTCGTACGACCAGATCTCGGTGAGCCGCGCGATTCTCGGCGATGCCGTGAACTACCTCAAGGACAGCATGCAGCTGGAAGTGAACATGTACGGCGAGGAACCCATCGGGGTCGAGTTGCCGCTGAATTTGATCATGACCGTAACGCAGACTGATCCGGGCTTCAAGGGTGACACCGCAACCGGTGGGACGAAGCCAGCGACAGTTGAGACCGGACTCGTCGTGAACGTGCCCCTCTTTGTGAACACGGGCGACAAGATCAAGGTCGACACGCGCGACGGCAGCTACATCGAACGCGCGCAGTAGGCACGATTGATGTCTGAGGAACGTCCGAAGGGCGACGCGGCGCGGTTGGCTTCGCTGCTTGGTGGTGACGTCGCGGCGTTGCTCTCCGCGGTGACGCGTACCGATGTGGAGTCGTTGCGCCTCGAAGATGGCGATGTGGCCATTGAGATTCAGCGCGCAACGCTGGCGTCCGTGACGGCGGCGGAGCGCGTTGGCGAAGTGGCGACGGTACGCACTGGGCCGACGGCGGCGGTCGTCGTCTCCGAAGCGGTTGCCGGGCCGGTCTCTCTGCGTTCCCAGTCGGTTGGCTTCTTCCATCGGTCACGCGCGGAGGGGGTGCCGAACCTCGTTGAAGACGGGGCCACGATCGCCGCAGGCGCGGTCGTGGCGGTCGTTGAGACGCTTGGCATGGCTGGAGAGGTCGTGTCGCCGGCGGCGGGCACGCTCGAGTTCGTCATCGAGGACGGCCACCCGGTCGGCTTTGGCGACGTCGTCGCGGTCGTCCACCCGGCGTAGGGTGCGCCGCGTGCGCGTCGCGATACGTAGCGGTGCCCTCGGTGACGTGCTTCTCGGCGTTCCGGCGTGGTGTGCCATTCGCGACGCGTCCCCGCCGCCCAGTGGGCCGTTCGTCATCAGCGTGCCGGGCGCAGTGGCTGAACTGGTGCGTGCGGCGGTCGGCGATGACCCCAACCGTCCGGTCACGGTGATCGGGCCCGACGACGCTGCCATCGCTTGGGTCCACGGCGACGGGCCACCTCAGACCTCGGCGATGATTCCAGACTGGGCGGCGGTCGATGCGGCTGTCGTATGGACGCGGAGACACGGTGATGTCGGCCTGCGGCTGCGGCGTGTCGGCGTCGATAACGTAGTCGCCGCTGACCCGTTCCCTCCGGCCGAGTCTGGGCTTCACGTTGCCGACTGGCTGTCGGCGACGCTTGGGCAGATCGGCCTCGCCGTGCCTAGCGGATGGGACGCGGCCCCATGGCTACGCGTGCCAGAGATCCCGTCGGTGTCGGTTGGCGGCGTCGATGCTGACAGACGTCGGGTGGCGGTCGTTCACCCGGGAAGCGGCAGCCGGCGCAAGTGGTGGCCGGC
>CAYFLJ010000347.1:0-1723 GCA_964343985.1 uncultured Thermoflexus sp.
CGGTTGCGACGCCGATGACGATGGCGACGAGGAGCCCGAGGATGGCCAGTGCGATCGCGACCCGCACGATCACTCGCACCGCGACGCCGAGGTCGTTCATCGCATCACCCCCCTCCCGCTTCGGCGGGAGAGGCGCAGCGGGGCCATCCGCTCGTCAATACGCCCCCGTTCAGACTTGGGGCATTGAGGCTGTGCACGGTGTGCCGTACGCGGAGAGCGAGGGTCGTCAACCCCAAAGCGCTGCGAAATCGGGTACACGTGTGGGGGAGCGGCCGGTCGCTGGACCACGGCGCACGCCGAATGACGAACGCACCGCCGACGGGCATACCTTCCCAGCCCCCTTTCATACAGAAAAGTGCAAGAGTCCTGCCCGCCCTGTTCCTCAATGCCTTCAGACCGATTTTCGTTCACCGGAAATACGCCGAGTCGTTTGGTAGGCCCAGCAGGATTTGAACCTGCGACCTGCTCCTTATGAGGGAGTCGCTCTTACCGCTGAGCTATGGGCCCGAAACTGGCGCGCCGACGGTTCACGCGCGACGCCGGAGCATAACAGGGTCGCACCCGTCCGCCATTCGTCTGATAGTTTTGCGCGTGCGTGGCAGTACGCTGCCGACACGGCCACGTCGCTCAAGCGCGCGGCCCGGGAGGTGTGCGTGCGTCTCGTTCGAATGATCGCGGTCTGGCTTGGTGGAGCAATCATTGGCGTCGTCGCCGTACTCGCAGCGTCCGTTGCATTTGACTACGCCATCGGCACCGAACGCATCCTCGACGTGACGAATGTAGAGGTACCTGCCGAAGCGCCAAATCCGGGTGTGCGCGCCTACGTGGCAAAGCCGCCCGCTACCAACCGACCCGCATCTGTCCCAATCGTCGTCATGGTTCACGAGTTCTACGGTCTCAACTCGTCCATCATGGGGAAGGCCGAGCTGCTCGCACGTGAAGGGTATTTCGTCGTCGCGCCCGACACGTTCCGCGGTTCCACGACAAGTTGGATTCCGCGAGCGATTTATCAGACCTTGACGGCGAAACCCGAGACCGTGAACGCAGACATCGACGCCGTCGTGAAATGGGCGAAGGGGCAGGCAGGCGTCGACCCGACGCGCGTCGCGGTCCTTGGCTTCTGTTACGGCGGGAGAACGTCACTGCTCTACACGTTGCATGATCCGTCGGTCGCGGCAACGGTTGTGTTTTATGGAAACCCTGAGACAGACGTCGAGAAGTTGAAGGCTATCAAGGGTCCGGTCCTCGGGATCTTTGGCGGTGCCGATTCCTCAATCCCTGTAAGCCAAGTCGATGCATTCCGGAAGGGTCTTGATGCCGCTGGTGTTCGTAATCGGGTGACGGTCTACGACGGGCAGCCGCACGCGTTTGTCGTCGATGCGCCAAGCATCAGGGCGGGCGGGGTGCAGGCCCAAGCATGGAATGAAATGGTCGGCTTCCTGAAGGACAGCATGACGGCGCCACGTGCGGGTGCAGACCGAGGCGACGATCAGGCGGCCTCATCGCCGACGTCGATCACGTACCTGATCGCCTTGGCGTTTGAACACGTCCTCGACACTCGCGCGCACGTGCATTGAGCGGCGTGAGCGAAGCGATAGCCCCCTTCCCTCGTAGGGAAGGGGGTTGGGGGGTAGGCCCGTTATGGCGTGTCGTGACCGACCGACATCGATCGTTGCGTAGGGGGAATCGGGATGGACTCACCAATCCGACCCGGCGCGCCCCG
>CAYFLJ010000348.1:0-212 GCA_964343985.1 uncultured Thermoflexus sp.
TCGAGGTCGGCGTCGTGGCGCCATTCGATGATCGCCACCGCCCCATCGGGCTTGATAAGTCGGGCGCACTCACCAAGGAAGCCTGCCGGGTCGTTTGCCTCATGCAAGACAAAGGCGGCAAAGACGACGTCGGCCACGTGGTCGGCCACTGGCACGTGCCCCTCGGTGGTCTGGACGACATCGACGTCGTGGATCTCGGCGGTGTGAAGACG
>CAYFLJ010000348.1:222-1711 GCA_964343985.1 uncultured Thermoflexus sp.
CGATAACGGTCATGGCAGGGCCGACGCCGGCGTTCCGTAACGCCGCTTCCGGCGGGAACGCTTCCGCACGTTCGTCTGACAGGAGACGCGCCGCGTGTTCGGCACTGAACCGATGCGTCCGATGACCACCGCCGTGCGCATGGTCGTGGTGCCCGTGATGCCCGTGGTGCCCGTGATCGTGTTCGGGGGCGTTGTGCCCTCCACCTTCGCCACTGCTTGAGTGATCGCGACCACGATGGTCGGAGTGCGTTGCCGGATCGGTCTTGTCTGGAGCAGTGGACATGTTTCGGTCTCTCTCGCCGCGTTGGGGGGTGCTCGCAAAGGATAGCGTAACCGTGCGCGTAACTGCCATACCCCGTATGGTATCTTGAAGCAGCAAATCGGTTGGATGCGAACGTTGGACACTGCATTGGTCCGCTGCGCCCCCACCACCCCTGAGAGGAACCATCTTGATGGCTGCAATGTCCTCGATCCCAAATCTGTCCCCGAACGAGGCAAGCGCGCGAGTGCTTTCCGGCGCCGTGTTACTCGATGTCCGCGAACTGGATGAGTGGCAGTCTGGGCACGTCGTCGGGGCCGTCCACGTTCCGCTTGGTGAGTTGGCGTCGCGCGCAACTGAACTTCCCCGCGACCGCGAAATCGTGGTGATGTGTTTGAGCGGCGGTCGGTCGCAGGTCGCGTGCGGGATGCTTGCCCGCTCAGGATTTGGACCAGTGGCCAACGTGAGCGGCGGGATCACTGCTTGGGTGCGCGCCGGACTGCCAACTGCTCGTGGATAGACGTGTCCGCCTGCCTCCCTTCGATCGTCGTGTCGCACGCGAGACCGACGCGACACGTTCGTAGCCCGAAGTTGCCGGCTGGGTCTTGACGGTCGCAACCCGATGGTGATGACGTTTGGCGACGTGGGAGCGGCACTCTCGCGACGCCTCGTTTTCGTAACGTCACCACACCATTGCGAACGAACCCGCATCGACTTGGAACGGCATTGGTGAACGACCCTAGGCGACTGCCTACCAGTTGGTGATTGACCCATCACGGCGGCGCAGATAGTGCGTGCGTTCGGCTTCGAGATTCGGAACGAACTCGGCGTGACCGGCGGCGACCTCATCGAACTCGACTCCGAGGCCGGGGCGGTCTGACAACCAGAGGCGCGGCCCGTCGAGGCGAAGCTGTACAGGGAAGATACGTTCGTCATAGAAGCCGGTCTTTTCGGTCGGCGACTCGCGAATCTCCATGAACGACACGTTCGGCACGGCGGCGCAGAGGTGCGCGGTGGCGGCGGAACAAATCGGCCCTAATGGGTTGTGGGGCATGAGGTCCACGTAGTGCGCCTCCGCCCAACCCGCGACCTTCATCGATTCCGTCAATCCACCGACGTTGCACACGTCGAGTCGGACGTACTGGGTGATCCCCCGCTCGATGTACGGCAGAAATTGCCACTTCGATGCGAACTCTTCACCAATCGCGAACGGTACGTGCGTCATGCGCC
>CAYFLJ010000349.1:0-1706 GCA_964343985.1 uncultured Thermoflexus sp.
GGGGAGGCGCCGGTGCCGCCGTCGTGTCCGGAAATCTGGATGTAGTCGGCGTAGGCCTTGGCGACGCCAGCGGCGATGGTGCCGACGCCGGTCTCGGAGACGAGTTTGACGCCGACGCGCGCGCGCGGGTTCGCGACCTTCAAGTCGGAGATGAGTTGCGCGAGGTCTTCGATTGAGTAAATGTCGTGGTGCGGTGGCGGGCTTACGAGGGTGATGCCCGGAATGGCATGGCGTAGCCGCGCGATCAGTTGCGTCACCTTGGTCGCCGGGATTTGTCCGCCCTCACCGGGTTTCGCCCCTTGGGCGATCTTGATCTCAAGTTCTTCGGCTTCTTGCAGGTACTGGGGGGTCACGCCGAAGCGCCCACTTGCGACCTGCTTGATACGGGAGTTGGCACGTTCGCCTTTGAACGGCCCGTCGGTGAACGGCTTCCACCAGTCGGGGTCCTCACCCCCCTCACCCGTGTTCGACTTTGCGCCGATGCGGTTCATGGCAACGGCGAGGGTCTGATGCGCCTCTGGCGAGAGGGCGCCGAGCGACATTGCCATGGTGGCGAACCGATGCAGAATTGACTCGACCGGTTCGACCTCATCGAGAAGGAGTTCCGGGCCGAGCGGTTCCCAGTCGAGGAGGTCCCTGATCGCCCGGGGCGGGCCAGAGTTCGCTAACTCCTCAAACTTCCGGTAGTCCTCGAAGTCGCCGGTATTCGACGCGTGCTGCATCGCTAGAACCGCGACACGGTTGTAGCCATGCGCCTCGCCATCTTTGCGGTAGTTGACCAGACCGAGGTTCGGTAGGCGACCCGCGGGGGTTGCGGTGCCGTGCGCTTCGGCATGACGCGCGGCGACGTCGGCGGCGATTTCGGCGAGGCCGATGCCGCTGAGGCGCGACGGCGTGCCGGTGAAACAGCGGTTGATGACGTCTTGAGCGATGCCGACGGCCTCGAAGATTTGGGCGCCGCGGTAGCTAGCGATGCTTGTGATGCCCATTTTGGACATGATCCGCAGGAGACCCTTGTTGGCGGCTTTGCGGAAGTTCGCCTCAAGTTCGGAGGTTGAACGGTTCTCAAAGCCACGTTCGCCAACGAGGGCGCGCGTGCTTGCCAAAGCAAGGTACGGATGGATCGCACCGGCACCGAATCCGACCAGGCAGGCAAGGTGGTGGATGTCCCACGCCTCGCCAGTTTGGACGACGAGGTCGGCGCGCATGCGCTTGTTCTCGCGGATGAGGTGATGGTGGACGGCGCCGGTGGCGAGTAGGGCGGGAATCGGGGCGCGATCCGCACTGGCACGGCGATCGGTAAGCACGACGATTGAGGCGCCGCCGTCAATGGCTCGCACGGCGGCGTCGCAAAGTTGGGTGAGTGCCTCATCAATGGCTTGTTCGCCGCCGGTGGAGTCGAAGAGCGCGTCGAGGACGACGGCCTTGAACTCGGGGAGGCGCAAGAGTGCGTCGAATTCGTCGTCGAGCATGATGGGCGTGGTGAGACCCAAAAGCGACGCATGCCCTTCAGTTTCGGCAAGGAGGTTGTGGCGGCGCCCGAGGAAGGTATCGAGCGACATGACGACGCCTTCGCGCAATGGGTCGATCGGTGGGTTTGTGACCTGCGCGAACCGTTGACGGAAGTAGACGTAAAGCGGTCGCGGTTTCGAAGATAAGACGGCGAGCGGGGTGTCGTCGCCCATCGACCACTTGCTGTCCTCGGC
>CAYFLJ010000350.1:0-1703 GCA_964343985.1 uncultured Thermoflexus sp.
GGTGAGTGGTCACCGACGCCGAAACAAGGGGGTACCCGCGAGGGTGCCCCCTTCTGGTTTCTCCGAGAATGCCAAAGCCCCGTAAAACGCACGAGTTTCATGAACGGATGTCGCCGCATCGCCGCAATCCTCAAGTTTCGCGGCATCGTGCCGACACTTTCCGTGAAGGTTCGGTGATCTTCCGTCGAGCGGAAGTTGACCGGACTGGACTGAACATGGTGGCAAGGGAAGGCCGCCAGATGGATCTCCCTCGGAAGGACCCGGGCAATGGCACTGCGGATCAACTACAACTTCGAGTCAATCTCCGCGCAGCGGAACTTGGCCGGCACACAGAACAGCTTCTTCCGCGCGATTGAGCAATTGTCGAGCGGCCTGCGGATCAACAAAGCCGCGGACGACACCGCGGGGCTTGCCGTGAGCGAGAAGCTTAAGAACCAAGTACGCGGACTCAATCAGGCGCAGCGCAACGCGCAGGACGCCGTCTCGCTCCTCCAGACGGCGGAAGGCGCTCTCAATGAGACGCATTCCCTCCTAGCCCGCATGCGCGAGTTGGCGGTGCAGTCGTCGAACGACACCCTGACCAACGCCGACCGCCTCCATATCCAAGATGAGGTCAATCAGCTTCTCTCCGAGGTTGATCGGATCGCGGCGGCGACGCAGTTCAACACGATTCCGCTGCTCAATGGAGGTGGCGTTGCCACTGGGCTGCAGTTCCATGTCGGGCCAAATAATGTCACGGCTTCATCGGTAGACGAGGTGACGTTTGGTTTCACGTCGGCCAACACGACTGGTCTGACAATCGCCAACTTGGGTACGGCGGGTGCACAGTCCCTGACGACCCAGACGGGTGCGAACTCGGCGATTAGCGTCCTCGACACCGCCATCGAGACCGTTAGCACGCGCCGGGGGGCACTCGGTGCGATGCAGAACCGCCTTACCAGCACGATAAACAGCCTTGGAGTCGCTTCAGAGAACACCGGTGCGGCAAACAGCCGCATCCGCGATGCCGATGTGGCGCAAGCCGTCTCGGAGATGGTGAAGAACCAAATCCTGCAGCAGTCCACGATGGCCGTCTTGGCGCAAGCCAATCAGGCACCGCAAATGGCGCTTCAGCTCCTCAAGTAAGCACGAGTTTTGGACGCTAACCGTGCCCCTGGCCGGGGGAGCGGCGGGAGCGCGATTGCGGGGGTCGCCTGGCCGGGCGGCCCCCGCTCTTTTTGTTGCACGAGTTGGCAGAGGTGCGGCCGCGGCGGCGTAACCGACCGTAGGCTCACTCGTTTGGGGACTTTCACTCGACCCCCTACAGAGATGCATCGCGGTACCGACATAACGTGTAGCCGGACGATGCCTTACGTCGAGTTCGACTGGCCGAACGCGACGTAACCGACCACAAAGGATTGTGGCGGGGTTTGTCTGGCGGAAGGACCCAAGGAAATGGCGCTTCGGATCAACTACAACTTCGAGTCGGTGTCGGCGCAGCGAAACCTGTCGCAGACGCAGGGGAGCTTCTTCAAGGCGATTGAGCAGCTCTCGAGCGGTCTGCGGATCAACAAAGCAGGCGACGACGCGGCGGGCTTGGCCGTGAGTGAGAAGCTCAAGAACCAAGTGCGCGGACTCAACCAGGCGCAGCGCAATGCCCAAGACTCCATCTCGCTGCTCCAGACGGCGGAAGGCGCCCTCAACGAGACGCACAGCATCCTCGC
>CAYFLJ010000351.1:0-1701 GCA_964343985.1 uncultured Thermoflexus sp.
CGCGGTGCGGTTGAGGCGGCGGCGGCGTCACTCGTTGGTCTCGACCCGCGACGGGTCTGCTTGCAAGACCTGCCCATCGCTATCGGTCGTGCGGAGGGTGCGGCGACGGGTCGTCCGCACGAGGGAGTGCACGGGAACGGGCGCATCAACCTGGCGTACGACGCGTTCGAGATGGCGGTGTTCGACCTCGTCGGTCGTGCGCTTGGCCTGCCAGTTCATGCCTTGCTTGGGGGCAAGGTGCGCGACCGAGTGGCGATTGACTACTGGATTGGTCAGATGTCGCCGGCGGACGCGGCGCGGGCGGCCGGGGAGGCGAAGGCACGCGGCTTTCACGGTCTCAAGATGAAGTGCGCCATCGACGACCCGTGGGAGGCGCGGGTGCAGGCGATCCTTGACGCCGCCGGTCCGGATTTCACTTTGACGCTTGATCCGAACGAACGCTTTTACCGGCCGGTTGAGGCGATTGGGTTAGCGCGGCGCCTTGCCCGCTTCCCGACCATCGCGATGTACGAGGACCCCGTGCCGAAGTGGAACCTCGACTGGTATCGGCAAATCCGCGCGGCGATCGATGTCCCGCTTGCCCTTCATCTGGGTACCGCACGTGACGTGGTGAACGCGATCAAGGCCGAGGCATGCGACCACTTCAATCTCGGCGGAGGCATGGTCGAGTTTGTTCGGATGGCGTCGATGGCCGCGGCCTACGGGTCGAACGTCTGGCACGGGTCGGGTGTCGACCTTGGCATCGCGGAACACGCGTACCTGCATGCGTGCGCGGCGACGCGGAACTGTGTCCTGCCTAGCGACCTTGTCGGCAGTTGGGTCCGCGAACACATGTTGGTGCAGGCGCCGATGACGTTCAGCGATGGGCACGTCACCGTCCCCGATGGCCCGGGACTTGGGTGCGAACTCGATCTCGACGCGATCCGTCACTATGCGGTTGGGTAGGTGTCAGGTGCGGGCGTGACGGTTTGCACGGAGAGGCCCCCGCCGAAGTCGACGGGGGCCGTTTGGGCCAAGCAGGGTGCGCGCCGATTGCGGTTACGGGAGGTTGACCCTGCCGGTGCGGGACTTCCAGAGGAAGTATTTTTCGAGGCCAACCTTGATTGCGTGGTTCTGCGGCCCGGGGATGAGCATCGCCGCGCGGCGAGGCTTCAACATGTGGTCACCGAGCAACATGATGCCGTTGTTGCCGGCGTCCATGACGCACAAGGCGGGGATCTCGGAGAACGGCTTCTCTCTGGTGGGGACGAGACCGGCAATCTGGGAGGCGATGTTCGCCGCCGCGACGTGGGCCTGAATCTCCGTCGGGAAGCCGGTCTTTGGGACGCCCACGGCCACCGGGGTTGTCCAGGGCACCTGCACGGCGGCGGCGAGGCCGACGGCGTAGACGTTGTCGTACGTCTTCGTCTGGTAGGTGTCGCGGACGGGGACGAAGCCGGCGGCGTTCGAGATGGTGTCGCACGATCGAACGGCGTCGACCCCTAAGAATGGGGGCACGACCATGGCGTACTTGAAGGGCAACTCGCGGCCGTCTGCGAGTTTGACGGCGTCCTTTGAGACGTACTCCATCGCCATATTGGTGATGCCGGTGATCGACTCCTTCTTCATGAACATGTCGACCATGAACTCGCCGGTGGGCATGCCGTCGATCCCGAAGTGCCCGAGGTACGGTTCGGCGGTCACGTAGGTCAGTTTGACCTG
>CAYFLJ010000352.1:0-1695 GCA_964343985.1 uncultured Thermoflexus sp.
ACGAGGTGTGGGTCTTGGCGCCCCCGTACATGGGCTTCCACGAGTCCCACATGATTGGTCCAGACGCGTTCTGGTGCAATTCACCGCCGCACCGTCCAGGGCGGTCGTGGCGCGGTCCGACGCCATCTCGCCGCTTTGTCGTGATGGGCTTCAACTACGAGCGCGAGATTGGGTGCATGCTCGAAAACCTTGGGCACCGCACCGAGTCGATGATGGAGATGGTCTACCGCGGCGTACCCGACGCACAAAATTTCTGGGCACGATTCACGCGCTACGACAAGATCGCCCCAGGTCGCGCCGCTCTCGGCAATGTGCACTTCGCACCAAGCAGCGAGCGGGACTACGACTGGGGCAACCGACGCGCCGTGCCAAGCGAGTGTGACGCGTGGCGCTCGTTCCCAATCCTCGACGCCCCGCCCCGCATCGTGACGTGCGACGAGTGGGGCGGCGGTGATATGCGCCTGCATCACCTGTGGTGGTTCCGTCACCTTCCGCACGTCGCCGGTGAGGTTGATGGCATCTCCACCAACTGGTGGACCTACGTTCGCGACCCGAACCTCGTCAACTGCGGCTAGCCAATCGGCGTCGCGGGAGCTGACGCAGGCGCGAGGGCGCTGCCCTGAACCGCGACGCACAGGTGGATGCACATTGCGGCGACCGCACCCTAAGGCCGACGACCGCCTAGAAGGTGGTACGCAACGATTGCGTTTGACCGGTCTCCGCGGCGCGATAGGCGCTCTCGATGATGTCGATCACGTGGCGCGCGTGTTCCGCCGTCGCGACCGACGACGTCCCGTCACGGATCCAGTCGACGAGTTGCATGATGTCCTCGTAGACGTGCTCTTCACCGATACCGCGGTGCGCGCCGACGACGTGCGGCAAAACAAATTGGCGCCCGGATGGCCCATGCGCATCGGCAAGGTCACGGCCCGGCCAGTCGAACGGTTCGCCGTTGAGTTTCAACCCTTCGACGGTGCCTGCCGTGCCAAAGTAGCTCCCCATGAACCCCTCGGTCACCCGTCCGGCCGCCGTCCCGTAGGCCAACGCAAAGCACGCGTTGCCAAAGTCGATGGAAATGAGGGTGTTGTCGTCGGCGTCGGTCTCGACGGTCTTCCCACGGAACTCCCGTTCCTTGATACGCGTCCCACTCATCGCCGTCACGCGCTTCGCCGGACCGAGGATGCCGGTCAAACCGTGCAGGGCGTACACCGTCATGTCGTAGAGGGGCCCACCGCCCGGCTTGCGGTAGTACCAAGAGGGGTCAATGTTTGAGAGGACATCGTCACCCTGCCGCACCCGCTCCTTCTCGTGATAGGTGCCAAAAGCGGCGCCGCAGGCCGCCCAAACGAGGGTGCCGATTGCGCCTTCATTGATGAGTTCGCGGATCCGTTGGTTGTGCGGTCGGATCATTTCGCCCGGTGAGGCGACGATGCGCAGGTCCTTGGCCGTCGCCGTCGCAATGAGTTCGTCGGCCTCGTCGACCGTCGTCGTCATCGTCTTGTTGAAATGCAAGTGCTTGCCAGCGGCGAGAGCGAGTTTGCCCTGATCGAAATGCAAGCCAATCGGCGAAGCGATGGACACGGCATCGACGTCACCGTGGGCAAGCATGTCCTCGTACGACGTGAAGTGGTGCGGGATATCAAACTTGGCGGCGGCGGCCTCGGCGCGCCCGGGCACCGGATCGCAGACGGCCCA
>CAYFLJ010000353.1:0-1695 GCA_964343985.1 uncultured Thermoflexus sp.
CACGGCGACGCATGCTGCGACTCGCGCTCGGAATTCGGGCGCGACGTGTCGGCACGCTGGTTGACACGCATTCGGTTGCGGATACCAACGCGAATGAAGCGGTCCTGAACCCGAACGGCGCTGCGCCGACTGCGCTACCATCGCGGCAACGATAACGACCTACACGACACGTCCCATTTGTCGTCGGGCCAGAATGGGTCGCATGCCGTCAAAGTTCCCCGCGTTCGCCTTTCCAATCGACACGCATCGTCAAGAACCAGTGCAGATAAACGGAGCGTCCCATGAGCAGTCGTACAAGTGCGAGCTATAGCATCATCGTGCGCGTCCAAATCGAAAATCGACCGGGAATGCTGGGCCGACTCGCTTCAACAATTGGCGAAGCGGGGGGCGACATCGGTGCCATCGACATCGTCCGCCAAGATAAGGGCCTTCTCGTCAGAGACATTACCGTCAACTGTGGCGACGACGCGCACGGTGAACGGATCACTCAAGCGATCCGCGGCATCGACGGGATCAACGTCGTAAACGTCTCGGACCGTACCTTCCTCATGCACCTCGGCGGCAAAATCGAGGTCACCAGCAAGTCCCCTCTCAAAACCCGTGACGACCTCTCGATGGCGTACACACCCGGTGTGGCACGTGTGGTCCGTGCGATTGCGAAGGACCCATCGCGCGCATTTGCTCTGACGATCAAGCGAAACACGGTGGCCGTTGTGTCTGATGGATCTGCAATCCTCGGGCTGGGAAACCTCGGAGCGCTCGCTGCGATGCCGGTCATGGAGGGCAAAGCGATGCTCTTCAAGGAATTTGGTCGCGTGGACGCATTCCCAATCTGTCTCGAAACTCAGGACGTCGATGAAATCGTCGAGACCGTTGTTCGGATTGCGCCCGCGTTTGGAGGGATCAATCTCGAAGATATCTCGGCGCCCCGATGCTTCGACATCGAAGAGCGCCTCCGGGCCAGGCTTGACATTCCGGTTTTCCACGATGACCAACACGGCACGGCCGTTGTCGCGCTCGCGGCGCTCGTGAACGCCTGCCGACTTACCGGTCGTCCGCTCGAGAGCCTCCGAGTGGTGATCAACGGTATCGGCGCGGCTGGCGTGGCGATCATCAAAATCCTGCTTGCGAGCGGCGTGTCAAACATCGTCGGTTGCGACACTCGCGGGGCGATTCACGCGGGTCGGAACGACAACATGAACTCCATGAAACACTGGATAGCCGAAAACACGAACGCCGCCCAACGACACGGTACGCTCGCGGAGATGCTTATCGGGGCAGATGTGTTCATTGGGGTCTCAGCGCCTGGTGTCGTCTCAGCCGCGGATATCGGCGCGATGGCACCTGACCCGATTGTGTTTGCACTCGCGAATCCGGACCCGGAGATCATGCCCGAAGACGTCGCTGGGGTGGCACGGGTGATTGCAACCGGACGCAGCGACTACCCGAACCAAATTAACAATGTGTTGGCCTTCCCTGGAATCTTCCGCGGAGCACTCGATGCCGGCGCAACGACCATTAATGAAGAGATGAAGGTTGCTGCTGCCCATGCGATCGCTAGCGCCGTCGCCGATGAAGAACTCAGTGAGGACTACATCATTCCAAGTGCGTTCAATCGCAGAGTAGTTGATGCAGTTGCCGCTGCCGTGTCTGAAGCGACGATCTCGTCCGGAGTGTCGCGCCGAAGGTAGGCCG
>CAYFLJ010000354.1:0-1669 GCA_964343985.1 uncultured Thermoflexus sp.
CCGGATACGCCGGACTGGTGAACTTCCACGACTCAATCTCACGGAACGCGCGCGTTGTGTCTTCAAGAATCCCCGTCTGCCACGCCATTCCAAGCGCGAGTGACAGGACCAACGCCCCGTGAGCGATGCGTTCGCGGAATCCATTCGCACGCGCGAAGTCGTCGTCGAGGTGCAGACGGTTGACATCCCCTGTCAGCGCGGCGAACGCTTCAATGTCTGGTGTTGTCACCGCGCGCGACGGTGCCGCCACCCGTTCGCCGATGACGAACTCCTCAAAGTACCGCCCCATAGAACTCGCCCCCTGTGGCCGAGAGGGCGAGCCACATGCCCGTTGAACACATCCAAACGACCGGCAAGAATGTCAAATCGGCGTCAAACGTACCGACGGATCACCAAGCACGAGTTGTGCCCACCGAACCCAAATCCGTTCGAGAGCACCGCATTCACCCGGGCCGTGCGCGCCACGTTCGGCACGTAGTCCAGATCGCAATCTGGGTCAGGGTTGTCAAGGTTGATCGTCGGCGGCAAGATGTCGTCAAGCAGCGCGCCGACCGCCGCCGCCGCCTCAATCGCGCCGCACCCACCCGCCGAGTGGCCGGTCATCGACTTCAGTCCCGTCACCGGCACCTGATACGCACGCGAACCAAGCACCGCCTTCAGCGCCAGCGTCTCGGTTCGGTCGTTCGGACCGGTACTCGTGCCGTGGGCCGAAACGTAGTCAATCGCTTCGGGGTCGAGGCCGGCATCGGCGATCGCCGCACGCATGGCGCGCACCGCGCCGTTCCCGTCGGGCGGCGGTGCCGTCAGGTGGAACGAGTCCATCGACGACCCATACCCCGCTAGTTCCGCCAAGATCGTCGCCCCACGCGCGCGGGCGAATGCCTCGTCTTCAATGACCAACGTCGTGCCCATCTCGCTGAACACGAACCCATCGCGGTCACGATCAAACGGCCGACTTGCCCGCGTCGGCGCGGCGTTGTATTTGGTCGACAGTGCCCCGGCTTGGTTGAAGCCCGCGATTGCCACCGGTTCGAGGGCCGCCTCGGACCCGCCGGTCACCGCGGCGTCGGCCCACCCGAGGCGGATCGCCGCCATCGCCATGCCAATCGCATCGTTCGACGACGCGCAGGCCGACCCAATCGCCATGCCTGCACCACGCATCCCTAACGTTAGGCTAATGTGCCCCGCCGCCGCGTTCGGCATCAGCATCGGCACACAAAATGGGCTTACCCGTCGAGGCCCACGCTGTTGACGCGTCGTCTCGCTGTCAACAACCGTCTTGAGGCCGCCCACACCGGTTGCGTAGATCACCGCAATCCGGTCGCGGTTCGCTTCGGTCACCTCAAGACGGGCGTGCGCCATCGCCTCAACCGAGGCCGCGACCGCATACTGCGTGAACGGGTCCATGCGCCGCGCCGCTTTCGCGTCCATCCACTTGGCAGGGTCGAAGTCTTTCACCTCGCCAGCGATGTGCGTTTCGAGATTCAGCGCTTCTGGGTCGTACTTCGCGATGCGCGCGATACCGGACTCACCCGCAACCAGTTTGGCCCACGTTTCGTCCCACGCGTGCGCCAGCGGATTGACCGACCCGATGCCCGTGATCACCACCCGCCGCCGTTCCACGCCCGTCGCCTGCCCCTCTCCGGCCTCGCTACGCGCCGGACCGGAG
>CAYFLJ010000355.1:0-1649 GCA_964343985.1 uncultured Thermoflexus sp.
TGGTCGGGCGCCTCGGGGCGGGGGCGATGGCAAGCGTCGGCGCGGCCGGCCAGATCTCGAACGTCATCATCATCGTCTTTTCAGGTATCGCCGCCGGCACGACCGCCCTCGTGGCACGCGCCGTCGGTGCCGGGAACGGCGTCGAAGCACGCGCGATTGCACGGCAGTCACTGCTTGTTGGGGTCGCGATCGCGGCGGGCTGCGGCCTCCTTGGCTTCACGTTCGCCCGATCCCTGATCGGCATCCTCGGCGTCGCCCCCGAAGTCGTCACCGACGCCGTCCCACTTGTGCGCGTCGCGTGCCTGCTCCTGCCAATCCTCGTGTCCGGCATCCTCGCCGGCGCAACGCTGCGAGGCGCGGGCGACACCCGCACGCCGATGTGGAATAGCGGGATCGCGAACCTCGCCAATCTCAGCATCGCGTTTGTCGCGATTTACGGTCTCGGGCCCTTCACCGGCATCGGCGTCGACGGGGTCGCGGCCGGATGGATTGCAGGGCAAGGCGTCGCCGGCGCACTTGGCTTGCGTGCCCTCAGTCGCCAACGCCGCGGGCCACTTGCCTCGTGCCTCGAACCGTTGCGCCGTGTCGATGGGTGGCGGATCGATGTGCCAGTCTTGCGCCGCATCGTCGCTGTCGGTGGGCCGGCCGCGGGCGAGTATGCCTCGATTCAGGTTGGCATGATCTTCTTCTCAATGATGGTGGTGAGCATGGGCACCGCCGCCTTCGCCTCGCAGCAGGCCATCTTCACCGCGGCGAACGTCTCCATGTTGCCCGGCCTCGCCTTCTCGGTCGCTGCGACCACCCTTGTTGGCCAACACCTCGGCGCCGGTGATCCGGCGTCGGCCCGCGCCGCCGGGTGGCGAAGCACCTTGGCCGCGACCGCGTGGATGACCATCGCCGGCGTCGGCTTCATCACCTTCCCCGAACCGCTACTCGGCGTCTTCACCTCAGACCCCGACGTAATCGCCGCCGGTGCTACCGGCATCCGCATGGTCGGCTTTGGGCAACCGTTGCAGGCGGCGGCGTTCGTGCTGTCAGGCGCCTTGCGTGGGGCCGGCGACACCCGCACAACCCTTGTTGTCGGGTCGCTCTCAATGTGGATCGTCCGCCTCGGCCTCGCCTGGACCTTCGGCATCGGTCTCGGGTGGGGTGTCGCCGGCATCTGGCTTGGATGGTGCGCCGACTGGTGCGTCCGCGGCGCTTCGTACATCTACGCCTTCCACCGCGGCGCGTGGCAGAAGGTTCGCGTCTAGCCGAACAGCATGCTCCCCGGCGGTCCCATCCAGGCAGGTTTCTGGGGAAGACCCGGATGGTCAACCCCACATGTGTTCGGCATCATTACCTGATGCACGGTGCACCCGGATCGGTGTGCCGGTGAGGGGCAACGATGGATCGAGGTCGACTGGGACGCGCGACAGCGAGGGGCATATCGACGGCAATCAGCATCACCGTGATGATGTTCGCATCGATCGGGTCCGCACTCGCATCGCGCATTCCGGCCGACGGCGTCGTGTTCACCGACGCACGTCCCCCTGCGCCTAGCAGCAACCAACAACCGGCCCGCCCCGGCAGCGACGCGCCTTCGGCCGGTTCATCGGAACGACGTGACGACCGTCAAGCCGTACCTCCGCCATCCACTCGCGCGCCGC
>CAYFLJ010000356.1:0-1634 GCA_964343985.1 uncultured Thermoflexus sp.
GATGTGTCCCGGAAACTGATTGATCGCTGGCACCGAGGCTCAAGCCGTCCCGCGTCATGGACTCAACCTGGAGTGAATCAGTTGAGCGCGCGCGAGCGAGAGTTGCTTGCCTGCATCGGGTCTGGCCTTGCCAACCGTGAAATTGCGGCGCGCTTGTGCATCAGCGTAAAGACCGTCGAGGCGCACAAGGCGCACATCGCCACGAAGCTCGGCGTCCGCGGTGCTGCGGACCTCGTCCGATTCGCCGTTCGCGAACAATGGGCTGTCGGTCCTACTGGAGTGGCAAGTCTCACAGCGGTGGTGTAGCGTACGGGTCTGAAGGACGTGCGTGACTGGTGAGGCGTCCG
Organism: uncultured Thermoflexus sp.; assembly: GCA_964343985.1. GTDB lineage: Bacteria > Chloroflexota > UBA11872 > UBA12225 > UBA12225 > CAILQO01. The sequence goes on from CAYFLJ010000356.1 coordinate 348, forward strand.
GGAAGGACCGACGTGATCCGCGTGACACGCATGGGTAGCGGCGAACAGCTCTACGTCAACTGCGACCACATCGAATGGGTCGAGTCCACGCCCGACACGATTATCGTGTTGCAGAGCGGGAAGCGCATCATCTGCGTTGAGCCGCCAACCGAGATCATCAGTCGAGTGGTCGAGTTCCGGCGGCGAATCGTCATGCCGACAACCACCGAGCCGTAGGTGCAGAGCGGTACCCTGTCTGACCAGATGGTAGCGGCGTTGCATCGCTGCTATCCTTCTGCGACTACCAACGATCTCTCGACGTTTCACAGGCAAGGAGTAGGCGATGGCATCGAAGCGAGGGTTTGACCCTCTCTCCCTCGGCGGCATCGTGTTTGGTTTGGCATCGCTCGGCACCGGCTTTGCGATCGAAGGTGGTGACTTTGGGGCGCTGCTTCTGCCGTCCCCGATCATCATCATTTTCGGTGGAACGTCGGGAACGATCATGACCGCCCTACCGATTAGCCCGGTGGGATGGGGTGCCATCTTTAGCGCGGCGTTTACCGATGTTCACCACGACGCGGTTGAGACCATCCAGACCTTCGTACGGTTGGCGGAGAAAGCTCGGCGCGAAGGTCTGCTCTCGCTCGAAAGCGAGATGGCGAACATCCACGATCACTTCATGAAGGAAGGGATCCAAGAGGTCGTCGACGGCACCCCGGCCGAGCAGATCACCGACATCTTCATGGTGCGCATCGAGTCGATGGAGAAGCGCCATCACGTGGGCAAGGAATTCTTCGCCCAGATGGGTGGCTTTGCCCCGACGATGGGCATCATCGGAACGGTGCTTGGCCTCACGGTCGTTTTGGGCAACCTTGGTGGTGCCGACGCCGCTGGCCTTGGTCACTCTATCGCCGTCGCCTTCATCGCCACGCTCTTCGGGGTGGCGCTCGCAAACCTCGTCGCGTTGCCGCTGGCCAAGCGTTGCCAGATCAAGAGCGAGCACGAGGTCGAGTACCTCAACATGGTGGTTGCTGGGATTCTCTCCATTCAGGCTGGTGACTCCCCGCGTCTGGTTCGGGCGAAGCTGAATTCCTACCTGAACGGCACCGACCAGAAGCGCCTCGCGAAGGCCGCTGAAGGTGGTGCGGCAACTGCCGCTGCGTAGCGCCATCGTTGTGGAGGCGTTTGGTACCTCCAGTTGAAATGGCCGGGCACCGCCATTCCGCGGTTGCCCGGCGCGCCGTTCCCGGCCCCCATGTGTGGGCCATGCGCCTTGGGAGGTGAACCCATGGGACTGCCGAAGAAGCA
>CAYFLJ010000357.1:0-1629 GCA_964343985.1 uncultured Thermoflexus sp.
CGTAGGCCTCGGGTGAAGGAGAGACGCGCATGAGTGCACGCGATATCGAGTTTGGACGCCTAATCACGGCGATGGTGACGCCGTTCCATCGTGACGCCGGTCAAAGCATTGACCACGAGACGGCGGCGCAGATGGCGCGCATCCTTGTGGCAAATGGCACGGACACCATTGTCGTGTCTGGCACGACTGGGGAGTCGCCAACGCTTTCGCACGACGAAAAGTTGGCACTGTTTCGGACGGTGCGTGAGGCGGTCGGCACGACCGCAAAAGTGATTGCCGGGACGGGGAACTACAACACCCACGAAAGCATCGAGTTCACGCACGAAGTTGAGGCGGCGAAGGTTGCCGACGGCGTGCTGTTGGTCGTGCCGTACTACAACAACCCTCCGCAAGAGGGCCTGTATCGCCATTTCCGCGCAATTGCAGAGTCGACCTCGCTCCCGGCAATGGTCTACAACGTGCCGTCGCGCACCGTCCGCAATATGGACGCAGCCACGACCATCCGCCTTGCGAACGATGTGCCGAACATCATCGGGGTGAAAGAGGCGACCGACAATCTCGATCAAGTCGCCGAGATCATCTCTGGTGTGCCTGCGAACTTCCGGCTTTGGTCTGGGAACGACGGCGATATCTTCACGAAGATGGCGGTGGGCGGATATGGGGTCGTGTCTGTCGCGGCGCACGTTGTCGGTCGGCTGATCCGCCAGATGGTGGACGCGACGGCTGACGGAAACCTCACCGAGGGGGCACGCTTGCATCGGCACTTGTTGCCCGTCGCGCGGATCCTCTTCCCGCCGGTCTCGCCGGTCTCTTCGCCTGCGTCGATTAAGGCGGCGGTGTCGTTGCTTGGCCTCGACGTTGGAGGGTTGCGCCTGCCGATGATCGAGTTGCCGGACGGCGCGCGCGAGCGACTCGGTGATTTCCTGAAGGGGTTTGAGACCGACCCGATGCACGCCTGACGGTTGTTGCACGGGCAAGAAGGCGGGCACGGCGAAGGGGACGTCTTCGATGGTCGACCGACAAAGTGTCTTGGCGCGAATCGCCGATGAGGTGCGGGCGTGCCGGGCCTGCCCATTGCACGAAGGCACGCGCAACGCCGTGCCTGGCGAGGGTAACCCAGATGCTGAAGTGATGTTGATCGGCGAGGCGCCCGGGCAGAACGAAGATATTCAGGGCCGTCCGTTTGTTGGGGCGTCTGGGCAGTTCCTTACCCAAATGTTGGCTGGGGCGGGGTACTCGCGGGCGGAGGTGTTTATCGCAAACGTTGCCAAGCATCGACCTCCAGCGAATCGCGACCCGCTGCCTGACGAAATCGCGGCCTGCGGAGACTTTTTGCAGCGCCAGATCGATGCAATCGACCCACTCGTGATCGTGACCCTTGGGCGATTCTCGATGGCACGCTTCTTCCCGGGCGAAAAGATCTCCCGGATCCACGGCCAACCAAAGTTGGTTGGGGGCAGGGTCGTACTTCCGCTCTATCACCCGGCAGCGGCGCTCCATCAAGGCGCGTTGCGAAAGGTCCTTGAGGAGGACTTTGCGACGGTGCCAAGCGTCGTCGAACGTGCGCGTCGTCGACGTGATCGCCTCGATACGGCCGTCGAGGAGAGCGTCGGGCGCAGGGAACCGCTC
>CAYFLJ010000358.1:0-1625 GCA_964343985.1 uncultured Thermoflexus sp.
GGGGCCGGGGGTGAGGGCGCAAGCGGCTCGCAGTTTGCCTCCACGATTCGAGAAGCGATGGGTGCCCGCGAGACCGTACGGTTGTGCGGTGACCGCGCCGGGCGTCGGCGTCGTTTGGGAGACGGAATGGGCCCCATCGAGTTCGCGGCGTTGGTCGCCTTGGGTGCGCTTTGGGGCGCTTCATTCTTGCTGATCCGCATCGGCGTGCCAGACTTTGGCCCGGTCGCGCTTGTGGGCGTGCGCCTCGCGATCGCATCCGTCCTCGTCCTGGCCTACACGCGTGCTTCGGGCCAATCGCTCCCGCGCCTCCAAGATTGGCGTCGGTGGCTTGTGGTCGGCGCCGTCAATACGGCATTGCCGTTCGTCCTATTCTCCGTGGCGGAATTGCGCGTGACGGCATCTCTGGGGTCAATCCTGAACGCCACAACGCCGTTTTTCGCGGCGATCCTTGGCACGGTGTGGCTTGGTCAGCGCCTCGCGCCGGGCCGAATCGTCGGCTTGATTATTGGCCTGACTGGCGTGGTGCTCGTCGTTGGGTGGGATGTTGGCTTGGAGTCGCTTGACGACTATCTCGCCGCACTGGCCGGCCTCGGCGGGGGCGCCTCGTATGCGGTAGGGACCTTGCTGGTCCGTCGGCTCTTCCCACACGCGGGGTCCACGACGCTCGCCGCCGGGCAGCAGACCGCCGCAGCGTGCCTCATGATCCCGTTGGGTGCCGCCGCGTGGCCATCGACGATGCCCACCGTGGGCGCGTGGCTCGCCGTTATTGGGCTTGGCGTGGCGACGACGGCCATCGCCTACCTGATCTTTTTTTGGCTGCTCGCGCGTGCGGGCGCCCTCGCGGCGCTGTCGGTGACCTTCATCATCCCGGTGTTTGGTATCGGGTGGGGTGCGCTCTTCCTAAACGAGGCATTTGGGCCGATGCAAGTCGTTGGCCTCGTGACCATCTTGGCCGGTGTTGCGCTCGTGAATGAGGTGCGCCTGCCTGGTCTGTCGCGCCAATGACCCATCGCGCGTACGATCTCGCCCCATGCGCACTCGACTGAAAATCTGCTGCATTTCGTCGCGAACCGAAGCCAAACTCGCGACTGATTGCGGGGCGTCGGCGCTCGGTCTGGTGTCCGCGATGCCGAGCGGCCCGGGCATCATCCCCGAAGACCTCATCACCGACATCGCGGCGCACACGCCGGTCGGGGTCGCAGCGGTGCTACTCACGTCGCTGAGGAACGCGGCCGACCTCATCGCCCAACAGCGCCGGTGTCGCGCGGACGTGCTGCAACTGTGTGAGGTCGTGCCTCACGACGACCTGAAACGACTGCGCGATGCCCTGCCGGGTACGCGGTTGATGCATGTGGTGCATGTGGAGGGCGAAGAATCGATCGCCGAGGCGGTGGGCGCTGCACCGCTCGTGGATGCCTTACTACTCGACACGGGCGCGCGATCAGGGGCGGTGCGCGAACTCGGGGGTACCGGTCGGACGCATGACTGGGCGATCAGTGCGCGAATTGTCGCTGCCACCGATCGCCCCACGTTTCTCGCGGGAGGCCTCCATGCGGGGAACGTTGGTGAGGCGATTGCGAGGGTGCGTCCGTACGGCGTCGACGTGTGCAGCGGGGTGCGCACCG
>CAYFLJ010000359.1:0-1622 GCA_964343985.1 uncultured Thermoflexus sp.
ATTCCTCCCGCGAGATTGAACACCTGAGTGAATCCGGCATCGCGAAGGACACCGACCGCGCGACTTGATCGCATCCCGCTCCGGCACATCGCAATCACGTCACGGTCCCTCGGCAACTCGGACAGGCGGGCCGCGAGTTGGCCGAGGGGCACATGCTTCGCGCCGGGGGCATGACCGCTGCGCCACTCGTCTGGTTCACGCACGTCAACGATCAACGCTCCACGCTTTGTCATTTCGAGCGCATCCGTCGGCGATATCGAGTCCGCAGTTGAGCCACCTGTGAACATCCGGAGCAACGTTTTAAGCATCACAAAACCTCTGCAAATTGATGGTGGTCACGTGAAGAAGTGCGTCAGGCATTGCGGGCGAGAAGTTGAATCGTCCGCATTGCCTTCTGACGCGACGCCGCGGGGGAGCGAGCAGCGAAGCACGCCTCGAGGTTTTCGAGAACGACCTGGCCGGCGACTCGATCAAGGGCGGCGCGAGCCGCCATCACTTGCGTCAAAATCGCCTCGCAGTCCTCTCCAGCGAGGATCATCCGCTGCAAGCCGCGGACTTGACCTTCGATGCGCCGGAGTCGGTCGATGGCCTGTCGCGCGCCGTCTGGCACCGCCTCAACCACCGAGTCGTCGTCGCGGGCGCCAACACCTGCGTCGGGAGGGGCGGGAGTCGTCACACGCGTGCGCCGACGCGTCGCCGAAAGCCGAGGGCCTTGGGTGTCCGGATCATCAGTCATCGCCGACCTCCGACGGTCGCCTCCATTGGCTGCCCTCAGCCCGGAGGCCACGCTACCAGGTGAGTGTACCGTACGGGGGTATGGCATAAGTCATTGCCGTCCCGTGGCGAACTGCCTCCTCGCCACTACGCCTCATGCGCCGGCGGGGCTTATCGTAAACATCGTCGGACAGGAAGGCACGAGCCTGATCGAGCGTGCGATACTTAGAGACCAGAGGAGCAGAACCAGATATGTCTGGCGGTTCTTTGTCGCGAGGTCGAGGCTTGGCCACTCGGGCGGCGGCGCCGCCACCTCCACCAGTGCCCGTCGTTCCCCCAAAGCCGGTTCGCACCGTCGTCCGAGAAGCGAATCGACGCCCCCACTTTAATCCGGCTTTCATGGACGCCTTGCTCTCTGAGGAGCGCAAGAAGCTGTACCCCGCCGACCAAATCCTTCAGCAAGCCGGGATCCACGACGGCATGATGGTGGTCGATATCGGGTGCGGGCCTGGGTATTTCACGATGCCCGCGCGACGCCTTGCCGGCGATGAAGGGCGCGTGTGGGCGGTCGACGTGCAGCAGCCAATGCTTGATCACGTCTACAACCGTTGCCAAATCGGCCGGATACGTGGCGTGCGCCTTGTCTTGTCATCGGAACGAATCGTCCCGCTCGACGATGGCATGGCTGACTTCGTGATCATGGCGTGGGTTCTGAACGAAGCGGGGTACCCCGCTGACCTCGTGGCCGAAGCGAAGCGAATCCTGAAGCCGCACGGCTTCATTGCGGTCATGGACTGGCATAAGCAGGCGAAGGACCTCGCGTTGCCGACGGAGCGTCGAATTGGTGCTGAGGATGTGGCGAAGATCGCATCGGCCAACAAGCTCTTCGTGCATCGGACCACCGACCT
>CAYFLJ010000360.1:0-1618 GCA_964343985.1 uncultured Thermoflexus sp.
TGAAATGCCAAAGGTTTTCGATGGCCGGGATCTGCGCGGCGGCGTCGACGATCACTGGGATGCCGTGGGCGTGGGCGCGCTCAACGACGACTTCAAGGGGAAGTGCGCCCGGCGCGTGGGGGGCACCGGCGATATACAAAACGGCGGCACAGGCGTCGTTCAAGACGAAGTCGAGGTCCTCGACCTTGGTCATCTCACCACGCCCCGCTGCGTCACGCGTGGGGCCGATCTCGACGATATCCACCCCCGTGGACCGCACGGCGAAGTCGTAGCCGATGCGCTGACACTTGTGCATGACGACGCGCGTCGGGGCGCCGGCGATTTTGTGAGGCCGCGGAAACGATTGCATGATCGCCGGGTCGTCGCCGCTGACACACGCCGCCGTCGCAAGCACCAGTCCCGCCGCGGCGCCGGAACAGACGTACGCGGCGTCGTTGCGTGTCAGTTTCGCGATACGGCTGCCTACCGCACGTTGCACCTCGTCGAGGGGCACATACGCGCTCGCGCCTTCACGCATCGCGTCGACCACTTCTGGAGGCATGAGGCTGCCACCCAACTTGGTGACCGTGCCGATGCCATTGATGACCGGCGTTACCCCAAGCCGGTCATAGATGCTGCTCCCGTCGCGACGACCTGAGATCACGCGGGTCTCCTCCCTCCGACACGCACCCGTCGCCTTGCGCACGGCGAGTGGGCCGGATGCCGATCATATCCGTGCCGTTGAATCGTCGCGGCTACGAAATCGAGCGGTCGAGCACCTCACCGCCAACGATGGTAGTGCGTGCCACGAGGTTCCGTGAGACCTGCTCAGCTACCCCATACGAGTCGGTGATCGTCACAGGATCGTGCGAGACCTCGAGGATGGCGATGTCGGCGAAGTGACCGGGGGTCAACGACCCGATGCGGTCACCCCAACCGATCGCCGCGGCGGGCCGAGAGGTCGCCGCAGCGATCACGTCCCCAAGAGGCATCCCAAGGTGCCAAAGCCGAGTCATCGCCGACGGCATATCTATGGAGACGGGTGGCCGGATGCTCGACGTGTGGACGTCCGTGGAAATCGTGTCCGGCCAGAAGTCTTGGCTTGCAAGCTGCTTCGCGACACCCCAATTGAAGCTGCCCGACCCGTGGCCGATATCAAAGAGGACGCCACGATCGCGCGCCGCGCGGACCTCTGGCTTCACCGACCCGTCGCGTTCGACCAGTCGCGTGATCGGCTGACCCTTCCATGCGTGCGTCACGATGTCGCCGCGGCGCAACTGCGCCAGGCCGTCTTCGAAGGTCGGAGGCGGGTCGCCGAGGTGCATCATCACCGGCATCCCGGCGGCGCGCGCGACCGCGACGGCGTGGCGGACGGGTTCCGCCGAATTGTCCTCGCTGATCGCGTTGCGACTGGCGCGAATCTTTATGCCAACGATGATGTCACGGTTCACCTCCGCGACGCGAAGGCACTCATTCGCGTCCACGAAGCGACCGTAACCGCACTCAGGCATCGCGGCGAGGCCGATCAGCGAGATGTTGAGAAACGCCATCACACGACTGCGTGACCGCTCCACGATGAACCGCCGAAAGCCATCGAATGTCGCCGCGCCGGCACTGCCCGCATCCACATGCGTGGCCG
>CAYFLJ010000361.1:0-1614 GCA_964343985.1 uncultured Thermoflexus sp.
GAAGTAACGACGTCGGCCTCGGCCGTTCGGCCGAGGTGATGCGCGTGTCGGGCGGGTATCTAGCCTTTCGAGGCGAGGTGCCCGCCTTTCGTTTGCATGGGCAAACGGATGAGCGATCGCCGCACGTGCGGCGGTGCGAACAGGTCGGTCTTGGGTTACAGAAGGTTGCAGTTATGTCGCCTACGATGGACAACTGGGGTAAAGATTTGTAGACGGCCGGCAAGATCGGCTAGCGTTGCGATAGATCGCGGCCGCCATGCGGCGGCTTCGGTACTATCGGAACGTCGCCACGCACCGCCGCAGGTGGTGCTTTCCATAACAGTCGCGCGCATGTAATCAGGTTCGACGCGCGAACGATGGCGGTCACTCGGCAGGACATGGTGCCGAACTGACTGGGCGGCGTGGGAGCAGGATCATTACGACCACGTTTGGGCGGGCCGGTGTGCCCGCATCCCGAGGCAAGGCGGACGGCCTAACCCTCGCGGATCCAGGAAATGGCCGGTGGGCGAGGGGAGACCTCGTCCGGTTCGGGCCAAGGGTGTCGCTGACCGGTGCTGCACCGGTCCGCCGGGGATGGGTGCCCGTGCACCCCGTGCCGGGTGCGTCCGTCGCGGCTATTGCGCGGCAGGGCTATGGGCGCCTCGACCTCCTGCCTACGGTCGATCCCATCGCCGACGCGTCCCCAGTCACCGTCCCGGCACGCCCGTGGTATCGGCGGGCGCCGACGTGGGCGGTGATGCTTTGGGTCGGTGCCGCGGCGCTGATCTGGACGCGCACCATCGTTGATACGCCGGTGATGGCGGTGCCCGACCCGTTGGTCGCTCCGGCGATCTTGGCGGGGCGGGCCGCCGACGGGGCGATGGATGTCATTACCACCATCGAAACCGAGGTGCGCCGGGCGCTGCGCCACGCACCGGAGTCGGGGCGTCTGTTGATCTCTCGCGTGCGTGACCGAGTCGTCGGACCACCAGACTGGTGGACGATTGTGGAAGTAGACGGGCGGTCGATCGCCGCGACGTCGTCGGTGCGCACGATCGCCGAGGCGATGCGTGACGCAGGCGTGACGTTGGCGCCGGAGGATCGAATCCTCGTCATCCCGGCCGATGCCCCAGAGGCTGGAGATTTCACGATTTCGGGCGTGGCGTACGCCGCCGCGGAGGATCAGTCCTTCGACCTGTCCGTCCCGCCTCGGGTGGTCGTTCCACGTGACGCGCCGCTGCGCGTCGCACCCGCCGTCTTGGCGCGACTCGGGCAAGACGGCACCGTGAGACCGGCCGATACGGTCCGGCCGCAAAGTTACGGCCGAATTGTGGTGGAACGTGCGACATCGTTCCGCGTGGTTGACGACGGCTTCCCGTTCCAAATGCGTGCGGCGGCGACGACCGTCGAAGAGGCACTCGGCGTCGTTGGCATGCCACTGCGCGAAGCAGACACCGTCCTACCGGCGCGCACCGCCCCTCTGGCGAACGGCCTGAAAGTCACGGTCGTTCGTGCGCCGGTGATTCGCATGGTCGATCAAGGGACGGCGACAATGCGGAGCACGCGGGCCGCGACGGTGGCCGACTTCTTGGTTGAGATGGGCGTGCAACTCGGCCCGCTTGACCGTGTTGAACC
>CAYFLJ010000362.1:0-1613 GCA_964343985.1 uncultured Thermoflexus sp.
TAGGGCCGATCTGTTCCGCCGCCACCGCGCACCTCTGCGCCGCCGTGCCGAACGTGTCGTTCATGGAGATTCGCGAGTCGCCGACCGAAAAGACCGGCTTCTATGACGAACGTATCTTCCCTGTACAGCTTCGCCTCGACGGGCCGCGCCTCTGGTTGTCAGACCGCCCCGGCCTCGGAGTCGAGTTCGATGAGGTCGCCGCCGGTCACGCCGAGTTCGTACCGAATCTCGATGCCGAACGCACCCACTACCTGCGTCGGCGCGATGGTTCGATCACCAACTGGTAGGCAGTCGCCTAGGGTCGTTCACCATTGCCGTTCCAAGTCGATGCGTGTTCGTTCGCAATGGTGTGGTGACGTTACGAAATCGAGGCGTCGCGAGAGCGCCGCTTCCACGTGCCCAAACGTCATCACCATCGGGCTGCGAGCGTCAAGACCCATCCGGCAACTTCGGGCTACGAACGAGTCGCAATGATCTCGCGTGCGACACGACGATCGAAGGGGGGCAGGCCGACACGTCTATCCCCGAGCAGTTGGCAGTCCGGCGCGCACCCAAGCAGTGATCCCGCCGCTCACGTTGGCCACTGGTCCAAATCCTGAGCGGGCAAGCATCCCGCACGCGACCTGCGACCGACCGCCGCTCAAACACATCACCACGATTTCGCGGTCGCGGGGAAGTTCAGTTGCGCGCGACGCCAACTCACCAAGCGGAACGTGGACGGCCCCGACGACGTGCCCAGACTGCCACTCATCCAGTTCGCGGACATCGAGTAACACGGCGCCGGAAAGCACTCGCGCGCTTGCCTCGTTCGGGGACAGATTTGGGATCGAGGACATTGCAGCCATCAAGATGGTTCCTCTCAGGGGTGGTGGGGGCGCAGCGGACCAATGCAGTGTCCAACGTTCGCATCCAACCGATTCGCTGCCTCAGGATACCATACGGGGTATGGCATTTTTGCGCTCGGTTACGCTACCCTTTGCGAGCACCCCCTGACGCGGCGAGAGAGACCGAAACATGTCCACTGCTCCAGACAAGACCGATCCGACGATGCACTCCGACCATCACGGTCGTGATCACTCAAGCAGTGGCGAAGGCGGAGGGCACAACGCGCCCGAGCACGACCACGGGCATCACGGGCACCACGACCATGCGCACGGCGGTGATCATCGGACGCATCGGTTCAGTGCCGAACACGCGGCGCGTCTCCTGTCAGACGAGCGCGCGCAATCTTTCCCGCCGGAAGGGGCGTTACGGAACGCCGGCGTGCGCCCAGGAGTAACGGTCGTTGATCTGGGATGCGGACCGGGTTTCTTCACGATTCCCGCGCGCCAGATCGTTGGGCCGTCCGGGCACGTCATCGCGGCGGACATTCAACCGGAGATGCTTGACCACCTCCGCGGTCGCCTTCACACGGCGGGCATTCACGATGTCGAGGCCGTCCACAGCACCGAGAGTCACGTGCCAGTGGCAGACGCCACGGCAGACATCGTCTTTGCCGCCTTCGTCTTGCATGAGGCAAACGACCCGGCAGGCTTCCTTGGTGAGTGCGCCCGACTTGTCAAGCCCGATGGGGCGGTGGCGATCATCGAATGGCGCCACGACGCCGACCTCGA
>CAYFLJ010000363.1:0-1610 GCA_964343985.1 uncultured Thermoflexus sp.
GGCCAAGGGCTTATGAGTCCCTTGCTCTGCCACTGAGCTACCCTGGCGTGGCAACTGGTGACGCAAGCGCGGGCTTTTGCCAACGGCCTGCGTGACGCGCCAGAATGCTACCAAAGGCGCGCGGGCGAGGCGTGGCGGTGGTGCCGCCACGCGGTTCAACGGAGGTGCGATGACTCGCTTGCTTAGCCGCGACGATGTGAACTCGCTCCTTGATCCAGGTGCCGTCATCGCCGCGGTTGCCTCGGCCTGTCTGGCCGCCGCACAGGGGCGTACCCAGACCCCATTGCGGGCCGCGGTGCCATCGCTTACCGGCAACGGCGTCCTGTTAGCTATGCCTGGTGCGATGCGCGACCCATCAATTCTTGGGACAAAGATCGTGACCGTCTTCGGCGGGAACGCCGCGCGGGGACTGCCGAGGGTTGCATCCCTGTATGTGCTATCGGACCCTGAGACCGGCATGCCGGAGGCCGTGATGGATGGCACCGCAATTACGGGTGCGCGCACCGCCGCCGCATCGGCGGTTGCGACAGATCATCTGGCGCGTCCTGACGCCCGGACGTTGGGCATGTTTGGCACGGGGGTACAGGCCCGCGCGCACGTCGCGATGATTGCGCGTGTGCGTCGCATTGACGAAGTACTTGTTACCGGCCGCACCCGTGAAGCATCCCTCGAGTTCGCAGCGTGGGTAACGCGTTCGCACCAAGTTTCGGCACGTGCTGTTGACGCTCGTGAGGCCGCGGCTGCGGACATTGTTGCATGTTGTACAACCAGCAGGGTTCCGCTGTTTGACACAGTCTCGGCCGGCGCGCACGTCAACGCGGTCGGCGCCTTTGCGCCCGACTCGCGCGAGGTGCCGACCGACATCATTGTTGATTCCGCGGTTTACGTCGATACGCGCGATGGCGCCTTTGCCGAGGCGGGGGACCTGTTGATCCCCGTTGCGGAAGGGCGCTTCACCCTTGATCGCGTCGTCGGTGAGATCGGCGAAGTGGTCGCCGGGACGGTGTCGGGGCGCGATGCGCTTCCAGAGGGTGCCGTGACCGTCTACAAGTCGGTCGGTGCCGCCTTCCTGGACGCCGCAACTGCCCGATTGGTTGTTGACCTGGCGCGGGCGCGTGGCATTGGCCACGAATTCCGGTTTCTTTAGGTGACTAGTGCAACGTGACGGGACGCCGCGTCTTGCATCGCCTCCCACAGGGCGGCGATGTCGTTGGGTCCAGTCGTTGCCGAACCGAAACTGACTCGCACCATCCACCGCCCTGCAACGGCCGCCGGTGCGATGTATGCCACGCCGCTTCGAGCCACCGTCTCGCACCACGCGCGCGTATGTCGGTCGAGGGCCTCGCCGTCAAGGCCCAGCGGTTCGTGTCGTACGCAGACGGTTTGCAGCGTCACCGGCGCCACTACCTTCCAATCCCGTGTGCCCGCCACGCGTTCGGCAAATCGGGTGGCGTCGGCCAAATCGCGTCGAAGCCGTGCGCGGATGGCCGCCATGCCTTGGCCTCGCAGATGTGCCCAAATTTTGAGGGCGCGAAACCGCCGACCGAGTGGGATTCCCCAGTCGCGCAGGTTCCGGACCTGACCGTCGACCGCCGTCTGCAAATACGACG
>CAYFLJ010000364.1:0-1595 GCA_964343985.1 uncultured Thermoflexus sp.
CGGAGGATGTGTCCGGCCAGGGGGGTATTGCGCCCTTTGGAGGCGAACTGCGCGGGATCGACGCACCACTCGCGATCAGGGTCGAAAATGACGACGTCGCCGGGCGCACCGACGGCGAGTGCTCCGGCCTCAAGGCCGAAGACCTGCGCCGGGCGGCACGTCAGTGCTGCGACCACATCAACGAGGGTGAGCGCCCCGGCATGGACGATCGACAGGACACTGCCGAGAGCCGTTTCGAGATTGGAGATGCCCGAAGCGGCAGCGGCGTACTCCACATGCTTATCGGTCGTGCCGTGGGGGGCGTGGTCGGTGGCGATGCAGTCGATGGTGCCATCGCGTAGGCCGGCAACCATGGCATCGCGGTCGTCCGGTTCCCGCAACGGTGGATTGACCTTGGTACGCGTGTCGTAGGGAGGTAACGACGCCGTCGCCGACCACCAATGGCCGCCCACGAGGTCGTCGGTCAGGGTCAAGTGGTGGGGCGTGACTTCCGCGGTGACGCGCGTGCCTTTGCCTTTGGCCCGTCGGATGAAGTCGAGGGTGCCGGCCGCCGAGACGTGCGCGACGTGGAGGTGTGCGCCGGTGAAGGCGGCGAGTTCGCAGTCGCGCGCGACGATTGTCTCTTCGGCTTGACGAGGCCATCCCGGAAGACCGAGACGCGCGGAGACGCTGCCCTCGTGCATCTGGGCACCGGTCGTGAGGGCCTTCTCTTCGGCGTGTTGAACAACCGGGCGCCCCGTCGCAACGCTATACGCAAGTGCGTGGCGCATCATGGAAGGGTCTGTCACGCAATCACCGTCGTCGGAGAAGGCAACGACGCCGGCGTTGGCGAGTTCGATCATGTCGGCGAGAGCCTTGCCCTTTCGACCGCGCGTGATCGCTCCAATCACGTAGACCCGTGCGGAACCCTCTCGTCGCGCCGCTTGTAGGACGTGTTCGACGACCGCGGGGCTATCGGTGGCTGGCTCGGTGTTTGGCATGGCGCAGACGGTGGTGAAGCCGCCCGCAACCGCCGCAGCGGTGCCGGTGGCGATGGTCTCGCGGTACTCGTAGCCGGGTTCGCGCAGGTGGGCGTGCAAATCTACGAAGCCGGGCGCAACGATGAGGCCGCGGGCGTCGAAGACTCGCGCGCCATCGAGGTTCACTGCGGTGGCCTCGGCGACACGACCGTCACGGATGACCACATCGGCGACTGCGTCGATGCCGCGTGCGGGGTCGATCAGTCGGCCTCCACGGACGATGACGTTGCCGGCGAACCGTCCGGGCGCGGTTGCGAGTGGGACGCGCGGGCTACTGCGGGTCGCGGTCATCTCTCAACTTCCTTTGTGCCGGAGCGGGTGGACGTGAAGCGGTGGGCCGAACGAAAGGTGCTCGCGGGTCGTGAGCGGTCGCCGAGCAAGTGGGGCACCTCAATACGTGTTGGCGGCTCAGGGGAGGTCATACCGCCGCCCCGCCGCGGCCACCTGCCAACAGGTACATGACCGCCATGCGCACCGCGACGCCGTTTGCCACCTGTTCTTCAATGGCCGACTGCCCACCGTAGGCCACATCGGGCGCGATTTCGACCCCCTCGTTCATGGGGCCGGGGTGCATGA
>CAYFLJ010000365.1:0-1589 GCA_964343985.1 uncultured Thermoflexus sp.
CCTGCGTCAAGCCGGTTCGCACGAACCGTGAGTGAAGGGTGCAATGCTCCGCCTGAGAACCGGCGAGGCGGCTTTTCGCCCGCTCCCGCGCGTTGGTTCGCACGAACGATGACTGAAGGACCCAATGCTTCGGGAACGTTGACCAAGCGCGTGCGCGAAGCCGATGCGAGCATCCACGCCGCCTCGTCCGCTGAGCGAGGCATGCGCGGCGACCCGGCAATCGACGCCACGAGTGCCCACGCCGGCATGCGCACACCCAACGCGCGGACGGTGTCGCAGTGGCCCACAAACACCTCGTCGGGAGTGCCCGCACACACCACTCGCCCGCCATCATCAACCGCGACGACGCGATCGACGAGGTTCAGCACGTCATCCGCGGCATGCTCGATGATGATGAGCGAGCGACGTCGGTCCTGCACCAGCCGACCGACCGTCTCCCAAATCGCCGCCGCCCCCTCCGGATCGACGTTCGCCACCGGTTCGTCGAGGACCAAGATCTCCGGGCGTGCGACGACCAGTCCCGCGAGTGCCAACCGCTGTTTGTTCCCGCCCGAGAGCCGATGAACGTCCGCCGGTACTCGCGGACCAATGAGGCCGACGGCCCGCCGCGCCTCGTGGATTCGGGCAGGCATTTCGGCCCGCAAGACACCGCGGTTCTCGAGACCGAAGGCGACATCGTCGTCGATTTCGCTCAGAACGACCTGTGCATCCGGGTCCTGAAAGAGGTAGCCAATGCGGCGTGTCAGGTCGCCGGAGGACAGCGCCTCAGTCGGCACGCCGCCGACGGTGACATCGCCGCCCTCCCAGTGAACATCGACCGAATGCGGGATGAGTCCGGCGAGGCACAGGCCTAACGTGCTCTTGCCCGCGCCGCTCGGCCCAACGATCAACAGTCGCTCGCCCGGCGCCACCTCAAGGGAGACCCCCTCAAGGCAGCGTCGGCGCCGGCCGAGGTGCCGGATTGTCAGTCCACGCGCCACGAGTCGCGGTGGTTTCACAGCAACTTCGTGGGCACCTTGGGGTGGTTCGCGGGCATCTCTGCCCGCCTCCCGTCCACCGTCGGGAGCCAACTAGACCTCCCGCATGCGTTCGCGGCCGATAGCGACCCCGTTCAGGACACCGGTCGCCGCTAAGGCATCGCCCAAGTACTTTGCGATGATCCCGGCTACGGCCACGCCGACCGTGCGAGTTATCAACATAATGACGAGGATGGTCGGGTCAAGGGACAGATATCCATAGTCCCACCACGAGTACGGCAGCGAGACAAGACCCGCCGCCACGCCGGCGATTGCCATCGTCGCCAACCCCCACCGGCGATAGCCACCGAGAGCGAAGACCGCCTCGGCCCCGACCGACTGCATCACGCCGTAGATGACCAATCCTGGACCCCACGGCGCGCCGACAAGCATCTCCGCCAGCGATGCGAGCGTCTCGGAGGCAATCGCCGCCCCGGGACGACGGATCACGTACGGGCCGAGAAGCCCGGCGATGAACCAGACCGCATTCAGTGCTTCTTGCGTGGGCGTGCCGCCGAACGCCGCCGCCAACTCGTACGGCGCACCCCACGCGACGTAGATGGCCCCAAATGC
>CAYFLJ010000366.1:0-1586 GCA_964343985.1 uncultured Thermoflexus sp.
CCCATCGACCGACCGAGTTCGGCTTCGAACACGAGACCATCCTCGGCGACGGCGTTGTGACCGGGTGGGGGCGCGTCGACGGGCGAACGGTTTTCGTCTTCTCGCAAGACTTCACCGTCTTCGGCGGCTCGCTCTCGGAAGCGTTCGCCGAGAAGATCTGCAAGGTCATGGATCTCGCCGTGCAAGGCGGCGCCCCAATCATCGGCCTAAACGACTCCGGAGGGGCACGCATCCAAGAGGGGGTCGCCGCCCTCGGAGGCTACGCCGAAATCTTCCTCCGCAACGTGATGGCGTCCGGCGTCGTTCCCCAGATCTCTGCGATCCTCGGCCCCTGCGCCGGCGGCGCCGTCTACTCCCCCGCCATGACCGACCTCGTCGCCATGGTCGACCGCACGTCCTACATGTTCGTCACCGGCCCGAACATCGTGAAGTCGGTGACGCACGAGACGATCGACGCCGACGGCCTCGGCGGCGCCGAAGTTCACGCCACCACGAGCGGCGTCGCGCACTTCATCACGGCATCGGAGCCGGAATGCCTGAGCCTCGTGCGCGAAGTCCTCAGTTACCTTCCGTCAAATCACCTCGACGACCCGCCGGTCATCCCATGTGACGACCCGGCCTCGCGCGCCGACCCAGAACTCGACACCATCGTTCCGCGTGATCCAAACCTGCCGTACGACATGAAGGTCGTCCTCGGCCACGTCTTCGACCGCCGGTCGGTCCTTGAGGTGCAACCGCTCTTCGCGCCAAACATCATCACCGCCTTTGCGCGCCTCGGCGGTCGGCCGGTCGGCATCGTCGCGCAGCAACCGGCCTCCCTCGCCGGCGTCCTCGACATCGACGCCAGCATCAAGGCGGCACGCTTCGTGCGCTTCTGCGACTGCTTCAACCTCCCAATCGTGACCTTCGTTGATGTTCCCGGCTTCCTGCCCGGCGTCACTCAAGAACACGGCGGGATCATCCGGCACGGCGCCAAACTGCTCTATGCCTACTGCGAAGCGACGGTGCCCAAACTCACGGTCATCACGCGCAAGGCATACGGTGGCGCCTACGACGTCATGTCGTCCAAGCACATTCGAGGCGACCTGAACTTCGCGTGGCCGTGGGCCGAGATCGCCGTCATGGGCGCAGAGGGTGCCGTCCCGCTCATCTTCCGAGAACAAATCGCCGCTGCCGATGACGGCGACGCTGAACGTGCCCGCCTCGTCGCCGACTATCGTGCGCGCTTTGCGAACCCGTACGCCGCGGCGTCACGCGGCTACGTCGACGACGTTATCGAACCGCACGAAACACGCCGAAAACTCATCGCCGGCCTCCAAATCTTGCGCCACAAGCGCGCGCGCAACCCGGCCCGCAAGCACGGAAATATCCCGCTCTAGTCCCGGACGGTCGGCCCGGAACTGTCAGACCCCCGCAAGGGCCCTCGTCCACCGCCGACTAGTCGTTATCGCGAGCCGAATCGGTTTCTGATCACAATCATGCTACAGTTCACCGTGGTGCCCGGAAGCCCGGGCTAGGACGGAGGGCTGTCGCTATGGGAACCGACCCACAGATCGCGGCCGAGTTGGCCATCGCGGAAGCCGTTG
>CAYFLJ010000367.1:0-1584 GCA_964343985.1 uncultured Thermoflexus sp.
GGCGTCGCGGAGGTCCTCGCGATCGGCGCGGCGGCAACGTACGCGCTGTTCAAGGCACCGCGCACCCTGCTTGCGCTTCGGGCACGCATCCCAACGGAGCAGACGATCTTTGTTGGGCCGGACGACGACGACGACTGCGAAACGATCGGTGAGGCGGTCGCAGTGGCCGGCCGGCACGTGACGATCTTGGTGGCCAAGGGGACCTACCGCGAATCGCTGGTGGTGCGCAACGGTGTCGCCATTGTTGCAAGGAAGGGGCACCGCGTGAAGATCGCCCCACCATCTGGGCCGGCGATCACGGTGGTCGGTGGTGACCCACTCATCAAAGACGTGGTGTTGCTGGCCTCTCCGACGCCTGCGCCGGGCGACGATGGCGTCGCTCCCGCGATCCGTATTACGGGTGGGTCGCCGACGGTTCGCGACTGTGAGATTCACGGGGCGGGCGGCGACGGCGTGCGGGTGAGCGGCGCCGACACCGTCGCCACCGTCGTCGGAACGGTGATCCGTGGACCCGCCGGTGCGTGCCAGACGACCGAACCGGCGAGTGCCGGGGTGTGGTTCGACGACGGCACGGGCGGCACCGTCGAATCGTGCACGATCCATCTTTCGGGTGCCGCGTGGATGGGGGTCCATGTCGGCGCGGGCACCAACCCAATCGTCCGCGACACAAAGGTGATCAGCGAAACGGGTGGCGTCGGCGTGCGCGTGGGGCCGGGCGGCGGTGGCACGTTCGAGCGGTGCGCCGTTCAGGCGCGCGTCGGGATGACGGTTGATCGCGGCCACCCAATGGTGCGCGCAAGCGAGTTTTCAAACTGCGACGCCCCCCTTGAGGTGACCGGCCCCGGCGGCGGGACATACGAGAAGTGCATGTTCGGTGGGTATTCGCTTGGCATTCGGTTGACGGAAGAGGCATCGCCGGTATTTGACACATGCAACGTGTTCGCCGTTGATCTCGGCGTCGTGATGGGCGAGGGGGTGAACCCGTTCTTTTTCCGGACAGGCATGTC
Source organism: uncultured Thermoflexus sp. (assembly GCA_964343985.1). Lineage (GTDB taxonomy): Bacteria > Chloroflexota > UBA11872 > UBA12225 > UBA12225 > CAILQO01. Next base: position 1,008 of record CAYFLJ010000367.1, read on the forward strand.
GACTGGTTTGGGCGAAGCACTGGTCGCAGAGAGTGGCGCGCGTGGCCGACTAGCGCAGTGCAAGCTGCACAGGAACCTTCACACAGCCGCCGAACTGCAGCGGGTCGACCCGAACCACGCGTCCACGGTCTCCCTTGGGAAGCATTCGTCGACGCAGTTTGAGAACTGCACAATCAGCGGGAGTGTGGGGCCGGGCGTGGTGGTGGCGGCGTTTGGCGGCGGCACGTTCACAGACTCCGTCATCCGCGCCAATGGAGGCCCAGGGATGGTGGTGGGCGTCGGCGCGACGCCGATGGTGCACGGTGGTGAAATTGTCGGCAACGGCAATGTGGGCGTGCACGTGCTAAACGGCGGCGGCGGTACGTTCGTCTCATGTGCCATCTGCGCCAACGACTCGTCCGGGTTGCACCTCGAGGCAGGCGCCGACCCGGTAGTCCGGAGCTGCCAGATCACGGGCAATGGCCATCACGGTGTGGTTGTGGGCGCCGGCGCGATAGGGCGGATTACCGATTGCATCATTGGTGACAACGCCTTGGGCGACTGGTTGATCGATCGCGACGCGCGCGTCCAACTCTCT
>CAYFLJ010000368.1:0-1583 GCA_964343985.1 uncultured Thermoflexus sp.
CCATATCACCGACCGAGACCGTGCCGTCGCGCAACGAGGATGCCCCAAGGACCAAGACGACGCCGATCCCAACCATGCCCATCGACTCGCCGAAGGTCCGTACCAGTTCGCCGAACACGGTGTCTCGCAGCGCCGCCCGCCGCCGACGTGCGTTCAGGCCGTCCAGATGGCGCACCGCCCGCGCCTCGACGCCGCGCACCTTCAAGACCTGCACGGCGCCGAACATTTGGTCCGTGAACTCGGTGACCATCGCCGTCGCCTCGCGCGCCGCCCGGCTAAACCTGCGCGCAGCGGCCCGCAACCGACTGGTCACCATGCTCACAATGACGATCGGCACGACCGTCGCCAGTGTCAACCACGGGTTGACCGCCACCATGATCCCGAGGGCAACCACGACGTAGAGGACGACGCCCGGGCCATCGATCCACGCCTCTTCAGTCCCCCGCACCATCGCGTCGACGTCTTCGCGAAAGCGGGTGAGCGCCTCCCCCGACTCGCCGGCGTCGAAATGCACTCCCTCTCCCAAGACGATCCATCGCAAGGCGTTCCGTCGAAGCAACGCCCCCATCTGGAAGTACAGGGTGGCCCACACCCAGACGGCGCCGATGAAATCGGTCAGTCGCACGACGGCGACCGCCGCCGTGAGGGCGACCGGCAACCACGGGTTCACCAACGATCGGTCGCCGGCCAAGGCGTCGAAGAAGTCGCGCATCAGCAGGCCGGATACCGCCGGCACCGCGTGCATGACCCCCCACGACGCCGTCGTAAGCAAGGACAGGCCCGGTCGGTACGCCAACATGCCGGCCGAGGCCTCGATGCTTGACAGCGCCGGCGCCGCCGACGGCAACCTCGCGGAGTCGGGGACGGTGGTGGCTCCGGTCATTCGTCCACGGCCAACAACTCGGCGGCACTGGCGTCGTCAATGTCGGTGAGGTCGGCACCCTCGAGAAGGTCGACGCCCTCGATAAGGTCGGCGTCACCCGCGTCGGCCCGACTCGTCGCGCGCAGCCGCGCGTACCGCGACTGCGGGTCCGCCGCCAAGGCCGCGCGCGGCCCCCACTCCACGACGGCACCGCCCTCCATCACCAACACGTCGGAGACGCGGTCGATCGTCGCCAGCCGGTGCGCGATCACGATCGCCGTACGGTCGCGCAGCAAACGATCGATCGCGAGGTCGAGAACCCGTTCCGTCGCCGGGTCGAGGCGCGCCGACGCTTCGTCGAGGATCACCACCGACGGATCGGCGAGAAAGGCGCGCGCCAGCGACACCATCTGCGCCTCTCCGGCCGAGAGGTCGCGCCGCCGAGGCCCAATCTCCGCATCAAGGCCTCCCTCCAGCGACCGGAACCACGCTTGCGACACGATGTCGAGTTCCGTAAGCACCGCGTGGATCCGTGCGTCTGGCACGGTTTCGTCGAACAGCGTGAGGTTGTCGCGCAGCGTCCCGCTGAAGATTTGCACCTCTTGCGACACCGTCACGACCCGCCGGCGCAGGTCGTCGAGGGCAAACGACCGCACGTCCTCGACGCCGAGGCGGATCACCCCCGACGTCGGGTCGTACAACCGCACCAAGAGGCGCGCCA
>CAYFLJ010000369.1:0-1557 GCA_964343985.1 uncultured Thermoflexus sp.
CTTCGCCCGGTCCGAACCCTCTCAGACCCGTCGTGCCACGCCCCACCACCGGTACCCGACCGCCGCCGGGCGCAAGCCACCCTTCGGCAAGCGCAACGAGTGCCCCTGGCGAATCGTGCGTCACCAATCCGGCGCGCACAAGGTCCATAATCGCCTGACGAGCGCCGGGCATATCGAGACCGGTGGTCGCCGCGACTTCCGAGGCAAGCAGTGCCCCCTCTTCTCGCAAAGCATCCAAGGCATCCCGCGAGGGCGCCGACAGCGCCGACACCCGTGCGTCATCGACGCCTGCGTCGAGGAATAGGCCGACGTCGCCCCGAAACGACACCATGGCGCGCATGCGACTAGCAACAGCAGGCGTCTCGGTAGGCATAGCAACCCACGCAAGGTCGGCACCGAGGCGGTCAAGCAACTCGGGGTCGTCCGGAGGCACGTGGCCGACGCGTGGGGCAATCACATCACGCCGCCACGTCGTAACAGGCAACACAAGGCCCCGCAACTGTTGGATCGCCCGGCGCAACCGATCAACCTCAGTGGCACCGCCTCCATCGTCGGACTGCGCGTTGCCAAGGCCGTGCCACTCGGCCAAGAAGTGCGCATACGCCGCCGGCGCCACCGGTCGCACCTGCCGGCGCAACGTCAGAATCGCCTGCCGGTGCATCTGCGCGACGGCACCGCGGCTTGCCCATGCCTCCGGTTCATCTGGACCAAAGCGACCGCGCACCAAGTCTTCACCGGTCGCGGCGAGGCACGCCTCAACCACTTCCTCGTGGAGCCGAAACCTCGTTGCCATCGTCGCGGCCGTGACCGGTCCTGCATGGCGCACGTGCCTGGCAAGAATCGGGCCGGGGTCTGTCGCGATGTGGGCGTACTCGCCAGCCAACGACGCGTCGATCCATCGCCCCTGCCATCGACAGATGTCGCCAGACGCCACGAGGTCGTCGAGCCATTGGGCAGTCGCACCCTCGGGAACAGCCGGAGAGACCCGCGCCGCAATCTCGTCGTCGTCAAGGTCACCCGCCGCGACCAACAGGCGTGCGAGTTCTGCCCGATCACGCGCTTGAGTCGCCGAGGCCAATCCTGCGCGTCGGTCACGAGTCGCCTGCACAACCGCGGAGCCGAGCAAGCTAGCGAGCGTCCCGTCACGCAAGAGATCGTCAAGCAATACATGATCGAGCGAGAGTGTCGCGAGCGCCCGTTCGCTACGCGGTGTGGCACCTTCATACATGTATTGCATTTCAAGACGTGCATCGAGCGACTGGCCGAGTACTGACAGGCCCACTCGCGCCACCTCGGTGACGGCGACCTCACCACGTTCAATGCCGTCGAGAACTTCGACGAGACCCTCAATGTCAAGCACATCGCGCAAGCAGTCACGCACCGTCTCATGCAGGAGCGGGAAGTCCGGGTGCGCACTCACCGACTGCAACAGGTCGGCGGCGCGCAGACGGGTCATCCAGAAGGCGGTGCGCTTGCCACGTGCATTACCCGGCAGAAGCAGGGCCCGCCCAGCGTTCATGCGGAATTGCGCCGCGAAGGTCGCCGAACCGGGCAGGG
>CAYFLJ010000370.1:0-1556 GCA_964343985.1 uncultured Thermoflexus sp.
CCCGTACATACTCGCGCCGATGGCGCCGAGCAACCCGGCGACGGCGTACCCCAACGGTGACCGGCGTGGCGTGGCGGCGTCCGCTGGGTCTTCGGCGATTGGGGGCAACGGGATGGCGGTCGTCGCCGCGACCGGCGCACCTTTGGGCACGCTGACCTCCGGTGGCGTGATCGCGGCGGTGACGACTGGCCACGGCGTGCCGGACGGGCCCTGAGCCGACGCGCGGTGTGGGGCTACCGCGACGGTACCGATCACGATCATGGTCGCGATCACGATGGTGGTCGCGTGGCGCGCGAGGCCGACATCTCGCCGCTGGACGAAAAGGCCGTTGCATCGCGAGATGGGGCGGGCGTTGGTTCGGTGTGGCGCGCGTGTAGTCACGCGAACGATGGTGCCGCACCGGTCGCGTCACTCGCGGTTCTGCGCCGTCGGACGTTGGTCGGGTCACGCAGGCTTCGGTTGGCCGATGGGTGGTTGCACGTGCGCGACGTGGCGCCTGTAACTAGAATGTCAACAACTAAGCGGAAACGCCGGTTCGGGTCGGCGGGCGCGACTCCCGGTGACAGGCCCGAGGGCTGGCAGGAAGGGGCGACGATGGGCGAGGACACGGCTATGCCTCGGATCTTGTTCGGGCCGGACGGACGGCGTATGGCGCGCCGGGCGTTTGGTGCGGCGGGTCTGGGAGCGTTTGTGGTGGCGTGTGGCGGTGAGGCGGCACCGGCAGCCAAGGCACCGGAACCGACGAAGGCGCCGGCGGCGGTGGCCCCGGCCGCGGCGCCAACAAAGGCCCCTGAGGCCCCGAAGGCGGCGGAACCGACGAAGGCACCGGCGGCGGCCTCCGATCCGGCGACCAACAAGTTGTCGGTCATGGCAAGCCCGCAACAGGACTGGATCGACGCACAGGTCAATGCCTTCAAGAAGGCGACATCCATTGACACGGTCGCGGCGCGCCTCTCCGGCGGCGAAGGCCTTGCCAAGCTCAAAGCGGAGATGGGTAACCCGTCTTTTGATGTATGGTGGGGAAGCCCCATCGACAGTTTTATCTCGGCGCAGAAGCAAGACCTGCTTGTGCCATTCAAGCCCGAATCGGCGGCGCAAATCCCCGAAAAATACAAGGATAAGGACGGCTTTTGGCACGGCATTTACGTTGGGTCAATCGCCTTCGCCATCAACACCAAGCGCCTGCAAGAGAAGGGCCTGCCCGAACCGCAGACGTGGGAAGACTTGACCAAGCCGGCGTACAAGGGTGAGATCGTGATCGCCCACCCGGCGACGTCGGGCACGTCGTACACCTCCATGCAGACCGTCCTGCAACTGAAAAAGAAGAACGAGGACGACTTCTGGAAGTGGGCCAAGGCGTTCCACGCAAACGTCTTGCAGTACACGAAGAGTGGTGCGGGGCCGATGGGGATCCTTGAGCGGGCGGAGGCGTCGATTGGCGTCGTCTTCTCGCACGACATCTTTGTGTCGGTCGAGAAGGGCCTCCCGATCAAGATCGTCTTCCCCACTGATGGCACGGGGTACGAGGTCGGCGGGATGGCGCTGATCAAGGGCGC
>CAYFLJ010000371.1:0-1554 GCA_964343985.1 uncultured Thermoflexus sp.
GTCCGCGACGATCCGCCGATGCAGGTTTACCATCGCAAGTTTGATCAGATCCGCGGCACTTCCCTGAATGACCGAGTTGATCGCAAGCCGTTCGCCCAAGCCTCGGACATTCCCGTTCTGATTACTGATCTCCGGGATCGCCCGGCGCCGCCCAAGAATCGTGGCGACATACCCGAATTCGGTCGCCTGCCGGACGCACGCCTGCAAGAACCGGTCAATGCCAGGAAAGCGGCGCTTGTAATCGGCGATGAGTGCGACCGCCCCTTCATAACTCAGATCGCCCACGCGCTGGGCGAGGCCCCATGCAGAGATCCCATAAATAATCCCGAAATTAATCGTCTTGGCCTGCCCGCGTTGGTCGCGCGTGACCGAGTGCGGTTCACCACCAAAGACCTGCGCCGCGACCGCCGCATGAATATCGAGGCCACGTGCAAAGGCGTCGAGAAGGCCAGAATCCTCCGACAGGTGGGCAAGCACGCGCAACTCGATTTGGGAGTAGTCGGCACATAGGAGGACGTGCCCCTCCGGTGCATGGAACGCCTTGCGGACCTGCCGCCCCTCCTCGGAGCGTACGGGGATGTTTTGGAGGTTGGGCGAGTCGGACGCAAGCCTGCCAGTGGCGGCACCGGCTTGGCGATAGGTCGTGTGAATGCGCCCGTCGGCCGGATCGATCGCCGCGCGAAGGGCATCTAGGTACGTCGAGATGAGTTTTTGCAGCTTGCGATACTCAAGCACCATGCCCGGCACAAGGGTGCGCGGGTCGGCCGGGTCTTCTTGCTCGACGAGTTTGTCAAGCACGTCGCTATCTGTGCTACGGCTGCCGGTACTCGTCCGGCGTGCACCTCGCCCACCAACGGTGAGGCTGAGTTTGTCGAACAACACATCACCGAGTTGCTTCGGGCTATCCAAAGAAAATGGTTCGCCGACGGTCCGAAAAATCGTGTCGCGCACCACGTTCACGCGCGCCACCAATTCTGACGCTTGGCCAGACAACTCGTCGGCGTCGCACAGGATGCCGTCTTCCTCCATGGACGCGAGAACGACGGTGAGCGGTGCCTCGACGTCGCGCATGTCGTCGGCCATGTCGGCCTTTTCGATCTCCGGCATCAGGACGTTTGCGAGGCGCAGGGTGATGTCGGCATCCTCGGCGGCATAGTCGGTGACCTGCGCAAGCGGGACCTGATTCATAGAGGTTGGACGTGATGGAATCACGCTCGGCACGTCTGAGATCGCAAGCGACGCCTGACGGACGCGCCGAGGCTTGGCCTCTTCGAGGTCAATCAACTCGGAGATAGGCACCGGCCGGTAGTTCAACCACCGCACGGCCATTTCGTCCATTTTGTAGGTGCCGCGTTGCCCGGCGTCGAGGAACTGCCCGGCGAGCATCGTGTCAAAGACAACCCCGTCGAGACGCACGCCGCATCGCAAGAGGACGGCGGCGTCGAACTTGATATTGTGTCCGCACTTCTTGACGGCCGGATCCTCAAGCACCGGCTTGAGGAGGTCGATGACGGTCGCTTCGTCGAGATGTGTCGTCGGTGCGGGCGATCGAAC
>CAYFLJ010000372.1:0-1551 GCA_964343985.1 uncultured Thermoflexus sp.
TCACCGCCGAAGGCGACGCCTACTGTTGGGGGGGTAACGCCAAGGGCCAACTCGGCGACGGTAAGAAAATCGATACGGGTGCGACTGCCGTCATCGCCGCCGTGAACGTGCAAGACACTTTCACCTCGATCGTCGCGGGCAACTATCACACATGCGGCATTACAACGACCGGCGAAATCCTGTGTTGGGGATGGAACGGCAACCTCCAACTCGGCGACGGTACCCAAACTGACCGCCCATTGCCTGTCGTCGCGACACCCCCCTCGTCGTTCGCCTCGCCGTGGACATCGCTTGAGGCCGGCTACGCCCACACCTGCGCCGTCGATACGGCAGGGACGGCGTGGTGTTGGGGCCTCAATACGCAGGGCCAACTCGGCACCGGGTCGGCCGCACAACTCGTCGCGGCACCGAACGCGGTTGCCGGCACGTTTGCCCGCCTTGGCGCCGGCGGCGCGTCGGGTACCGGTTCAAGCACGTGCGCCGTCGCCACGTGGGACGTCATGTGTTGGGGTGCCAACAGCGCCGGCCAACTCGGCAATGGGTCGACAACGAATAGCAATGTGCCGGTCCGCGTCGCCTTTGCCACGCCGACGCCGTCAGCAAACGTCACAAACACGCCAACCACGTCGGCCGGCATCACAGTCACGCCGACGCCGGGTCGGACCGCAACGACTACCGCCACGGCCCTTGCGCGATCCGTGACGCCAACCGCCACACCCTCCGTCATCCGAACGAGTACGGCCACGGTGTTCCGTACCTCCACGACGACTCCCACAACCACACGCACAAGCACCGCGACAACGACCCCAACCGCTTCGCCGTCGTCGACGATCACCTTTACGCCAACGATTTCGCCCACACCAACAATCACGCGGACGGCTACGGTCACCCGCACGGTGACCGTGACGCGGACCTTCACCCCGACCATCACGACCACCCGAACCGTGACGCCCACGCCGACGATTACCCGGACGGCAACCTCGACGATGACCCCCACCACGACGAGCACCGTCACGGTAACGCGGACCGCGACGATCACCCGCACCCCAACAGCGACGAAGACCTCGACCGCCACGCGTACGGTCACGCTCACTCGCACCGCGACGCCAACAAAGACCCGGACGCCATTGCCTACCGCGACGTTGACTGCCGTGCCGACCCGGACGTGGACCGTGGTGCCATCACGAACACGGACGCCGACGCCGTAGGGGCGCAGCCAAATCGGACCTTCCTCAGTCGCCGATCAGTTGCCGTTGAAGCCACGGGGTTGGCGCACCTGAGTCGTGCAAGCGTCGCACGATGCAGCCGAGGTGCGGGGGGCAGAAGACAAAGCCCTGCGACCCCGGGGGGATAGATAGGGTGGCGTAGCCATTGCGGCGCCTACCGCCTCGCGGAATGCGTCAACCTCGTGGGAGGCATGCAACGCGGCGCGCACACGGTTAGGGCAACGCGAAGATCACCTCTCCGTTCCCGTCGCCGCCTTGCACGTACTCGCCACCCATCAAGTCCCAGTGCTTCGGTTCATCCGAAGCCATGGCCGCCATCGCCCAG
>CAYFLJ010000373.1:0-1545 GCA_964343985.1 uncultured Thermoflexus sp.
TTGACACTGCTTGCAGAGACGTGTGCTGACCTCCGCACCTCGAACGTGTTCGAGACTCCACCGTGGGGCGACGTTGACCAGCCGTCGTTCTTGAACCTCGTCGCGCGGGGGTCGACTCGCCTCGGACCGGATGCCCTGCTTGCGCGCGTCAAAGAGATCGAAACCTTGGTGGGGCGTCGACCGACGCGTCGTTGGGGACCGCGCATCGTCGATGTGGACATCTTGGCGTACGGCAATCTCGTCGTGACGAAGCCCGGCCTCGATATCCCGCACGCGCGCATGGCGGAGCGAGCGTTCGTGATGGTGCCGCTCGCAGACATCGACCCGTCGTGGGTCCATCCACGTCTCGGGGTGACCGCCGCTGTCCTCGTCGACGCGCTCCCGTCCGAGGAGCGGAACGGGGTCGTCAACCTCGGTCCTGCACCCCAGTTCGACGGCGGGGCTACCCTCGCGTGACCCTCCCGTCCGTTGCGCCGACCTGGCCCGCCTCTCAACCTCGCCCAGAAAAGACGCCGAACCCTCCCCGTTTGATTGTGGTGCGTCACGGCGAAACGGCATGGAACGCCGATAGCCGAATCCAAGGCCAAACGGATATTCCCCTTAATCTCCGAGGAGAGGCGCAGGCTCGGCGGCTCCGGACGCGACTGGCGCACGAAGCCATCGTCGTGGCGTATGCGAGTGACCTTCAACGCGCGTGGCGCACCGCCGAACTCGCAGTCGAGGGGCGAAGCATTTCAGTCGTGCGAGACCCCGTCTGGCGCGAGTTGCGCTTCGGCGATTGGGAAGGGCTGACATCGTCTGAGACAGTTGCGAGGGACCCTGAAATCGCCGCTGCACGCCGCCGCCGGCCGGGTGATGTACGCCCGCCAAACGGCGAACATCTCGGCGACATGCGAGATCGTATTGCACCGGCCATCGACGCCATCCGTCTGCGCCATCCCGGAGAAACGGTCCTGGTCGCAACCCACGGCGGGGTTGTCCGGACCCTTGGGTGCCACCTTCTCGGAATGGATCTCAATCTTGCATGGCGACTTGGGGCGTCGAACGTCGGTGTGGCGATCATTGAACTCTGGCCGGACGGGCCAATTGTTGAGACGTGGAACGACACCGCGCACACATCTGCCGACGACGACGAAGTCGCCGGGGGAGATGGCGCGGGGCAACCGTAGACGGGTTGGCGCGTGAGAGGCCGATGAGCATCCGACTTGATGGCGAGGTGGCGATCATCACCGCCGGCGGGGGCGCAATCGGCGGCGCGCAATCGCGCGTCTTTGCTGAGAGTGGCGCAGCGGTCGTCGTGACCGATCTGGATCTCCAGAAGGCGATGACCGTCGTAGACGACATCCGCGCAACCGGAGGGCATGCGATTGGCTGCGTGCACGACGTGCGCGACGCTTCCGGATGGGCGTTGGTTGTGGCAGCGGCCGAGGGCGCCTTCGGCCCCGTGACTACTCTGGTGAACAACGCTGGCGCAAATGTGCGCGTGGCGTTTGACGACCAAACCGAAGAAATGTGGGACCTGATCGTCGGCACAATCCTGACCGG
>CAYFLJ010000374.1:0-1542 GCA_964343985.1 uncultured Thermoflexus sp.
GCCGTCGATCAGGCGATCAACATCCGAGTCGTCGTTGTAGGGCGCTAAGCCCATTCGCAGGCCATGCGTATCCGCAGTACCGAGGTGCAAGAACGCCTCGTACGCATAAAACGACCCCGCCGGTGCTTGCACGTCTCGGGACGCGAGGAAGCGAGACGCTTCGGCCGAACGACCACCCGCCACGGTCGCTAAGAGGGTCGGGGTCCGGTCGGCGGCGCGAGAGTGCATCTCGTACCACTCGCCGAGTTCGGCAACCGCCGCCTCAATGCGCTTGCGCAGTCGCGTCTCGTGGGAATGGATCGCCGCGTACGACGCCCGAAGCCGTTCACGCCGCGCGGTGGCGCCGCCCGGGGCGATGCCAGCAATAAAATCGACCGCCGCCGTCGCCCCCGCCATCATCTCGTACGGCAGGGTGCCGAACTCGAACCGTTCCGGCACCACGTTCGTTGCCGGCAGCAACTTGTCCGGCGCGATGCTATCTAGGAGGTCAGGCGACGCCCCAAGCACCGCACAGTGCGGACCAAGGAACTTATAGGGCGAACACACGTAGAAGTCGGCGCCGAGTCGTGCCATATCGACAAACTCATGCGCCGCGTGGTGCACACCGTCGACCCAAACAAGTGCGCCGGCGGCGTGCGCCCGGTCGGCGATGGCCCGCACGGCCGGCTTCGTGCCGATCAGGTTTGAAGCGCCGGTGATCGCGATCAATCGGGTCTGCGATCCCAGCATGGCATCAAGCGTCGCCATGTCGACCTCGCCCGTCTGCGGGTCGAACTCAAGCCATCGCGCAGTTGCCCCGACCGCCTCAGCCGCTTGCATCCACGGTCGGATGTTCGAGTCGTGATCGAGGCGGGAGACGATGACCTCGTCGCCTGGCCCCCACCGCTTAGCCAAGTGGCGCGCAAAGTCGTAGACAATCTGGGTCGCACTCCGCCCGTAAACCACCCCTCGCGGGTCCACCCCAAGAAAGTCGCCGTACGCCTGTCGGAACGCGACGACGGCATCGTCGGCATTTCGTTCCGACAAGACCGATCGGCCACGGTTGGAGAGCGGCCCCGTGAGGGTGGACGCAATCGCCTCGCCAACTTCGATCGGCGTCTGCGTGCCGCCGGGACCGTCGAAGTGCGCGATGCCCGAGGCAAGAGACGGGAAATGCCCGCGGAGGGCGGCGACGTCGTACGCCATGGCTTCTCCTCAAAGTGACCGGCGGCGCCCCGGGCGCACCAACGCGAGGTCTCGGGCAGAGGGTGCCGCCACTCTGCGCGACCGCGCCACCCTTCATCGCGCGACCGAACGCACCAATCGAGCGAAGCCGTGTGGCTGCGGCGCAACCACCTCCACGATGGCGCCTCGCGCCGGATGCGTGAATCGCACGCGCCAGGCGTGCAACGCGTGGCGACCGTCCCAGACCGTCTCCCCGTCGCTGACACGCATGCCTCCACCATAGAGGTCGTCCCCAACGAGCGGGTGCCCGATGGAGGCAAAATGCAGACGCACCTGATGGGTGCGCCCGGTGTGCAGGCGCGCTGCGACAACGGCGGC
>CAYFLJ010000375.1:0-1540 GCA_964343985.1 uncultured Thermoflexus sp.
TGATCAACGCCGACCGCCTCGCGATGATGAAGTCGACGGCAATCTTGATCAACAGCGCACGCGGCCCGATCGTTGACCCGAAAGCGCTCTACGACGCGTTGCGTGACGGCACGATCTGGGCGGCCGGCCTCGACGTGACGTCGCCTGAGCCGATCCCCCTGAACGATCCGCTCTTGACGCTCGACAATTGCTTGATCGTGCCGCACATCGCAAGCGCCTCGATGCACACGCGCGACGCCATGAGCGCGCTGGCGGCGGACAACATCATCAACGTGTTGCAGGGGACTGCACCGAAGACTCCGGTCAACCGGGACGCGGTCGCGGCGCGTGGTCTCGCATAGCTCGGCCGGTTTGGGTCACGAGGGATAGCGTCATGGCCAACCGCGTCGTCTCGATTACTGCGGGCGGTGTGACGATGGAAGCATCCTTGGACGGCTCCGCAACCGCGCATGCCGTCTGGGACGCACTACCGATCACGTCGCGCGTGAGCCTATGGGGAGACGAGATCTACTTCGCCGTACCGGTCCACGGGGACGAGGCTCCGGATGCACGAGCGACGGTGGACGTCGGCGACGTTGGGTATTGGCCCCCAGGCAATGCCTTCTGCATCTTTTGGGGGCCGACGCCGATGAGCAGAGGGAACGAGATTCGTCCAGCGTCACCCGTGAACGTCTTCGGCAAGGTCATCGGTGACGCCAGACTCTTCGGGCAGGTGCCATCGGGTTCTCGCGTTGAGGTCACCCGCGCTCCAAACGGCGAGACGGCCTGATCGCTCGCTCGCGCGGCGCAGACGAGCCGAATTGCGCTCACGGCATTCAACTCACGCCTCATGCGCCGGCGAGGCTTATCGTAGGTGACGACGATCTGACGTTGCGCTTGCGACGCGGATACCTGCCTGCGCACTGAAACAAATGAGGGTCGCCCCCGCCCGACTCAGAGAGAGGAGCACGAAGCCAGTGGCTATCACCTTCGGGATCATCGGCGCGGGTGGCATCGCGAATAAGCTCCACCTGCCCCAGATTGCAGCAATGCCCGGCGCGCGCGTCAAGTCCATCGCTGGAAGGAAGGAGTCGCGACTGCGCATCCTCGCGGACCGCTGGCAGATTCCGCATTGGACCCACGATTGGCACGAGGTGCTTTCGGACCCCGAGATTGATGCAGTGATTGTTGCCCTACCGCACCCGCTGCACGTCCCTGCAGGGGTCGCCGTCCTTCAAGCCGGCAAGCATCTGCTCATGCAAAAGCCACTTTGCGACACGATGGAGGATGCGCATCGTTTCGTCGAGGCCGCCGATGCGGCCGCGCGTCATGGCGTGGTGACTCTCGCGATGCCGCATTTCGCCCCGGCCATCTACGCGGTACGCGATGAGTTGGGCAGGAACAGCATTGGGCGTGTCTCGGGGGCGTCCGCACGCTCATCCCACGGCGGGCCAGAGGTGTACTACGCGGAGGTTCGCGACTCGTTTGAGGAGACTGGCGACGACCTCTGGTTCTTCGACGCGGATCAGGCGTCGGTCGGCGCGCTGTTCGACATGGGCGT
>CAYFLJ010000376.1:0-1535 GCA_964343985.1 uncultured Thermoflexus sp.
CCCGGTATCGTGTCTCGATCCTCGTGTCGCCAGTTGACCCGATTCTCGCGGCGCACGAAATTCGTCGCGTTGGGCGCACGCCGGGAGTGGTGCAGGTCCTCATGCCGAGTGCCACACCGATGGCCCTTGGGCGACGCTTCTTCGACCCCATCTACGAAGCGGCGTGCGAACTCGGCTTGCCCGTCGCCGTTCATCCCGGCTTTGAGGGCGTCGGGGTGTCGTTGCAGGCGACCGCCGTCGGGCAACCCGGGAGCTACCTTGAATGGCACACCTCTCTCAGTGGAGTGTTTCAGGCGCACCTCGTGAGCTTGATCGCGGAAGGCACCTTCCAAAGGCACCCGAACTTGCGCTTCGTCCTCGTCGAAGGCGGTGTCGCATGGGTGCCGGCACTTTTGTGGCGCCTCGACAAGAACTGGCGGGCCCTCCGCATGACCGCGCCCTGGCTTGATCGCGCGCCGAGCGAAATTGCCGCCGACCATGTGCGTCTGACGACACAACCGATCGAAGAGGCGCCGAACCCGGAACACGTGCGCCAAGTCATGCGGATGTTTCCGGCCGAACGGATGGCGATGTTCTCCACCGACTTCCCGCACTGGGACGGAGATACTCCCGACTTCACCGCGGCGTCTTTTCCACCAGTAATTCGCGCGCGCGTGATGGGCCTTACCGCCTGCGAGTTGTACGGCCTTGACCCGGCGGGTACCGGTGTCTCTCGCGCCACGCCCCGCGCGGGACATGCCCCAAGTGCCACCGTTCCGAGCGGCACCCTTGGGGGCTATGAGTGACCTCGGCCGAGACGAACGATCGTCGGCGAGGTCAATGGTGGACGGTCATGCCCGTCGCCGAATTGCCCCCGGGTGATCGACGTGTCGTGCGCGCGGGCACCTTCGACGTCGGTGTGTTCAATGTCAATGGGCGAGTCCTCGCCATCCTCGACCTCTGCCCGCACGAACGGGTGCCAATCTGTGGCGGCCGCGTGGATGGCACAACCCTGCCTTCGACCTACGGACGCTTTGAGTGGGCGCGCGACGGCGAAATCCTTGCATGCCCGTGGCACGGATGGGAGTTTGACCTCGTGAGTGGCGCCTGCCTCGTCCACGATGGGAAGCGCCTGCGCCACTTCCCCGTGCGCGTCGATGATGGCGTCATCTACGTGCAGGTCTAGTCGTTCAGGTTTCCGCGATGCGAATCAACGCTTTGATCTTGGCCGCCGGCTACGCCGTGCGCCTACACCCCCTCACGATCGACACGCCGAAGCCGCTGCTTCCGGTCGCCGGCCGTCCGCTGCTTGACTATATGCTTGACGAACTTCGTGCCATCCCGGACGTCGGGCGAGTGGTTGTGGTGACGAACCATCGCTTTGCGACGCACTTCGATGAATGGGCGCGCGGGACGACCGCCGCCGGCCCGTGGCCAATCGACGTGATTGATGATGGCACGACGTCGAACGATGACCGTCTCGGGGCAATCGGTGACCTTGGCCGTGTGCTTGACGAGATCCCAGAACTGTTTGACGACGCACTCTTCGTGCTTGC
>CAYFLJ010000377.1:0-1527 GCA_964343985.1 uncultured Thermoflexus sp.
CAACGGGCCTAACCCCCCAACCCCACTTCCCTACGAGGGAAGGGGGACTATCTGGGGCACCTGAGACACATCATCCCGACCCGGCCGTCCGCACCGCGTCACCAAAGACAACACACGACGTGGCACCATCCCTTCACGTCATGTCACAAGGATCAATTCCATGAAGGTGCGCGCCGTCACCGTCTTCGCCGCGATCAGCGCGATGGATGGTTGGGCATCGCTTCGGGAGGCTGGCAACCTCGCAGAGGCAGTTCGTCACGCCCTCGACTCCCATGGCATTGAGGTGCAGACCGTGCGCGTCGCGCTGCCGCCGGTCGATACCTTCGCGTGCCCACCCATTGGAGGACTAGCCAAGGGCACCGACGGCGCGGCACGACTGCACGAGTTCGCCCTTGCGCTCGACGCCGAGTCGCCTAATCACGGCTTCGGGTTCGTTTCTGTCGGCACAATCGACACCGTTGGTTTGCCAGACGGTACCTGGCAACCGCTCCTTGACGCCGCTCCAACGCTGATTGGCGCGACGACGCAGGTGGCCATCACCGCGACCGTCGGCACCCGCACATCCGCCCATTCCGGCAGCGTTGCCGTTGACGCGTGCCGAATGGCTGGCAACGTGATTCGTTCGATTGCCCAGACCGGGAACGATGGGTTCGGCAACCTGCGCTTCGCCGCCATTGCAAATGTCGGCCCGCACGTGCCGTTCTTTCCGGCTGCATTCCATGATCGCGGCACCGGCATGGCCGTGGGCCTCGCGCTCGAATGTGCCGACGTCGTGGAAGCCGCATTTACTCATGCCGACACCCTTGAGATCGCCCGGACCCGACTTGTTGACGGCCTGACCACTGCGGTCGAAAGCGTCGCCTCCCTCACCCGCACCGTCGTCGAGCGCTTCCCAGACGCGCGCTTCAGCGGTGTTGACTTCTCGCCCGCGCCCTTCCCGGCCGCGGGTTCATCCATCGGAGCCGCGTTTGAGGCGATTGGCGTACCGGCGTTCGGTGGGCCGGGCACCACCTTCGTCGCAAGCTTCCTGACGGAATGCCTCCATGAGGTCGCGCGCCGGACAAGGATGGTCAGCCAAACCGCCGCGGGTTCGTTTCGCCCGACAGGCTTTTCTGGCTTGATGATGCCCGTGCTTGAAGACGCGACTCTCGCCGTCCGCGCCGCGGAAGGGCATGTGTCGATCGAACGGCTCTTGCTGGCGAGTACGGTCTGCGGCCTCGGGCTTGACACAGTCCCGTTGGCCGGCGATGCCGACGGTGCGACGCTTGGCGCCGTGATCTTGGATATGGCAACGTTGGCGGTTCGTCTCGATAAACCCCTGACGGCACGACTTTTTCCGGTGCCGGGGAAGCGCTCAGGCGACCGAGTGTCGTGGGACTTTCCGTACTTTGCCCCGTCCGTCGCAATCGCTGTCCACGGCGGGCCTCCGACGGGCGCAATCGCCTCGGCTACTCGCCACGACATGCGTCTCGCCTAATCGAGCCCCTACGGCGTACGACGGCCCGCAGACTCGCGGTCTCGTGCGCC
>CAYFLJ010000378.1:0-1524 GCA_964343985.1 uncultured Thermoflexus sp.
GTACCGGTGGTGGGGCGTGGCACGACGGGTCTGAGAGGGTTCGGACCGGGCGAAGCGATGCCACGGCTGGGCCGTGCCGAAATGGCCGCGGCGCGCCGCCGTGCCCGCGAGGTCGTGGCGAATGCCGCGCCAATCACCGTTGGTGGCGCTGGGTCGTCACCGTTGGCGTCGCGGGTGTGGGCCGGGAGGTGGTCGCTGGTCCACCGGCCGTCGTTCCTCGGGCGGTTTCCCGATGCCGATGATCGCCTTCGGCGCCAGGCGCGACAACTGCTTGCACGGTGGGGCGTGGTGACGCGGGAATCCGTTGCGCGCGATGCGCCCGGTCTCGACTGGGATGCACTTGAACCGGTGTTTGCCGGTCTTGAGGCGCGCGGCGAGATATTGCGTGGGTACTTCGTCGACGGCTTCCCCGGCGTGCAGTACGCGCTTTCAGATGTCGTAGAACGCTTACGTGAAGTCTCGGCGTCACGGGCTTTGGCGCGGTCAGGCACGGCGTCGGCGGCGACAGTAGATGCCGGGTTGGTCGTGATGGCTTCACTCGACCCGGCTTTCTGGCCGGTCGGCGATGCCGCGTCGGTGGCGTCGCGCAACCGACTTGGCGACGACGGGTTTGATCCGGTTGCCTCGTTGGACGCGATTGGCGATGGCCCCGATTCGGCCGGCGACGATGATGGTGACGTGAATAACGATGCGAGAGGGCTACGGTTTGCGCGCGGGGCGCATCTTGCTGTGGCGATGTGGTGGGGTGAAGCAGTGGCCACGATGGCGTGCGACGACGATGGGCGCGCGACGCTTGTGACCTTGACTGGATCGCCGCAGATTGGGGCCGCTGCTGCAGCGTTGGCGCGGTGGTGGCAGGCGCGCTTGCCTGGGCAGTGGGTCCGTCTGGTGGTGACGCGGTGGAATGGCTATCAGATTAGTGGTGGTGCCGCGGCAGCGTCGAACGGGGTCGCTCAACCTGACGGTGCCGAGATTGAGCCATATGGGTTTGTGCGCGACGTCGGTGGGTATGCGTGGGTTGGGGAACGTCGCGCGGCGACCGGCTAGCGCCCCACCGTACGTCTGTCCCCACGTACGCTCAGGCGCACGAACCTGAGCGCTTCGATGACGGACCCCTCCGGCGCCCGATGAGTGGGGCGCCTCCACGTGTCTCGGTGGTGAGGGCACGCCGCTGTTACGCTTCAGGGCATCACATGACGAACACCAACACTGCTACCGGCGGGGTCTCCCGCACCGACCTCCGAAATATCGCGGTTATCGCGCACGTTGACCACGGCAAAACGACCCTCGTCGATGGCCTGCTCAAGCAAAGCATGGTGTTTCGTGATGCTGACGCCGCGGGCACGCTCATCATGGACTCCAATGAGCTTGAGCGCGAGCGCGGGATCACCGTTTTCGCCAAGAACGCCGCAATCCAGTTTGGCGACATCAAAGTCAATCTCATCGACACCCCCGGCCACGCGGACTTTTCAAGCGAGGTTGAGCGCACCCTCTCGATGGCCGACGGGTGCCTCTTGCTCGTCG
>CAYFLJ010000379.1:0-1521 GCA_964343985.1 uncultured Thermoflexus sp.
GCGCTTCGCATGATCGGGAGCCCTGCAAGCACCCAAATACCGGCGAGCGTCTGGATCGCGTACTCGCCATCAATTGTTGGACGGAAGGCCAAAAGCAAGATCCCGAAGGTTGTTAAAAGTTGACCGACTCGGTGGCGCGTCCCATCAACCGCGGATGGCGACTGGTTCAGGGTGGCGGTCGCGATGCCTCGTCGCACGAGGTCGCGCGCTGCAGTCGCGACGTGGCCCGAGTCGGCGTAGGTCCCGTCCGCGGCCATGACCGCGATGGTCGGCGCGATCGGTGCCACATTAAGGGCCGCGCCCAGTGCACTGAGTGTGCGCAACGAGTCTCGAGTCAGAACGAGTACTTCGCCGCCGGTTGGCCATGGGGCGACCCAGACCGGAATGACCGGACCGGTGACTGTGCCTGACAACGTGGGTTGCATCACCGCCCGGCACCCTCAAAAGTGGTCCACCTCGCAGTGGTGTCGGGAGCGTATGCGGACGTCCGGCGCTCGGCGGCGGCGCGGGCGGCGTACCAAGCGGCGACGTGCGGCCACCCGCGTTCCCTGCAATGCGAGGCCATCGCCGCGAGGCGGACTGCGGGTGATCCGTCGGCGCGACGAGCCATCGCCCAAAGTGCTGCGACTTGATCGAGAGTGTCGGCACGTTGGCCGCGCGCCGTTTCAAGGACGGTTATGCCGTGGGCAAGGCGGGTAGCGGTGCGACGCGAGAGGCGGGTGCGCCAGTTGCGCCAGAAGAGTAGGGCGCGCCACCACTGATGGGGCCGATCGTCAATCGTCCAGAGTGGGGGCAGCGCGAGGAAGCCAACGATCGCTGAGATAAATGCAAACCCCGGGCCGGCGTCGAGGGCGCGCCACACTAGTCCGGCGGTTACCGCGGCGCCGATGATCCACCAGAGTGCGGTGCGGACGCGCCAACGCGGGGCCGAACCTAGTGCTTCACCAGTGGCAGTGGCCAAGGCCGCGGCGGCGAGAGCGAGGTCGCCATCCGAGACTGGTCCGGGACCGTAGACCGCTAACGTCAATGCGGGTGATCCCGAGGTAGCGCCGCGCGCGCCGGCCTCTTCGCGCGATTCGGGGCGCGGGTTCAGGAAGACGACGCCCACAGCGACGTCGGTGTCGGGAAGGACGTAGGCTTCCAAGAGCATTGGTGGGCTTTCGGGCACGCCGTTCGGTGCGATGCCCCAATGTGGCCGAGCAACGTTGCGGCAGAGGCTAGCACGCGCGCACCGCGGACGCGCGTGGTGTGTCTGAGATCGGCGGTCGATGTTTAGACTCGCGGTATGACGGAAGCCGAGACATGGCCCGGAACGACGGTTGCCGCGCCAACGTGGTGGTCGTCAACGCCGGATGGGGTCTGGGATGTCGTCGTTGTCGGCGCGGGTCACGCGGGCCTTGAAGCGGCCTTGGCAGCGGCAAGGATGGGTCGGCGCGTCCTGATCGTCACTGCCGACCTTGGCACCGTGGCTTCGATGCCGTGTAACCCGTCGGTGGGAGGCCCGGCGAAGGGCCATCTCGT
>CAYFLJ010000380.1:0-1521 GCA_964343985.1 uncultured Thermoflexus sp.
CCGGTGGTCGTCTCCGTCCGTGGCATCGCCAGACGCTACCCGGGTAGTCGGGTGCCGGCGGTCGATGGGGTTAGCCTCGATCTGGTGGCCGGTGAGGTTGTCGCCCTCCTAGGGCCAAGCGGTTGCGGCAAGAGCACCACGTTGCGCATCATCGCCGGCTTTGAACGCCCCGACGCCGGTGAAGTGTGGATTGACGACGCGCTTGTGGCAACCGCGCCGCGGCCGGTCAATGGCGCACAGCCAAAATGGGTGCCACCCGACGGGCGGCGCATCGGCATGGTCTTCCAAGACTATGCCCTCTTCCCACACCTGACCGTCGCCGCAAACGTCGCGTTCGGCCTTCGCCAAACCGCTGCGTCGGAGCGTGACCGCCGTGTCGTAACCCTTCTGGCGACTGTCGGCCTCAGCGAGTTCGCCACCCGATACCCACACCAGTTATCCGGTGGCCAACAGCAGCGCGTTGCCCTCGCGCGGGCACTCGCACCGCGTCCGCGCGCAATCTTGCTTGACGAGCCCTTCAACACGCTTGACGCAAACATGCGTGCGCAGGTGCGTCGTGACTTGCTTGATATTCTTGCACGCGAAGGTGTCGCCGTCCTGATGGTGACGCATGATCAGGAGGAAGCCTTTGCCTGTGCATCTCGCGTGGCCGTCATGCGTCGTGGGCGCGTCGAACAGGCTGGCACGCCAACATCGCTTTACAACCGCCCAGCAAGTCAGTTTGTCGCAGCCTTCGGAGGTGACGCCATCTTCCTGCCGGTGGAAGCCCGTGCCGGTCGGCTCGCGTTCCCAAGCGAGTGGCCGGTCGCGTCCCTCACGGTTGCCGATCCCTCCGCGTGGATTCACGCCGGTGAGGCGAACCTGCTTGTTCGACCAGAAGAAGTCGATATCGACCCCGACCCGTTCGGGGATGCCGTCGTTAGCGAAGGTCGCCCTCGTGGGGCGGATGTCGAGTATGACGTGCGCCCTCGCATCGCCCCGCACGGCAATCTCGTGCTTCGCGCCCGCCTGCGCGAGTGGCTTGCGCCGGGAACCCCCGTGCGCGTGGCGCTACGCCTGCGCCATCTCGTCCTCTTTGCGGGGTCGCGCACCGTCGCCTCGGCCTGCCTCACACCGGCTTGTACCTGTCGCTAGATCGCTGACGTCGTCTCGTACACTGGCAACCGTCTGCGCCGCGGGAGACGCGACAGAACTGGCCGTAGCCGCTCAGGAGGCCTCGCACGATGGATCCGCAGACCGGTCGTGCCGGTTTTGCCGCCGGTCTTTTCGTCGTCGTCACATCGTTGATGATGTTGCCCTTTCAGGACTGGGACTCTGCGCCATTCATCGTCACCGTGATGACCCTTACCGTGGGCCTCGTGTTTCTTGGCGCGGTCGTCATCGCCGTCCGGCGATCACTGAAATAGCATCCTCCGCGTTCGATTGGTTGCCTATCTGTCACGCCATCGGGCGGGGGACGTAACCCCTGTGGTAGCGTCGCGCGTTCGGTGCGTCGCCGCCGCACCGCCCGCGGCCGGAGGT
>CAYFLJ010000381.1:0-1509 GCA_964343985.1 uncultured Thermoflexus sp.
ACCGTCTGTCGGCATGTGTACGAACGGCCAGCGAAGCGTGCTTACCGTTCGTGTGAAATATGGTCCAGAGACCCGATGATCGACCGCAACGCGAGATCCCACGTGTGAAACGTGAACCGCGACGGTGCCAGTGCGTTTTTCGTCAGCGCCACGGCGAGGTCCTGTGACGGGCAGTACATCGAGATTGACCCGCCCATGCCGGTGTGTCCGAAGGCGTCCGCCCACGGCGCCACGGTGTCGACTCCGCAGTGCGGGTGGCGCGCCGCACCTAACGCGAACCCAAGCCCCATGCGCGACGTCCACTCGACGTGCGACCCATCATCGCCGTGATACGGGACGGTCGCATGGGCCAAGGTGGCGGACGCAAGCAGGCGCACCCCGCGGTAGCCCTCCGAGCGCATCGCCGCGTAATGGGTAGCCAAGTCTCGCGCCGTCGCGATCATCCCCGCGGCGGGCATGCACCCCGCGCGGTACGACTCTGCGTTGAAGCGCGCCGCCGGTCCCGCACGGTCCGCACGCTCGGTCTCTGTCACCGGCGAGAGACCGGTCGATGGTGCAGGGTCCCCACTCGCCACAAGCGTTGCGATGCGGGCCAAGACTGCCGGATCATTCGGCACACCGCAATGCAGGTCGTGCAACCCAAGCGGGCCGGTCACTTCCTCGCGCAGGACCTGTGCGAACGGCTTGCCGGTGGCGCACTCCACGACGCGCCCGAGAAGGGTGCCATAGGTCAAGCCGTGGTAGGCCATCGACGCGCCCGGCGCCCAATCCGGCGTGGTGCCCTCAAGGTGGCGCCCCGTCGCGGCGAGGCTTGGCAGGTCGTCTGGGTCGAGGTCGCGAAACTCCGGCAGGCCCGCACGGTGCGACAGCGCGTGGCGCACGGTGATCCCACCCTTGCCATGCGCCGCGAAGGCGGGCCACCATCTGGCAAGCGGCGCGTCGTACTCAAGGACGCCGCGTTCGACGAGGCGATGCACGATGGTGGCGGTCACGCCCTTCGACATGGAGAACCCGGTGAAGAGGGTGTCGCCATCGACGGGGCGCCCGGTCGACGAGTCGGCGATCCCCGCCCACGCGTCGACGACGACCTCACCGCGGTGGATGGCGACAACCTGGAGGCCGGTCTCGCCGAGGGTGTCGATGGCTTGGTGAAGGGCGTCGGTGGCGGCGGCTTGGGCGTGCGGGTTCATGAGGGCAATCCTCTCGGTCTGGGTGCAGACGGTCAGGCCGTACGGAACAGTGGCGTCGCGACGCGGTCCACGAAGCGTTCGGCAAGCAGGGCGTACCCCGCGCCATTCGGGTGAAGGTCGTCGGGTAACAGGTGGGCATCCGACGGGCCGAACAGGTCGAGGCCATCAACGTAGTGCACGTGACGGTCGCCATGGGCACGCAACGCCTCGACCGCCTCCGCGACGGCCTCGCGCATCGTGGGGAGGGTGAAGCCGACGGCGTTTGCCTCCGTCTCGCGGTGGACGCCCCAGATGGGTGACACGATCGCAAGCGGCGTCA
>CAYFLJ010000382.1:0-1508 GCA_964343985.1 uncultured Thermoflexus sp.
ATCCTTCCCCGGCGCTGCCGGAATGGGCGTGGCGCACGACGGCGGACGGCGCGACGACGGCCTCCCACCCGGCCAGGCGGGCGCGCCACGCGAGGTCGACGTCTTCGAGATACATAAAGAAGCGTTCGTCGAAGCCACCGAGTTGGCGAAGCATTGACGTGCGGTAGAGGGCGGCGCCGGCACTTGCGCCAAAGGTCGGGAAGGGATCGCCCGGGGGTCGGCGACGGTCGCCGCTGCCGGCGTCCCACGCGATGCCGGCGCGGTCGATCCGGATTCCCGCGGATTGCACCACCTGTGGATCGTGCAAGAAGGTCATCTGGCTTGCGACCGACCCGACGCGCGGGTTGGCGTCGGCGGCGTCGACAAGCGCATCAAGCCATCCCGGTTCGGGGACGGTGTCGCTGTTGAGGGCGACAAAGTAGTCGCCACGGGCGTGCATCATTGCGACGTTATTCGCAACGGCGAACCCCGCATTTCGTCCGGTTCGAATAAGCCGCACCCGTGCGTCCTTCGAGCTGATCGCTTCGATGGCTTTTGGTGTGCCGTCGCGGGAGGCGTTGTCGACAACAACGACATCGAAGCCTCCCGGCGCGCCCTGTGACATGAGGCCACCAAACAGGGCGTCGAGATGGGCGCGACCATTCCAAGTAACGATCGCGACGGTGGTGCGAGGCATCGTAAAGGCTTCCGGAGGAGGGGCTGATAGGTTAGGTGGGCGTGGCGACTGGGAGGTGCCGAGGGCACGGAATCGGTCCCGCGGCGGCTATCCTCAGGGCGGTCCGCGTCGCTGCGGGGCAGACCTATCGGAGGATACGGGGATGGCCGACGAGGTGCCGGCGCCAATCGCGCGCATGATGATGGGGGTGGCTGGTCACTCCTTGTTGGCGTACGTCCAACTTCGTGCACTCGCAGAGGTGTTGATCGAGACTGGGGCAATATCTCGAGAACAACTCGAGGCGCGCTTCGTGGCGATGCGGGCTCGTGAGCTGAACCGGACGATTGACGAGTGGTTTGAGCCGGAGATTGCGAAGCACATCAAGATGGCATTTGAGGCGGAGCGCGTCGCCGTGGAGACCGAGGGCGACGTCGCGCCGCCTGAAGCCGGCGAGATTGCGCTTGCGCGGTCGATGCAGAGCGAGTGAGTTGACACGACGGGGCGCCCGCACGCCGCACACGCGACGGACACGAGAGGCGGGCAGAGATGCCCGCGGACCCGGCCGCCCCACGCTGGACAGGTGACGGGCACGAGAGGCGGGCAGGGACCATGTGTCCCAATTCATTCGCTGAGCCATCCTCGGAAGGGGCCACGATCAGGCACTGAGAGGCACCTTGAGACGCTCTGGCGCACCGACTGGGATCGCCGGCGCCTTCGTTATCCGCGTACGCGCCGGCCCGGTCTATCTATCGAGGCCGTCACGTTGCCTGAACGCCCGCGCGTTCCCAACGGCCCGGAGCGGGCGAGCCGCCCGCGGTCCCGGGCGAAACAGGCGCAATGCGTCGTCTCGAGC
>CAYFLJ010000383.1:0-1504 GCA_964343985.1 uncultured Thermoflexus sp.
GGACCTCGCCCAAATCGGTCAGTGCGTCGGTTCGACGCCGAAGCAAGTGCGCGCCACAGAAACGACGAGGAATCGAGAGAGAGATGCACGGCAGCAAAGCCGGCGTCTTGGACGGCACCTGCAACATCGCCCAATCGGTTGAGTGCGTCGTGGAGGTCATCACGCGACCATGATTCAAATGGTCGGCGGTCTGGGTGATCGAGAGAGATTGCGGGGTTTGCGCCGTGCTGGCGAATCGAATCCGCAAGCGTTGCGAAAATGGTTCGCGCGGACGTGTCTGCGAAGCACAGTGACTGTCGTCCGGAACGCTGTACCGGCAGCGCAACGTACGTTTGTTCGACGATGATCATCCCAACGCCGCCACGTGCGCGTGCCGCGTACCACGCCACGGTTTGGTGGCTAGGAAGCCCGTGCGCGTCTGCTGTGCCGGTCGACATCGGCGCCATGACGACGCGGTTGGGAAGCGATAGACTGGCACGTCCGCCCGAGCACGGCGCCTGCCACGAAGTAAGGACCCGCATCGGCGCGGGTGCGAAAGGTGGACCGTTCGCCGCCGCCTGAGATATCGCCCGCGTCACTTGCGCCATGCGCGCTAGGCCCGGTAATTCGATTCCGATCGACTTAGTCATCTGCGTCTCCTGGTCCCGACCTACACCGGTCACGTGAAGTATGTCCGCAGCAAACCATTAAGACATGTGGGCCGTGGCGACGCCACGGACGCCAAGACGAGCGTTGACAATCAGTTCGGACCGCGTCGGAGAGTCACGATGAACCCCGCAATTCATGACAGCGTGATTGGTGCCATTGGAGCGACCCCACTGGTCGCACTCGACCGCTTGTCCGACGGGTTGCCCGGGCGCGTTGTCGCCAAACTGGAGTTTTACGGTCCAGGTGCGAGTGTGAAGGATCGAGTCGCGCGCGCCGTCATCGACGACGCCGAGAGGCGCGGCCTTCTCAAACCAGGTGGAACAGTCGTCGAATTGACGAGTGGGAACATGGGCACCGGCCTCGCCGTGGTGTGTGCCGTGCGCGGCTACCGAATGATCGCCGTCATGTCGGCCGGGAATTCAATCGAACGCCGACGGATGCTTGAGGCGCTGGGCGCCGAGGTTGCCCTCGTTCCGCAGGCGCCGGGGTCCGTGCCGGGAAAGGTCTCTGGCCCGGACCTCGACCTCGTTGAGGCGCGCACGCGCGAGCTTGTCGTGGAGTTGGGCGCATACCGACCTGACCAATTCAATAACCCCGCCGCCGTCCGTGCGCACGAGCAAACCACTGGCAATGAAATCTGGGAACAGACCGGCGGGCGGGTGGGCGCGTTTGTCGCATCTGTCGGCGCGGCCGGAACCTTTATCGGCACGGCCCGGGCGCTCAAGGCGCGCAACCCTGCGATCGCTTGCTATCCCGTTGAACCGGCAACCGCGCGGTTTATCGCGGCTGGTGCGGAGGGCGTCACCAACCCCGGGCACAAGATCCAAGGGACCGGCTACGTGATGGTGCCGCCGCT
>CAYFLJ010000384.1:0-1502 GCA_964343985.1 uncultured Thermoflexus sp.
ATCGGGTAGCCTCCCACTCGCACGTGCCGGAGATCGGTGCGCGACCTGCGCGACGATCCGGCCACACGGAGGGGGAACGATGTCGATTGTTGGTGGCGCCCAGACTCGGCGCGCGTGGGCCGCGCGGACGATTGCGCTGTTGGGCGGTAGCGTGGCGTTGGCGGCGTGCGGAGGCGATGCTGCCCCGGCGGCGGCACCGACGGCAGCAAAGCCCGCGCCGACGACCGCACCGGCGCCGACTACCGCCGCGGCGGCGCCCGCGCCGACCGTTGCGCCAACCGCCGCGGCCAAGCCGGTCACGATTAAGGTCACGGCGCGCACCGTCTCTGAGGCGGAGATGTGGGACGTACGCATCCCTGTCTTCCAGAAAGAGAATCCCGGGATCACCGTCGAAAAGGACCTCAACGACGGTGACATCGTCGCGAAGATCACGACGTTGATTGCGGCCGGAAGCATCGGCGACGTCGTGCATACGCACCCGTCGCAGGCGCAACCACAACGCCTCTATCTCTCGAAGGCGATGAAGGACCTTGATGCCCTGGTCGCGCGTGACAAGGTTGACCTGAAGCAGTGGTATCCGGCGGCGATTGAGGCCGGTCGCTTGGACGGCAAGGTCATTTCATTGCCATTCAAGGGGAAGATGGCGGCGGTTGCGTTCTTCTACAACAAGACGCTATTCGATCAGGCCGGCGTGAAGGTGCCAGACGCGAACACCACCATCGCCGATGTCATGGAAGCGGCGGTCAAACTGACGAAGCCCGATGGGTCGCAATGGGGGCTAGCGACGACCCTTCCAAAGGACTCTCGCACCCTCACCGGAACCATCCGTCGGTGGAACGCAGAGTTGTTTGACAAGGACGCCAAGAAGGCGTTGCTATCGTCCGCCGAGGCAGGGGCGGCGTTTGCATGGTTCTATGACGCCTTTCATCGTCGCAAAGTGGCCGATCCGAAGGCGGACTTCCAGAAACTGTTTGTGGAAGGCAAGGCCGCCATGCTTATGAACCTTGACTTCAATGTCAAGACGGCGATCCATCCGGCGGCGAAGCAGTTCGGGTACGAGTACAGCGCCATCCTTGCGCCGAAAGGACCAACTGGGCGACGCGGGGGCATCTGGGTGCCTGACGCGATGCAACTTTCGGCCACGTCGCCAAACCCGGACCAAGCGTGGAAGGTCTTGCAGTTCTTCACCAACAAGGACACCGGCCTCGCGTTGGCGATGCAGAAGACCGGTTCGACGACGCCCGGCGCGCGTCCGGACGTCTACACCGACCCGAAGTTCGTCAATCACGAGGTGTTCCCGAAAATCTTGCAGGAACTCGACCGCGACGCAAACGAACTCGGCGAGACGTATCAGGTGCCGGGCAACTACAAGATCCCAGAGGTCAACAAGTCCCTCGGCGACGCGGTGAACAAGGTGTGGGAGAACCAAGGGGAACCGACCCCGGCGTATCTGAAGGCGCTCAACGACGAGTTGCAGGTGATCCTCGATATGCCTCGGTAGG